>NZ_JBWKEQ010000010.1:200243-202048 GCF_056435365.1 Kitasatospora sp. NPDC043949 | reverse complement strand
AAGTCGACGCTGACGTTGTCGAGGGCCACGACGCGGGTCTCCCCGTCCCCGTAGACCTTGTTGAGGCCGGTGGCGCGGGCGGCCGCCAGGCCGGTCCGGACGGCGGTTGCGGTCGACGTGGTCACGGGGGTGCTCCTTGGTGGTCGCGGGCTGCGGGAGACGCGCTGGGCGCCTGGACGGCCGGGCCGCCAGGGGCGCCCGGCCGTACCTCCATGCTCCGCCGTGTGATCACGAGTTCTCGTCGCTCCGCCGGACGGTTGGCCTGACCACCGCTGGGCGTACGGCCAGGTGACGCCCTCCTCCTGGGGTATGACGCCGACCCTGAGCGCTGGGCGGTGGCCGGAACTCGTACACTTCGTGGCCGAATTGCGGACTGTTCGTCAGATCGCAAGGAAACATGACAACTTCCCTGGCTGGGAACATGCGAAAGGGCGAGGCGGGCGACTAGGCTCTGGGGTGGCCCGCACCGGGGGTGGAGCGCTTCTTCTCCGGCCGATGGAGGGGTCCGTCCTCAGGACGCCCGGATGGTGGAACGCAGACACGGGCAGCTTAAAACTGCTTGGCCGCGAGGCCGTGCCGGTTCGAGTCCGGCTCCGGGCACCGCTCGACTCGCGGGGGCGCCGACGGCGTCCCCGCCGGGAGTCGTTCAGTGATCCTCCTCGCGGCGTATCCCGATATTTTTGCCAAGCCATTACCCTGGTGGCTGGGCGGTGCAGTGCCGCCACGGAGGGAATGTGCAATGAGAAGCAGCAACCCGGTCTTCTCGCGGGAGGGGTCCTTCACCCGCGAGCCCGGCTACGCGGGGTTCGGTACCACCACGCAGGCCGGGGGCCAGTACGGCAACAACCCCTACGCGGGGACCCCTTACGCCCAGCAGCCGCAGGCGCAGGGCCCGCTGACCGACGAGCAGCTGTACGAGATGTACAACGGGCCGTCGGCCGGCCCCGCCGCCACCGGGCGGATGACGCTCGACGACGTGGTCGTGCGCACGGCCATGACGCTGCTGACCCTGGTCGCCGCCGGCGCGGTGGCCTGGTTCGTGCTGCCGTTCGAGAACTTCGGCTTCGCGATCGGCGCCAGCCTGGTGGCCATGGTCGTCGGCCTGGTGGTCTCCTTCAAGCGCAGCGTCAGCCCGCCGCTGATCCTGACCTACGCGGCTCTTGAGGGCTTCGCGCTCGGCGCGGTCACGCACGCGCTCAACACCGTCATCAACGGCATCGCGATTCAGGCGGTGCTGGGCACGGCGGCGGTCTTCGCGGCGATGCTGTTCGCCTACAAGAGCGGCCGGATCCGGGTCACCGCGCGCTACACCCGGATCGGCATCGCGATTGCCATGGGCTTCGTGCTGCTGATGCTGGTCAACATGATCGCGATGGCGTTCGGCGCCGACATGGGGCTGCGTTCAGGCCCGCTGGGCATCGTGGTCGGCCTGATCGGCATCGCCCTCGGCGCCTTCTTCCTGTCGCTGGACTTCGCGGCGATCGAAGAGGGCATCGCCCAGGGCGCGCCGCAGAAGGAGGCCTGGCGGGCCGCCTTCGGGCTCACCCTGTCGCTGGTCTGGATCTACGTCGAGATGCTGCGCCTGATCGCGATCCTGCGCGGCGACGACTAATCGCGTTCCCGCCGTACCACTGCCGGCGGGGGGGGAGGGGGGGGAAGGGGGGGGGGGGGGGGGGGGGGGGGGGGGGTGGGGGGGGGGGGGGGGGGGGAGGTGGGGGGGGGGGGGGGGAAGGGGGGGGGGGGGGGGGCGGAGATGGTCTGAGACCGGCTGGTGCGGATCTTTAGCGACGAGGGTGTCGAGGTCC
>NZ_JBWKEQ010000010.1:188960-200233 GCF_056435365.1 Kitasatospora sp. NPDC043949 | reverse complement strand
GCAACCTTTGCCCCCCTGTCTTCTACCCTTCCCCTTCCCTCCCCCCCCCCCCCCCCCCCCCCCCCCCCCAACAACACCCCCCCCCCCCCCCCCGGCGGCGTTTAGGCTCCCTGTCATGCATGACGTACAGCTCCTGGTCGAAGCCGTCGACTCCTTGGCGGATCGTTTCCGCTCGCTGCCGCAGAGCAAACTGCTGGGCGCCGTGCCCGGGTACGAGTCCCGGGCGGGGGCCGCGCTGGCGTTGGCCCGGCGGCTGGCGGCCCTGGCGCTGGCGGCGGAGGGCGGGCCGGAGCGGGAGTTCCCGGACGCCGGGGCCTTCGCGGCGGGGGACCAACTGGCCGTCGCCGGGCACGACCTGGCGGCCGCGCTGGCGGCGCTGCCGGAGGGCGACGCGGTCGCCCTGCCGGGCGGGCCGGTGGCGGCCGCGGAGGTGCTGGCCGGGGCGCTGGCCGCGGTGCGGGAGACGGCGGCGCTCTGCGGATAGACGTCCGGACACGCCGAAGGCCGGCCGGGTCGGTAACCCCTTGACCCGGCCGGCCTTCGGCGTGCTGTGGTGTGCCGCGCTGCTGGGGCGGCGTCAGATGCTGGCGACCACCCGGTCGGCGAGGACGTAGACGGCCTCCTCGTCGGTGGAGAAGGTCAGCGAGTACGAGCCGGAGAAGCGCGAGCCGCCGAGCAGCCGGACGTGCTCACCGGCACGGACCGCGTCGATCAGCCGGTAGGCGGCCTCCCGGTCGCCCGGGGCCACGCAGAGCGTGGTGCCGTCGGCGAAGGCGTACACGTCCAGGGTGCCCAGCGGGCCCGGGCGGACGTCGATCAGGGCGACGGCCTCGTCGGCGAGGGTGGCCAGCCGGGTGTCGGTCCACTCGCGGGACGGCGCCTGGCTGGGCACGAAGTCGGGGTGGGAGGGGTGGCGGCGCGGGTCGGGCGCGGCGACCGGGGCGTCCTCGACGGCCTGGTCGGCGTCCAGCAGCCCGGCCTCCAGGCCGGTGGCCAGCAGGTCGGCCTCGCGGCGGGCGCGGGCGTCCCCGGTGGGTTCGGCGGAGCCGGCGGAGGAGGTGCCGGTGGAGAAGGTGCCGGCGCCCTGGCCGGGGAACAGCGACGAGCCGCCCTCGGGTCCGGGCTCGGCGGGGCCCTCGTTGATCAGGTCCTCCAGCGCGGAGCGCAGCGCCTCGCCGAACTCCGGGTCCATGGTGCCGGCGTTGTCGACGGCGTCCTGCGGGCCGGTGGGGCGGGGGAAGAACAGCGGCCACTCGTCGGTGCTGGCGAACGGGCCGGTGTACGGGGAGTCGAACAGTGGCGCGTCCTCGGCCGCGCGGGCCTCCTGCTCGGCCCAGAACGCCCGGGCCTCGGTGATCTCCCGCTCGCGGTCGGCGGCGAGTGCCTCGGTGACGGCCTGGCGTATCGCGGCCTGGTCCACCGGGGCGGGTGCGGCCTGGGCCGCGGCCCGCGCGTCCAGCCGGCGGGAGAGTCCCCGGAGGTGGAGCAGCACGGCGGTCGACACGGTGATCAGGATCAGCAGCAGGATGGTGTAGACGGCGCTCACGGAACGTACTCCTAGCGAGGAGCGGAACGGGGTTACGTGTCCACACTGCCGCATCCGGGGCTGTTGCCGCAGTGGCGAATGTCTAATTTGTGGGGGACTTTCGCTCTTGTCCCCAAATTGTTAGGTAACACCGTTCTACGCAGTGGAGTTGATCCGCTCCGCAGTGTCGATTTCCGAGCTGAAAACGAGCGAAAAGAGGGCCGGATCGACCTCGCGATGTGATCCGGCCCTCAATTACTCACGGTCACTCCAAATGGGTGGTCCAGACCCTTTCGGGGCGGCCCGGCGGGTCAGCTGAGCCGCTCGATCACCATCGCCATGCCCTGGCCGCCGCCGACGCACATGGTCTCCAGGCCGAACTGCTTGTCGTGCCACTGCAGGGAGTTGATCAGGGTGGTGGTGATCCGGGCGCCGGTCATGCCGAACGGGTGGCCGACGGCGATCGCGCCGCCGTTGACGTTCAGCTTGTCCAGGTCGATGCCGAGATCCCGGTAGGACGGGATCACCTGGGCGGCGAAGGCCTCGTTGATCTCGACCAGGTCGATGTCGTCGATGGTCAGGCCGGCCCGCCGCAGCGCCTGCCGGGAGGCCTCGACCGGGCCGTAGCCCATGATCTCGGGGGAGAGCGCGCTGACGCCGGTGGAGACCACCCGGGCGAGCGGGGTGATGCCCAGCTCCCGGGCCTTGGTGTCGGACATGATGACCAGCGCGGCGGCGCCGTCGTTCAGCGGGCAGCAGTTACCGGCGGTCACGGTGCCGTCCGGCCGGAACACCGGCTTCAGGCCGGAGACGCCCTCCAGTGTGACGCCGGCGCGCGGGCCGTCGTCCTTGCTCACCACGGTGCCGTCCGGGAGCGTCACCGGGGTGATCTCGCGCTCCCAGAAGCCGGCCTTGATGGCGGCCTCGGCGAGGTTCTGCGAGCGGACGCCGAACTCGTCCTGCTCGGCGCGGGTGATCCCCTTGAGCGCGGCCAGGTTCTCGGCGGTCTGGCCCATCGCGATGTAGGCGTCCGGCAGCAGGCCGTCCTCGCGCGGGTCGTGCCACTCCCCGCCGCCCTCCTCGGCGCGCTTGGCGGTACGGGCCTGGGCCTCGTCGAAGACCGGGTTCGTGGTGCCCGGCATGCCGTCCGAGGTCCCGTTCACGCTGCGCGAGACGGTCTCCACGCCGGCCGAGAGGAAGACGTCGCCCTCGCCGGCCCTGATCGCGTGCAGTGCCATCCGCGTGGTCTGCAGCGAGGACGAGCAGTAGCGGGTGATGGTGGCACCGGGCAGGTAGTCCATGCCCATCTGGACGGCCACGATGCGGGCCAGGTTGTGGCCCTGCTCGCCGCCGGGCAGGCCGCAGCCGAGCATCAGGTCGTCGATCTCGCGCGGGTCGAGCTGCGGGACCTTGGCCAGGGCGGCCTGGATGACGTGGGCGGTCAGGTCGTCGGGGCGGACGTCCTTGAGCGAGCCCTTGAAGGCCCGGCCGATCGGCGAACGGGTGGCGCTGACGATGACGGCTTCGGGCATGGCGGGCTCCTCGCTGGGTGACGGCGGACAGGCGTCCGGGAGGAAAGTTACCGCCTGGTAGATCAGGCGTCACCCGTCCCGGCGTGTGAGCTGGCCGACGTGTCGCCGGCCTCTGGAACGGCTCCTTCCCCGGCCTCCTCGGGCGCCCACGAGCCGGGCAGCCCGACCCGCAGCCGGTGGCGAAGCAACGCCCAGCGGCGGCCGGCGCCCTCCGCCTCGACGGCCGCGACCTCGGTGCCCGAACGCCCGGCCGCGGCGGCGGCGGCCATCGCCACCGGCAGCACCGTCCCGCCCGGCACGGGTGCGGCCGGGCGCTCCTCCTCCGGCCAGAGACCGAGCGCGGCGCACACCGAGGGCAGCACGGCCATCGCGGCCGTCGCGTAGCCCTGGGCGGACGGGTGGTAGCGGTCGGCGGCGAACATCTCCGGGCGCGCCGCGAACTCAGGGCCCAGCAGCGAGCCCAGCGAGACCGTCCGGCCGCCGGCCTCCACGACCGCGATGGTCTGCGCGGCCGCCAGCTGCCGGCTCAGCCGACGGGCCACCCAGCGCAGCGGCGGGTGCACCGGCTTGATCGTCCCGAGGTCCGGGCAGGTGCCGACCACCACCTCGCAGCCGTTCGCCCGCAGCGCCGCGACCGCCTCGCCGAGCTGGCGGACGGCCAGCTGGGCCGGGCTGTGCCGGGTCACGTCGTTGGCGCCGATCATGAGCACGGCGACGTCCGGGTGGTGCGGCAGCGCCTGCTCCAGCTGGCCCGAGAGGTGGGCGGAACGGCCGCCGGTGCGGGCCACGTTGACCAGCCGGACCGGGCGTTCGGCCACCGAGGCCAGGCCCGCGGCCAGCAGCGCGCCCGGGGTCTCCCGGGCCCGCAGCACACCGAGGCCGGCGCCGGTGGAGTCACCGAGGACGGCCAGCACCAGCGGCGGCTGCGTGGCGGCGGAGCTGTCGGCGAAGGCCTCGCCGTAGACGCCGTCGGCCTTGGGCGGATCGCCCTCCAGCACGCCGATGGCCTGGATCGCCAGCTTGCTCTCGGTGAGCAGCACGCCCACCAGGCCCACGCCCAGCAGGCCGAGCCCGCCGCCGCCGTACGCCGCCGCGGTGGCGATCCGGCGGGCCACCCGGGCCCGCGAGTCCTGTGCCCCTGGCATCCGATGCCCCCTTCGCGTCCTCGTGCCGCCCCCTCCGGGGCCATGGCGATGCCTGCACCCCCCTCCTACCCGCGCGGGGGCCGGGGCTACCTGCGGGGCTGGGCCATTGGGGGGAGGAGGGCGGGTGGGGGGCCGCCGCGCGGGGCCGGGGCGGGGCGAGGGACGGGTGGGGCGGAAGGGCGGGCTGGGGCGGGCGGCACGGCCTAGGCTTTGCAGTACCGAAAGCACTCGCATGCCCACAACCGGGAGGACCCCCGTGCGGTACCACAACTCGATCATCGACCTCGTCGGCAACACGCCGCTGGTCAAGCTGAACAAGGTCGCCGAGGGCATCAGCGCGACAGTGCTGGCGAAGGTCGAGTACTTCAACCCCGGCGGTTCGGTGAAGGACCGCATCGCGATGCGCATGATCGAGGCCGCCGAGGCCTCGGGCGCCCTGAAGCCGGGCGGCACCATCGTCGAGCCGACCTCCGGCAACACCGGTGTCGGCCTGGCGATCGTGGCCCAGCAGAAGGGCTACAAGTGCATCTTCGTCTGTCCGGACAAGGTGTCCACCGACAAGATCAACACCCTGCGCGCGTACGGCGCCGAGGTGGTCGTCTGTCCCACCGCCGTGGCCCCCGAGCACCCGGACTCGTACTACAACGTCTCCGACCGGCTCGTCCG
Organism: Kitasatospora sp. NPDC043949; assembly: GCF_056435365.1. NCBI lineage: Bacteria > Bacillati > Actinomycetota > Actinomycetes > Kitasatosporales > Streptomycetaceae > Kitasatospora > Kitasatospora sp. NPDC043949. Next base: position 195,365 of record NZ_JBWKEQ010000010.1, on the reverse strand, counting down.
GGAGACCCCGAACGCCTGGAAGCCGGACCAGTACTCCAACCCGGACAACCCGGCCTCGCACTACCACTCCACCGGTCCGGAGCTGTGGGAGCAGACCGAGGGCCGGATCACCCACTTCGTGGCGGGCGTCGGCACCGGCGGCACCATCTCCGGCACCGGTAACTACCTGAAGGAGGTCTCGGGCGGCAAGGTCAAGGTGATCGGCGCCGACCCGGAGGGCTCGGTCTACTCGGGCGGCACCGGCCGGCCGTACCTGGTCGAGGGCGTGGGTGAGGACTTCTGGCCGACCGCCTACGACCGTGACGTCGCCGACGGCATCGTCGCCGTCTCCGACAAGGACTCCTTCCAGATGACCCGCCGCCTGGCCAAGGAGGAGGGCCTGCTGGTCGGCGGCTCCTGCGGCATGGCCGTGGTGGCCGCGCTGGAGGTGGCCAAGGACCTGGGCCCGGACGACGTCGTGGTGGTGCTGCTGCCGGACGGCGGCCGCGGCTACCTGTCCAAGATCTTCAACGACGACTGGATGGCCGACTACGGCTTCCTGCCCTCGGCCACCGACGAGGCGCACATCGGCGAGGTGCTGGCCCGCAAGGACGCCATCGAGCACGAGGGCATCCCGCAGTTCGTCCACATGCACCCGAACGAGACGGTCGCCGAGGCGGTCCGGGTGCTGCGCGAGTACGGCGTCTCGCAGATGCCGGTGGTCTCCCCGGGTGCCGGCCACCCGGACATCATGGCCGGCGAGGTGATCGGCTCGGTGGCGGAGAAGCTGCTGCTGGAGGGCGTCTTCGCGAAGGAGATCGAGCTGACCGACACGTTGGACCGGGTGATGTCCAAGCCGCTGCCGGTCGTCGGTGCGGGCGAGACGGTCACCAACCTGATGACCGTGCTGGAGAAGGCCGACGCCGCGGTGGTGCTGGTGGAGGGCAAGCCGCAGGGCATCGTCACCCGCCAGGACCTGCTGGGCTTCCTCGCCGGCCGCGCCGCGCACTGACCCGTCGGCCCCGGCCCTGACCGGCCCCGCCGCCGGCCCCGATCCCGCCGCCGGCTCCGGTCGGCGGGGCGGACGAGGGTTCGCCCACGCTTTGCCCGCGGTTCGCCCACGGGCGAAGTGGTACACCGGCGTCACCTGCCCGCAGCACGCGGTTAACAACGGTCCGGCATCGTGGTGGTCAACGGCAAGACGCCGAGCGAGACGACGGCAACCGTCCGGGAGCGGCTCCCCGGCGGACGCGGTCGGCTCCGGACACGTCGGGCGGTCCTGACCCGACCCGCCGTGTCCGCCCTCCAGCCCGGCAACGGGGGAGAGGGGCCTCCGCGGGAGGCGCCGTCGTCCCGCCCCTGCCCGGCTGCGGCCGGTCGACAGGGTGCGGCGGCTCCCGCGGCACCGCGCGCCGCACGGCGCGTCTCCGCGGTTCCCGGGTGGGGGAACCGAGGCGGAGAACGGCAGGGCCGGTCCTTCTCCGAGGGACCGGCCCTTCCCGTACGCTCACACGCATGACCAGCACTGAAACCACCCAGGACGAGCCGCGCTACGTCCGGCTCAAGATCGAGCTCATCGCGGAGATCACCGACGAGGGCGCGCTCAAGGCGGCCGCCCTGAAGCAGGTGACCGAGGACGAGTACCTCGACGACGACGAGCGCGCCCAGTCCGTCGACGCCATCGAGGTGGACCCGTCGGGTTCGCTCGCCCACTTCATCGACCCGGTGGCGCTGCTCGGCGACGTGCCGGGTGTCGAGCTGGCCTCGGCGACCTGGGAGTCGGCGCAGACCGAGTTCGACCCCGAGAACGAGGGGTGGGACGAGTACGTGGTGGACGAGTCCGCCGAGTAGCGGCCTCGCCCCGCTGGCTCGTCACCGCTCGTGAACGCCCGGTCTGCCCCGCAGGCCGGGCGTTTTTTCCCTGTTCACCGGGAAGTTGGGTCATCTCATACGATCGCTTACCCTTCGGAGGTGGAACCGTGCACGGGCGGATTGCGTTTCTGTATCCGTAAATGCCCGGGATGATCAGCAGGGAGACGCGACGTGACGGCACGGGACGGTCAGGGGCGGGCAGGCGGAGGCAACTGGAGCCGGCGCGGAGTGCTCGCGGGCCTGATCGGGGCGCCGGTCCTGCTGCTCGCGGCCTGCAACGACACCAAGAGCGCCGACGCCAACGGCTCGGGCGGCTCGGGCGGTTCCGGTGGAACCCCGGGCACCGGCAGCGGCTCCGGCGGGACCAGCAGCGCGCCGAAGACCTCGACCGCCGTCATCACCGTCACTCCTGCGGACGGTGCCGCCTCCGCCAGCTTCAGCGAGCCGGTCAAGGTCACCGTCAGCAACGGCACCCTGGGCACCGTCAAGGTCACCGACTCCACGGGCAAGGAACTGGCCGGCCAGCTCGCCTCCGACGGCGCCAGCTGGACCTCGGCCGCCGCCCCCGCCAGCGGCACCAAGTACACCGTGGCCGCCACCGCCCTCGACAAGGACAAGCTGGAGGCGGACGCCAACGCCACCTTCACCACGGCCACCCCGGCCAACACCTTCGTCGGCTACTTCACGCCCGAGGACGGCTCGGTCGTCGGCGTCGGCATGCCCGTCTCGATCACCTTCAGCAAGCCGATCACCGACCGCAAGGCCGTCCAGCAGGCGATCACCGTGATAGCCGAGCCGGGCGTCGAGATCGTCGGGTACTGGTTCTCCAGCACCCGCCTCGACTTCCGGCCGCAGGAGTACTGGGCCAAGGGCACCAAGGTCACCCTCAAGCTCCGGCTCAAGGACGTCGAGGGCGCCAAGGGCGTCTACGGCACCCAGTCCAAGGACGTCCGCTTCACCATCGGCCGTGCCCAGACCAGCGTCGCCGACCTCGGCGCCAAGAAGCTCACCGTCACCACCGACGGCCAGGTCAGCGCCGTCTACAAGATCTCCGGCGGGTCGCCCGAGCACCGCACCTGGGGCGGCAAGATGGTGATCTCCGAGCAGTTCCAGCAGACCCGGATGAACTCGCAGACCGTCAACCTCGGCAGCGAGTACGACATCGCGGACGTGCCGCACGCCCAGCGGCTCACCACCTCGGGCACCTTCATCCACGGCAACTACTGGTCCTCGTCGTCGATCTTCGGCGGCCAGAACACCAGCCACGGCTGCATCGGCCTCCAGGACGCCAAGGGCGCGCAGGACGGCAGCACGGACGGCTACAAGTTCTACAAGAGCTCCATGGTCGGCGACGTGGTCGAGGTCGTGAACTCCGGTGACAAGACCGTCGCGCCGGACAACGGCCTGAACGGCTGGAACCTCGGCTGGGCCGCCTGGAAGGCCGGCAGCGCGGTCTGACGCCGGGAGCCGCCGGGAGCCCGCCGGTCAGCGCTTGGCGTAGTCGGCGAAGCCCTGCCAGTCGACGATGACGCACGGCTCGTCGCCGACGATCCAGGCGTCGTGCCCGGGCGGGCAGATCATCAGGTCGCCGGGGCCGAACTCGGTCTCCTGACCGTCGTCCATGACGATCCTCATCCGGCCCGAGACCACGTACCCCGTGTGGGCGGCCCGGCAGCTGTCGGTCCTGGCGATCGGCTTCACGTGCTTGGACCACTGCCAACCCGGGTGGAACACGGCCCGGCCCACCGGGCCGGCGTCCAGGTTGACCAGGCGCAGCTCCCCCGTGCCCTCCTCGAAGGGGCGGACCTCCTCGGGGGCGTCGAAGTTCATGCGGACGAGACCGGACATGGCGCACTCCTCTCCGCGCGGACGGCCCGGCCGCCCGCGCGGAGAGGAGGCAGGCCCGTCTGCTGGCCCTTCCAGTCTGCGCCCCGACCGGCGGGCGGTCACCTCGGGTGGCCGGCCCGCCGGAACGGTCACGGACGGTCAGCTCTGCGTGCGGGCCACGCCGATCGGGCAGGAGGCGCCGGTGCCGCCGAGGCCGCAGTAGCCGTTCGGATTCTTGGCGTCGGACAGGTACTGCTGGTGGTACGGCTCGGCCGGGTAGAACGGGCCCGCCGGGGCGATCTCGGTGGTGATCGGGCCGTAGCCGAGCGCGGTCAGGGCCGGCTGGAAGGCGTCCCGGCCGGCGGCCGCGGCGGCGGCCTGGGCGGGGGAGTGGGTGTAGACGGCGGAGCGGTACTGGGTGCCGACGTCGTTGCCCTGGCGGTTGCCCTGGGTCGGGTCGTGCGCCTCCCAGAAGGTCTTCAGCAGCCGCTCGTAGGAGATCACCGAGGGGTCGAACACCACCCGGACCGCCTCGGTGTGCCCGGTCAGCCCGCTGCACACCTCCTCGTACGTCGGGTGGGGGGTGTAGCCGCCCTGGTAGCCGACCAGCGTCGTCCAGACACCGGGCAGGCGCCAGAACGTCCGCTCGGCGCCCCAGAAGCAGCCCAGCCCGAAGTCGGCCACCTCCAGGCCGTCCGGGTACGGCCCGGTGAGCGGGTGGCCGAGCACGGTGTGCGGCTCGCGCAGTGCGAAGCCCGGCGACTCCCGGCCGGGCAGCGCCTGGTCGGCGGGAACGAGCGAGGTCTTGTGGCGGTTGAACAGCACGGCCTGCTCCTGCGGGGTAGGGAGGGTTGCGCAGGATTCAACGCGGCGGGCCGCCCCCGGATTCCGGCGCCGCCCGGATTCCGCCGCAGCCCCGGTTCGCAGCCGGCCCGGTTCACGGCGGGCTGGGACGTTCCGGAGGGCGCCGGGCCGCACGGCCACTAGGCTCGACCCATGACCGAGCACCAGCTTCCCCAGGGCTTCGAGACCCTCGCCATCCACGCGGGTCAGGAAGCAGACCCCCAGACCGGGGCCGTCGTCACGCCGATCTACCAGGTGTCCACCTACAAGCAGGACGGGGTGGGCGGCCTGCGGGGCGGCTACGAGTACAGCCGCAGCGCCAACCCGACCCGCACCGCGCTGGAGGAGTGCCTCGCGGCGCTGGAGGGCGGCGCCCGAGGCCTCGCCTTCGCCTCCGGCCTGGCCGCCGAGGACACCCTGCTGCGCACCATCCTCAAGCCGGGCGACCACATCGTGATCCCCAACGACGCCTACGGCGGCACCTTCCGGCTGTTCGCCAAGGTGCTGACCCGCTGGGGCGTCGAGTTCTCCGTCGCCAACACCCAGGACCTGGCCACCGTCCGGGCCGCGCTGCGCCCCAACACCCGCGCGGTCTGGGTGGAGACCCCGTCCAACCCGCTGCTGGGCATCACCGACCTGGCCGCGCTCGCCGAGGTCGCGCACGGCGCCGGCGCGCTGCTGGTGGTCGACAACACCTTCGCCAGCCCGTACCTGCAGCAGCCGATCGCGCTCGGCGCGGACGCGGTCGTGCACTCCACCACCAAGTACATGGGCGGCCACTCGGACGTGGTCGGCGGTGCGCTGGTGCTGGCCGACGCGAGCCTGGGCGAGGAGGTGGCGTACCACCAGAACGCGATGGGCGCCGTCTCCGGGCCGTTCGACGCCTGGCTGGTGCTGCGCGGCATCAAGACGCTGGGTGTCCGGATGGACCGGCACAGTGCCAACGCGGAGAAGGTCGCCGAGCTGCTGGCGAGCCACCCGAAGGTCAGCCAGGTGCTGTACCCGGGCCTGCCCGAGCACCCCGGCCACGAGATCGCCGCCAAGCAGATGAAGGCCTTCGGCGGCATGGTCTCGTTCCGGGTCCAGGGTGGCGAGGAGGCTGCGGTCGAGGTCTGCAACCGCGCGCAGCTGTTCACCCTCGGCGAGTCGCTCGGCGGCGTGGAGTCGCTGATCGAGCACCCGGGCCGGATGACCCACGCCTCGGTGGCCGGTTCGGCGCTGGAGGTGCCCGCCGACCTGGTGCGCGTCTCGGTCGGCATCGAGTCGATCGACGACCTGCTCGCCGACCTCAAGCAGGCACTGGGCTAGGACGCGTTCAGAGGCCCGGATTCTGTTGAGGATCTTCGGCCTCGATGAGCCGGCTGGGGACCTCGGTGGTCACCTGACGCGCTGTCGGCGCACTCGGCCGGAGGAGCCCCTGCGGGCTCCTCCGGCCGGTCCATCGCGTCATGCCCTCACGCGCTCGCGCCGGAGCGGTCCTTCAGGAGCGCTTCCAGGAAGTGGGCGACGCGGAAGCGCAGTCCTCGTTCGGACCGGACTCACCGCGTACCAGGTCCCAGAGGTTCCATCCGCCCCACAGGGTCCATGAGTCCGCTGAGGCCCATGAGTGCGGCGGGTGAGGGGGGCGCGGACACGGCTTCGGCGGGCACTTCTCGTCCTCGACCGTGATCGTCACACACGGGCAGTCCACGGTCAGTTCGACCGTGGTCACCGCGGTCTGGGGCAGTTCGTAGCCGGGGGGAGCGGCGGTTTCCTGCCAGTAGTAGGTGCCGAACGGAAGGTTGTCCGCGGAGCAGGTGCCGTTCGCTCCGGTGGTGCAGGGGGAGCCGACGGGGGTGTCGGGGTTGGTTCCGGTGGTTTGGAGGCCGGGGGTGCCGTTGGTCT
>NZ_JBWKEQ010000010.1:182619-188863 GCF_056435365.1 Kitasatospora sp. NPDC043949 | reverse complement strand
TGCCGTTGGTCTCGTGCCAGAGTTGGAAGGTGGCGCCGGCCAGTGGTTGTCCGGTGGCGGAGTCGACCTTGGTGACCGTGGTGGAGCCGGTCGGGGCGATGGTCTTGGTGTCCTGGACGGTGACGGGGATGCTCTGTCCGTCGGTGTCGAGGACCACGGTCGTCACCGCGGTCTGGGGCAGTTCGTAGCCGGGGGGAGCGGCGGTTTCCTGCCAGTAGTAGGTGCCCAACGGGAGACCTGTCGTGGAGCAGGCGCCGTTTGCTCCGGTGGTGCAGGGGGAGCCGACGGGGGTGTCGGGGTTGGTTCCGGTGGTTTGGAGGCCGGGGACGCCGTTGGTCTCGTGCCACAGCTGGAAGGTGGCGCCGACCAGCGGTTGCCCGGTGGCGGAGTCGACCTTGGTCACGCTTGTGGACCCGGTCTCGACGATCGGGGACTTGGTGTCCTGGACGGTCACCGGGACGTTCTGCCCGTTCGTGTCGAGGACCACGGTCGTCACCGCGGGCTGCGGCAGGTCGTAACCGGGGGGAGCGGCGGTCTCCTGCCAGTAGTAGGTGCCCAACGGGAGACCGGCCGTGGAGCAGACGCCGTTCGCCCCGGTCGTGCAGGGGGCGCCCACCTCGGTGTCCGGGGTGACCCCCGAGGTCTGGAGGCCGGGGACGCCGTTGGTCTCACGCCACAGCTGGAAGGTGGCCCCCGCCAGGGGCTGCCCGGTGGCGGAGTCGACCTTGGTCACGCTGGTCGAGGCGGTGGGAGCGGGACTTCCGCACGCCGGAAGGTCGCCGTTGAAGGGATAGGCGTGGAACTCGGTCCCGGTCATCCCCGAGCCGGAGTTCTGGAGCAGCGAACCGGTGGTGAAGAACCGTCCGTTCAGACCGGGCAGGCTCATGGTGGCGGTGCTGGCCGGGTTGCCGACCAGCACACTGCCCTGGAACTGCCCCGATCCCTTGAGCGTGACGGACGTCGCGGCGGGGAAGTTCCACAGGAGGCGCTCGCGCAGCCGGTTCCAGGGATCGGTGTCCTGGAGGCTCCCGCTGTAGGTGTTGATGGTGCGGGCGCCGCCCACGAGGTTGACGAGTACCGTCGCGTTCGCGGGGATGCCGGCGAACGCGATGCCCTGAGTGGAACCTCCGTTCCCGGCGATGTCGAAGTCGACGTTGAAGACCTGGAGTGCGGAGGTGCCGTCACCGGTGAACAGGGTCTGGTACCCCTGGTTGACCGCGGTTCCGGTGACGGGGCGGGGTGTGCCGACCCCGGCGTAGCACTCGCTCGCCGTCTGCAGCTGACCGCGCAGCGGCGTGTAGGCGGCCACGGCCTGTGCTTCCTGGACCTTCGTGCCGACGATGGTGCCCGTGGCCGTGCCCGCGTAGCGGACGACGCCGCCCTCCGCCAGGAGCCTCTGCCCCGGGGCCACCGTGACGTTGCCTCCGGCGGTGAGGAAGTCGGCGCCGTTCGGCGGGGGGACCCGTGAGCCGACGCCGACGATGCCGATGTTGTAGACGGAGCTGCCTCCCGGGGCCTTGTTCAGGTCGAAGTTGCCGAGGGTCACCACGTGCCCCTCGGCCTCCGCGGCGGAACCGCCGACGTTGAAGTCGCCGCCGACGAAGATGTTCACGCCGTCGTCGCGGCCTGCGAAGGGACCGTTGTTGACCGGGGGGAACGTCGCGGGACAGTCCGCACCCAGGCACGGCCCGAGGCCGCCCGGAAGACCGGCCGCGTACGCGGCCGGCGGTGCGACGAGTGACATGCCGAAGGGCACGAGCGTCAGGGCCAGGACGGAACCCACCGTCCTGCCGAGTCGGCGTCTCCAGGTGACGGTGGTCACCGGGTTCTGACTGGGCTTCACCTCAGTCCTCTCACCATGTGGACACAATGGGGCCCTCGGAGTGTTCCGGGCTGGAGGGCCGAGCATCGTGACTCGTTGGTGTTGTCATCTGAAAATCGTGTTAATGCACCCGTTCGGCTGTGTGTCGACGGGTGATCGGTCCGAGCGCGAGGGACGGCCTCCGGCCGTCGGCGGTCACTGGCCCTGCTGGTCCGCGGTGTACGACTCCATCGCGTGGTTGAAGCGGGCCAGCAGGGCGCAGAACGCCTGCTGTTCCTCGGGCGGCCAGTCGGCCGTCAGGCGGCGGGTCAACTCGGCCCGACCGTCGCGGACTTCGGCCAGTCGGCCGGAGCCGACCGGGGTCAGCGCGAGGCGTACGGCGCGGCGGTCGGCCGGGTCCTGGACCCGGCCGACCAACCCGCCCGCGACCAGCGGGGCGACCTGCCGGGTCACCGTGGAGGAGTCGACGCCGAGCGACTCGGCCAGCGCCTTGACGTTGGCGGGCCCGTGCCGCTCCAGGCGGTCGAGCAGCAGGTAGGCGGCCCGGTCCAGCGCGCCGAGACCGCCGCCGGTGGTCCGGACCTGGTCCATCCGGCGGGCGAACACCGCCAGCTGGTACTGGAGTCGGGCGTGCACGGGGTCGGTGCGGTCGGTGGCCTGGGGCGAGGTCGTCGTCATCGCGGCTCACGATCGTCGTGCGGTGAGGGAGGCTCAGAAGCAGCAGCGTACGCGGGCGGGGCGGGCCCGGGAACAGCCCCGGCATCCCGGATTGCCGGTGTCGACCACCGTAGGCTGGCGTTATGCACAACTGGCCGGTCACCCTCGACGACGTCCGCGGCGCCCAGAAGATGCTCGCCGGAATCGCCCGGGTGACGCCGATGGAGGGCAGCCGGTACCTGTCCGGGCTGATCGGCGCGCCGGTCCACCTGAAGTGCGAGAACCTCCAGCGCACCGGTTCGTTCAAGCTGCGCGGCGCGTACGTGCGGATCGCCGGGCTCTCGCCGGTGCAGCGGGCCGGCGGGGTGGTGGCGGCGAGCGCGGGCAACCACGCGCAGGGGGTGGCGCTGGCGGCCTCGCTGCTGGGGGTGCACTCGACCGTGTTCATGCCGGTCGCGGCACCGCTGCCCAAGGTCGCGGCGACCCGGGAGTACGGCGCGCAGGTGAGGCTGCACGGTGCCACGGTGGACGAGGCGTTGCAGGCCGCGCAGCGGTACTCGGAGGCGACCGGCGCCGTGTTCATCCACCCCTTCGACCACTGGGACGTGGTCACCGGCCAGGCGACCGTCGGGCTGGAGATCCTGGAGCAGTGCCCCGAGGTGCGGACCATCCTGGCCGGGGTGGGCGGCGGCGGCCTGCTGGCCGGGATCGCGGCGGCGGTCAAGCCGTTGCGGCCGGACGTCCGGGTGGTGGGGGTGCAGGCGGCGGGCGCGGCCGCGTACCCGCCCTCGCTGGCGGCCGGGCGGCCGGTGTCGCTGGAGCACTACGCCACGATGGCCGACGGGATCATGGTCGGCCGGCCCGGGGACATCCCGTTCGAGGTGGTCAACTCGCTGGCGGACGGCGTCCGGACGGTCTCCGAGGACGCGCTGTCGCGGGCCCTGCTGCTCGGCCTGGAGCGGTTGAAACTGGTGGTCGAACCGGCCGGGGCGGCCCCGATCGCGGCGCTGCTGGAGCAGCCGGACTCCTTCGAGGGGCCGGTGGTGGCCGTGCTGTCCGGCGGCAACATCGACCCGCAGCTGATGCAGCGGGTGCTGCGGCACGGGCTGGCGGCGGCCGGCCGGTACCTGTCGCTGCGGGTGCGGCTGGCGGACAAGCCGGGCTCGCTGGCCGACCTGCTGGGGGTGCTGACCAGGCTGGACGCCAACGTGCTGGACGTCGCGCACGTGCGGATCGACCCGCGGCTGGGGCTGACCGAGGTCGAGGTGGACCTGCACCTGGAGACGAAGGGGCCGGAGCACTGCGCGGCCGTGGTCGGCGAGCTGCGGGACGCGGGGTACGTCGTTTCCAGCTGAGTCCCGAAGACGCCTGAGGAGCCTGAGGAGCCTGAGGAGCCTGAGGAGCCTGAGAAGCCTGGGGCGCTTGGGGGGCTTGGCGTCTCGGGCGCCGGATGGTGCGGGGCGGGCCTCAGCGGATCTCGGTGGATGTCAGTGGTCCCTGTCACGATGGCGGAGCCCTATGCCTTGACGCGATATATCGCGTGCTGCCAGACTCGCGATACATCGCGTTCTGTGTGCCGGTAGGCGAAAACCGAGTCGCCCGCATGCCCGAAAAAGGGGCAGAGTGTGACAGATCGCCCATATTCGTCCGAGGAGATGAGGCAGGCCATGGCGCCAGCCATCCAAGCCGAGAACCTGGTCAAGACCTTCGGCGACGTACGAGCCCTGGACGGCGTGAGCCTCGACGTCCCCGAGGGCACGGTGCTCGGGCTGCTCGGCCCGAACGGCGCCGGCAAGACCACCACCGTGCGGGTCCTCACCACCCTGCTGCGCCCCGACTCGGGCCGCGCGGTGGTCGCCGGCGTCGACGTGCTCAAGCACCCCAACAAGGTCCGCAGTCTGATCGGCCTGTCCGGCCAGTACGCGGCGGTCGACGAGTACCTCACCGGCTTCGAGAACCTCCAGATGGTCGGCGAGCTCTACCAGATGAGCGCCCGTCAGGCGAAGGTCCGGGCGCTGGAGCTGCTGGAGTGGTTCAACCTCACCGAGGCCAAGGACCGCACTGCCAAGACCTACTCCGGCGGCATGCGCCGCCGCCTCGACCTCGCCGCCGCGCTGGTCGTCCGGCCGCCGGTGATGTTCCTCGACGAGCCGACCACCGGCCTCGACCCGCGCAACCGGCTCGCGCTCTGGGAGGTCATCGAGACCCTGGTCGAGCAGGGCACCACGCTGCTGCTCACCACCCAGTACCTGGAGGAGGCCGACCGGCTGGCGCACGACATCGCCGTCGTCGACCACGGCCGGGTGATCGCCCGCGGCACCGCCGACCAGCTCAAGGCCCAGATCGGCGGCGAGCGGATAGAGGTCGTGGTGCACGAGCCGGGCCTGGTCACCGACGCGGTCGCGGCGCTGTCCGGGTACGCGCTGGGCGAGCCGGCGGTGGAGAAGAACACCCGCCGGATCACCGTGCCGGTCAGCGGCGGCGCCCGGGTGCTCGCCGACGTCATCCGCGAACTGGACGCCCGCGGCATCGAGATCGACGACATCGGCCTGCGCCGCCCGACCCTGGACGACGTGTTCCTCACCCTCACCGGCCACGTCGCCGAGGCGGTGGAGGAGGAGAACGGCTCCGGCGGCCGCGGCCGGGGCGGTCGGGGCAAGGGCGGGCCGTCCGCCGAGGGGCCGCCCGCCGAGGGGCCGGACGGCTCCGACGGCCAGGGACCGGACAAGCAGGCCGTCGCGGCCGGAACGGAGCGCTGAGATGAGCACCGCCACCGAGCACGCCATCGGCGAGGCGATGCCCAGGCAGCGCCGCGGCGTCGCCGCCACCCTGCACGACTCCTGGGTGGTCGCCAAGCGCAACCTGCGCCGGATGACCAGGATCCCCGAGATCGTGGTCTTCGGGCTGATGCAGCCGGTCATGTTCGTGCTGCTGTTCTCGTACGTGATGGGCGGGGCGATCAAGATCCCCGGGGCGAGCTCCAGCTCCGACTCGTACATCCAGTTCCTGATGGCCGGCATCTTCGCCCAGACCGTCACCTTCGCCGTCGCCGGCGCCTCCGCCGGGATCGCGGAGGACATGACCAAGGGCCTGGTGGACCGCTTCCGCTCGCTGCCGATGGCCCGCTCGGCCGTGCTGGTCGGCCGCACCCTGGCCGACCTGTGCCAGACCGCGTTCACCGTGGTCGTGCTGGCCCTGGTCGCGCTGCTGGTCGGCTGGCGGATCCACGACGGCGTGCTCAACGCACTCGGCGCCTTCGGCCTGCTGCTCCTGCTCGGCTACGCGTTCTCCTGGATCGGCGCGCTGATCGGCCTCTCGGTGCGCAGCCCCGAGGCGGCCACCTCGGCCGGCCTGATCTGGCTGTTCCCGCTGACCTTCGTCTCCAACGCCTTCGTGCCGGTCAGCTCGATGCCGGGCTGGCTGCAGGCGGTCGCGTACTGGAACCCGTTCAGCGCCACCGTGCAGGCCTGCCGGGACCTGTTCGGCAACCAGGTCGGCCCGGTGGACGCCACCTGGCCGATGCAGCACGCCGCACTGGTGTCGGTGCTCTGGTCGGTGCTGATCACCGCGGTGTTCTCCTGGCTGTCGGTGCGCAAGTACCGCTCGGCCGTGGGCTGAACCGCGCCCGGTACGCCGCGAGGGGGGGGGGGGGGGGGGGGGGGGGGGGGGGGGGGCGGGGGCGGGGGGGGGGGGGGGGGGGGGGGAGGGGGGGGGGGAGGGGGGAGAGGGGGGGGGGGGGGGGGGGGGGGGAGAGAAGGCCGCGAC
>NZ_JBWKEQ010000010.1:56970-182609 GCF_056435365.1 Kitasatospora sp. NPDC043949 | reverse complement strand
GGTTAACCACTGGGTTTTTCCCCTGTTTTTCGGGACAAAATCACCGTTCGCTTGGGGGCGAAACCGCCCCCGGCCCACAAGGAGGGCACCCGCGGCCTCCCCCCCCCCCCCCCCGCCCTCGTCTGTCGGTCAGGCCTGGTCAGGCCGGATCGCGCCGGATCACGCCGGATCAGGCCTGGTCAGCCGGCGTGCGGCACGACCTTGACGATCTTCACCATGGCGGGCTTGCCGTTCGGCAGATCGTAGGTCGCCTCGTCGCCGATCTGCTTGCCGTCGATCGCGCGGCCCAGCGGCGACTGCGGCGAGTAGACGTCCATGGTGTCGGCGCCGGCGACCTCGCGCGAGGCGAGCAGGAACTCCATGGTGTCGTCCTCGTCGCCGTCGAAGGCGACCGTGACGACCATGCCCGGGGCCACCACACCCGAGTCGGCCGGGGCCTCGCCGACCTTGGCACGCTCCAGCAGCTGGGTCAGCTGGCGGATGCGCAGCTCGTACTTGCCCTGCTCCTCCTTGGCCGCGTGATAGCCGGCGTTCTCCTTGAGGTCGCCCTCCTCGCGCGCCGCCTCGATCTTCTGGGCGATCTCGATGCGCCAGGGCCCGGTCAGGTGATCCAGCTCGGCCTTCAGCTGGTCGTAGCCGGCCTGAGTGAGCCAGGTCACGTTCTCACTGGTCTGGGTCACGGGTGCTCCTCGTAGGTGCTGGGGCTGTGCTGAGGGTGTGAGTCGTCAGCAGGGTTGGTGGTGATATCGGTCGTAACTACAAAGCAACGCCCGCTCCCGTACCATCCGGTGCGGAAGGGGCGAAACCACGAGCCTAACAAGTCCTGCCGACAAGCAGAAGGGTCGTTGGCGCGCCATTGACGTCGGCGTTGCGCCACGGTGTACAGCGAATGCGCCACGGTGTACGGGGGCGGTGCGTGCCGGGCCGGGTGCGGGACTTCCTACGGATGCCCGTTCTCCCGATCGGTTATGCGCCGGTGCCCGGCAGAGTACCGGTGAGCGCGGCGCGCTGCCGGTGCGACTCGGCGGCCGGGCCTCCTCCTCCGCGCTCCTTCGGGGGCTTACTTCTTCGCCGGCGTGCAGCCCAGCAGTTCGGCGGTGGTGCCACGGGCGGTGGTCCGCAGCGTGACCACGGCGTCGTAGCTGGAGCCGCCGGCCGGCACCGGGAAGTCGGCCACCCCGACCACCGAGCCGTCCGAACCCTGCGAGCGGACCGTGCAGCTGCCGGCCGTCCCGCCGCTCTTGCGCACCGCCAGGTGCAGCTCGACCTCGGAGTCCGAGACCGCCTGGAAGGTCGGGACCGAGCCGTTGATCGTGGTCTCGCGCAGCAGGTAGGAGCCGCCCAGCCAGGCCACCAGGCCCAGGCCCAGCACGCCGCAGACCGCGCCGACCACCTTCAGGCGGCGGTCCGAATCGCGGTCGCCGCGCCGGCCGTAGCGCCCCTCGGGCAGCTGCGGGGTGGTGGTGCTCGCGTTCATCGGACCCAGTCCTCTCCTGACGGGAGGGCCGCGCGGGTGGTGCGGGGGAATGCGACGCTCCTCCAGTCCGTCACTATAGGAGGGGCACGCCCGCGGCCGGTCCGGCGGGGGCGGGGCTCGACCGGGCCGGGGTTCGTCCGCGGCCGGTCCCGCGGCGACGCGGCCCCGACGTGAGCGGCTCGTACGGTGGGCGGACCGGACTTCGCGGAACGCCCGATATGTGGAAGGAACGCAAGGCGTTGACTGAGCAGTTGCGACTGATGGCGGTGCACGCCCACCCGGACGACGAGTCCAGCAAGGGCGCGGCCACCATGGCCATGTACGTCGAGCAGGGAGTGGACGTGCTCGTGGCCACCTGCACCGGGGGCGAACGCGGGTCGGTTCTCAACCCCAAGCTCCAGGGGGACCCGTACATCGAGGAGAACATCCACGAGGTGCGCCGCAAGGAGATGGACGAGGCCCGGGCGATCCTGGGCGTCAAGCAGGCCTGGCTCGGCTTCGTCGACTCCGGCCTGCCCGAGGGCGACCCGCTGCCCCCGCTGCCCGAGGGCTGCTTCGCCCTGGAGGACGTGAAGGAGGCGGCCGAACCGCTGGTCCGGCTGATCCGGGAGTTCAAGCCGCAGGTCATCACGACCTACGACGAGAACGGCGGCTACCCGCACCCCGACCACATCATGACCCACAAGATCACCATGCTGGCCTTCGACGCCGCCGGAGACCCGGACGCCTACCCGGAGGCCGGCGAGCCCTGGCAGCCGCTGAAGGTCTACTACAACCACGGCTTCCCGATGGGCCGCATCCGCGCCCTGCACCAGTACCTCACCGAGCACGGCCACGACTCGCCGTACGGGGAGTGGATCGCGGGCTGGGAGAAGAGCGGCCGCCAGGAGCGCGAGATCACCACCCGGGTGAGCTGCGGCGACTGGTTCGAGACCCGCGACCGTGCGCTGATCGCCCACGCCACCCAGATCGACCCCGACGGGCCGTGGTTCCGCGTCCCGCTGGACGTCCAGCGCGAGGTCTGGCCCACCGAGGACTACGAACTCGCCCGTACCCTGATCGACGTGGACCTGCCGGAGGACGACCTGTTCGCCGGCCTGCGCACCCCCACCCTGGCCGTCGAGGCCGCCGACACGCGCGACTGAACCACCCCCCGATGGCCCGGCTCCCCGTGAGCCGGGCCACCATAGAGATATGAGCGCCCCCGTGAACCTCGTCAACCTCGCCGCCGACCTCGCCGTCGACGACGCCAAGGTCACCCCCGGACTCCTCGGCTTCGTCGTCTTCGCCGCCCTCGGCGTGGCCACCTGGTTCCTGGCCAAGTCCATGAACCGGCAGTTCAAGAAGGTCGACTTCGCGGAGGAGCCGGAAGCCCCCAAGGAGTAGCGCGCGGGCGCGCGCGGGGCCCGGCTCGCCGCAGCCGGTGTCCCGGCGCCCGGCCCCCGATGCGCGAGGATGGGGGGCATGCCGAACCGTCTCGCGGACGCGACCTCGCCGTACCTGCTGCAACATGCCGAGAACCCGGTCGACTGGTGGCCCTGGGGGCCGGAGGCCTTCGCGGAGGCGGAGCGGCGGGGGGTCCCGGTGCTGCTCAGCGTCGGGTACGCGGCGTGCCACTGGTGCCAGTGAACTCGCAAACGCAGTAGTCGGCGGTGCTCACACCTCTCTGATGATCACGCGGCTCCCGCAGAGCTTCGACCAGTCGTCGCGGTCGGAGGTCAGGACGATCACCGGGGCCGGGGCGCGGAACGCAAGCGCGGCGACGAGGGCGTCGATCGCGTACTTGTGCCCGTGTAGCCCTCCCGCGTCCTGAAGCAGCGTCACTGCGGTCAATGAGTCCTCCTGGGTGACCGGTTCCACCCGCAGCCGGGAGAGCACCCACCTCAAGCGCGCCAGGTCGGTCTTCCTCTGCACGGCTTCGACGATGGTCAGCGCCGACACGAGGACGGGAACCCCGGCCTGCCGGGATGCCTCGATGCGAGCCGCCATCCCGCGGTTGTTGTGCAGGAGCAGGGAGAGCGCCTCGGAGTCGAGCACCAGCGATCGGGCTGGCTGCTCCTTCACGCGGCGCCCCGCTCGACTTCACCGGCGTTCTGGTCGCCGAACAGCTCACGACGAGCGGCTTCGATCTCCTGCTCCGTGAGCGCGCCGTGTTCCTCCTCGTGTGACGCGACGATCTCGGCGAGCCCGTCCATGGCGAGCTGGTGACGGACCGCCTCGGTGATGTAGCTGGACAGCCCGCGGCGACCGGTTCGGGAGCGGAGCTCACTGATCAGCTCGGTGGGCATGGAGACGGAGATGTTCTCCGTGGTTCCGGCTCGTGTCGTCTTCATGCCCAGAGTATAGTACAGACTCTATTACATGGAGAGGGATTTGCTGCTTCCCGTTGAGCTGGTCGACGGCCAGAGCCGCGCGCCACCTGGATGGCCCACCCGGCTTGAGGTAGACGCCCACCGAGGGGCGAGTCGACTCACCCACTCACCGCCGTTGGCAGCGCCCGAGCCTTCAAGTTCATATTATGGGAAAAATGTATTTTTCCATCCTGATATTTCCACGCTAAACAAGTTCGACATTGGAGCTCTTACTTGTTCGGCGAAAAAGCTCGAAATCGATCAGTTTAAGCCTTCGGCAACGCTGCGTCGTTGGAGGTTAGTATAGTTGTGGGATGGTTATTGATAACAAGGTTCCCGAGGGTGCGCCCACGCCACGTCTTGTGTTTATTACCCCAGAGATGGCGGAGGTTCTGCTGTCGCGAGCAGTAGTCAATCGACGCTTGGACTGGGGGCAAGTTGATTTCCTGGCTGATTCGATTGCCCGTAAAGAGTGGCAGTTGACGCATCAGGGAATTGCACTCGACGGGCCTCTCGATACAGGTTGCCTCCTCGATGGCCAGCACCGCTTGAATGCCATTATTAAGGCAGAGGTGCCGGTATGGATGTACGTTTTTGAAGGGCTTCCGAGAGCCGCATTTCCTGTCCTTGATACAGGGAAGCGGCGTAGTGGTGTGGACGCGCTTTCATTTACGGGCGAAAAGTATCTACCCGTACTCTACTCCACCATTCGTCACGTTCTTCTCTTCAAGAACATGCCGGAATCTTCGTGGAGCGGCAGTGGGGCTCGAATCGCAAACAGCCGGATTCTTGCGGCACAGGAAGAGGACAGTGACATGTATCGAGAGGCCGTGGTTATGGGCCGTGAGATCTCTAAGCATGTGTTCGCCAGTCAGACTGGGATGGCGGTAGGGTATTTCGTCACGTCGGAGGCGGCCCCCGCAGTCAAGTCGGATGGTTGGATCGAGGGGCTGACTTCAGGTGCAAATCTTGAGGTTGGGGATCCGCGGCTCGCTCTCCTTAAGGTCCCTCACGTGAAAAAGAGGAGCGCCAAGCGGCGGTATACCATGCGCGAGCAAGTAGCTATCTATATCAAGGCATGGAACGCATGGGTCCAGGAAGAGAAAGTCGAGGACCTGCGCTTTAAGAAGACAGAGAAAATGCCGGCACCTGTAGAGGCTAAGTTTGACCGATGAGTCGAATGGTGCGCACGCTAGGGGAAGCTGACGCCGCTGCGGGTCAGCGCATTCCCTGACTCGTCCATCACGATCACGGGCCTGTCCAGGGACTTGGCCATACGTTCGATGAAATCGCGCGACAAGAATACGCTACTGCCTTCTGAGGGTTGTGCGGTAACGCTTACCCCTGATTTCCCCCAGGAGGAGCTGGTCACCTGCCATCCGATTTTCGCAAAAGAGGATAGGATAAACTCATCCTCGCTGATGCGCCGACTGCGTGATAGTTTTTCCTCCGCTTGAGTCACATTTCCTTCCAGGTTTGTTTCGCGATATTCTTGCTTCCGGACTAGTAGGAGGATCTCTTCTAGCATCTCCGCTTCGGACCGTCTGATGGAATGTCGCGCACCTTCCGACAAGGATGACCTCTGAGCTTCTTGGAGGGCGCTTTCCAGTTCAGGCCAACTTCGTGTAAATGCTCGTTCCAGGCGATCTTCCGCCACCGTTCGTCCGGCTAGCGCGCTATTTAGGTCGCCAATTAGCTTCCGGACGTCGCTTCGATTGTCGCCTACGGTCGCTTGGAACTTGGATAGAGGGCCAGTTAGTTCTGCAATCTTTATGGCAATGAGAAATGGAGCCACGTGCGCTGTTTCGAACTTTTTAGCGAGTGAACCTGCCTCGAAATTGATCCACGTCGATGTTTGGTTCTCCGGGGTTACGCAGATAATTCCGAAGTCTGTTGCGGCGAGTTCGTGAGTAATCTCATCGATCCCTTTTCCACCTTTGGCGATGTCTTGGCTTGATACCCATGGGTCGATCTCTTGGATTACATCCGGGAGCCAGTTTTTGAGAGCCTCAGCAACCCGCCTTGAGCGATCTCCGGACCAACTCAGGAACACCTTCATTAGAGAATTTCCTCTCTGTGTAATTGTCGCCAATGGGCTGTCGTTTCGTTAGGGCCAGCTTGAATCAAGCAGTCTTTCTTGCTCGGTTTTTAGAGCGGCGTATGAATCGCGTACGTATGCCAGGAAACTGCTTCCCGGGTGACGAATAAGTGTGGAATCGTTAACGGCACTGGCGTCCCAGTCTGCTAGTAGGGAATCGTAGGTTGCCGCATGGGCGCAGAAGTCAAGTACTACTGTTGGCATCTCTTTTTCGATAATGAGATCTCCGCGCGCAGTGACGATTTCCCTTATCTGTTGGGCCCTTGGTGCGAATACCGTCTTAACCCACACGTGCCATCGTGCTGAAGTTGACTCTGCTAGCGAACCTTCTGGCACTTCTTCCGGATCGGGAGGAAAGTAGATTCTCTGATACTCTTTCCATGCTCGTTCGTTGGTCTCTGCCAAAACGAGAAGCGGACCGTAAAGGTCTTTGAGCTGACTGCCTACCCAGTCGATCCGTTCTTTTCGGAGAGACCTGCGAACCTCGCCTCGATGGTTCAACCAGTATGCCATTACTGCGATGACGATACCGGCCCCGGCTGTCACAATTGATGTAATCATTTGCACCCCTCGTAGCGATGGTTCGCAAGGTGCCCAAATGGAGTCGGTGACAAACTCCTCTTCGATTAGTAATTCAATATAATAATTCGGGGACTTTGGGATTGGAAGGTGGTGGCGTGCTGGTCGCAAGCCATCTCCGGATCCTATAAAGCCTTGAAAATATAAATAAAGCGACTGTGAAAGTGTCAGGTGCGGTCTGGGGGCTTGACTCCCCGTGCTTCTCTATGTGGTCGTGATGGAGCTCTTCAGTGAGTCCAGGAGCGTCTAGTGGGCCTGGGAGGTCCGGGAGCGCCCCTCCGGGTGGGTCCGGCTGGTGCAGCGGCCAGCCTGGATCGAGGAGCCCCCTGTCTCCCTGCCGGCTTCTGGTGTTGCGATCAGCCGCTCTAGGCTCGATGGCCCAGAGCGTGCGACGATGCCGGTATGAATCGACTGGCAAACTCCCAGTCGCCCTATCTCCGCCAGCACGCCTCCAATCCTGTGGACTGGTGGCCATGGGGAGAGGAGGCGATGCAAGAGGCCAAGCGGCGCGACGTTCCCATCCTTCTCTCGGTGGGCTATTCGTCGTGCCACTTAGCCTGATGATCATTGGTGTCACGTGATGGCCCACGAGAGCTTCGAGGACGCCGGGGTCGCCGGCTACCTGAACGAGCGGTTCGTCGCCGTCAAGGTGGACCGGGAGGAGCGGCCCGACGTCGATGCCGTCTACATGGAGGCCGTGCAGGCCGCCACCGGGCAGGGCGGCTGGCCGATGACGGTGTTCCTCACGCCCGACAAGGAGCCGTTCTACTTCGGCACCTACTTCCCGCCGGAGCCCCGGCACGGCATGCCGTCCTTCCGTCAGGTGCTGGAAGGCGTCGACGCCGCCTGGCGGGGCCGGCGGCAGGAGGTCGCGGAGGTCGCCGGGCGGATCCGGGCCGACCTCGCCGAGCGCGCCGCCGTCTACTCGGCCGGTGCCCACCATCCGCCCGCCGGCGCAGATCTGCACCAGGCGCTGGTCGCCCTCAGCCGGGAGTTCGACGACCGGCACGGCGGCTTCGGGGGCGCGCCCAAGTTCCCGCCGGCCATGGTCGTCGAGTTCCTGCTGCGCCACCACGCCCGCACCGGCTCCGAGGCGGCCCTGGAGATGGCCGTCCGCACCGGCGAGGCGATGGCCCGCGGCGGCATCCATGACCAACTCGGCGGCGGCTTCGCCCGGTACGCGGTCGACGCCGGCTGGGTCGTGCCGCACTTCGAGAAGATGCTGTACGACAACGCCCTGCTGCTGCGCGCCTACCTGCACCTGTGGCGGGCCACCGGCTCCCCGCTGGCCCGTCGGACCGCGCTGACCACCGCCGACTTCCTGCTGCGCGAACTGCGCACTCCCGAAGGCGCGTTCGCGTCCGCGCTGGACGCCGACAGCCTCGACGAGGAGACCGGGCAGTCCACCGAAGGCGCCTACTACGTGTGGGAACCCGGCCAGTTGGTCGACCTGCTCGGCCCCGCCGACGCGGCCACCGCCGCCCGGCTGTTCACCGTCACCGCCGGCGGAACCTTCGAACACGGCACCTCCGTTCTCCAACTCCTCGCCGATCCCGAGGACTTCACCGAGTACGAGACCATCCGCGCCCGGTTGTTCGAGGCCCGCGCCCGGCGGCCCGCCCCCGCCCGCGACGACAAGGTCGTCGCCGCCTGGAACGGCCTCGCCATCGCCGCCCTCGCCGAGACCGGCGCCCTCCTGGAGCGCCCCGACCTCGTCGAGGCCGCCGAACGCGCCGCCGACCTGCTGCTCGCCGTCCACCTCACCCCCGACGGCCGGCTGCTGCGCACCTCCCGCGACGGCCGGGCCGGCACCAACGCGGGCGTCCTGGAGGACTACGCCGACACCGCCGAGGGCTTCCTGTCCCTGTACGCCGTCACCGGCGACGCCGCCTGGCTGCAACTGGCCGGCGGACTCCTCGACACCGTGCTCAAGCACTTCACCGACGAGACCTCCGGCGCGCTCTACGACACCGCCGACGACGCCGAGGAACTCATCCGACGCCCCCAGGACCCCACCGACAACGCCACCCCGTCCGGCTGGACCGCCGCCGCCGGCGCCCTGCTCACCTACGCCGCCTACACCGGCTCCGACCGGCACCGGACGGCCGCCGAACGGGCCCTCGGCATCGTCGGCGCGCTCGCGTCCCGGGCCCCCCGGTTCATCGGCTGGGGCCTCGCCGTCGCCGAGGCGCTGCTCGACGGGCCGCGCGAAGTCGCCGTCGTCGGCCCGGCCGAGGACCCGGCCACCGCCGCGCTGCGCCGGGTCGCGCTGCTCGGGACCGCGCCCGGGGCGGTCGTCGCGGTGGGCGCGCCGACGGGCCCGGCGGATGGTTCGGTGGAGAACCCGGCGGATGGTTCGGCGGACGGTTCGGTGGAGGACGGCGGCGCGGAGGTGCCGCTGCTGGTGGGCCGGCCGCTGGTCGGCGGAGCGCCCGCCGCCTACGTCTGCCGGCACTTCGCCTGCGAAGCGCCGACCACCGACCCGGCGGTCCTCGGCGAGCGGCTGGGCGTCGCCGTCGAATAAAACGCTGGTGGGAGGGGTGCGGCCGGGCCAGAATGGGCCATGACCTGGACCTTGAGCAGCTCGTTCGACGACTTCCGGCGCCACGCGGAAGAGTTCCTCGCCGCCCGCCCGGCCGAGAGCACCGTCCTGCTCACGGTCGTACACCGGCTGGCCGAACGCGGCCTGGACGTGTTCGGGCAGCGGCCACCGGTCTTCGGCTGGTGGCGCCCGGCGGACGGCGGTCCGGTCGAAGGAGCCTTCCTCCAGACGCCGCCGTTCGGCCCCCGGCTCTCCTGCACACCGGCGGCGGCAGTCGAGCTGGCGGTCGAACTGGCCTCCGCCGGGAGCGAGTTCACCGAGGTGTCCGGCGTCGGCGGAGGCGCGGACGCGGTCCGGGCCTTCGCCGCGGCCTGGACCGCCGCCACCGGTGCCGGCCAGTCCGTCCGCTTCAACGAACGGCTCTACCGGCTCGGCGAGTTGACCGACCCGCCCCGCCCGCCCGCCGGCCACCACCGGCCCGCCGCCCCGGCCGACCGCGAACTGGCGATCCGCTGGTACGAGGAGTTCCTCGTCGAAGCCGGGGTCGACCTGCCCAACGTCCCCCAGGCCGTCGACGACCGGATCGCCACCGGCGGCCTCCACCTGTGGGAGGACGGCGGCCGCCCCGTCGCCCTGGCCGGCAGTAGCCCGGTGATCGCCGGCATGTCCCGCATCGGCCCCGTCTACACCCCGACCGACCAGCGCGGACGCGGCTACGCCAGCGCCGTCACCGCCGCCGCCTCCGCCCACGCCCTCGCCCAGGGGGCGGCCGAGGTCCTGCTCTACACCGACCTCGCCAACCCGACCAGCAACTCCATCTACCAGCAGATCGGCTACCGGCCGGTCGAGGACTGCCTGACCCTGGACTTCACGACGCGGGGCGGAAATTACGCGTAGTCGACCGGGCGGCCGCCGACCACCTTCGTGTCGAAGGGGTCGACGGCCGCTGTCGCGGCGGGTGCCGGCAGGTGGTCCGCGTTCACGTACGTCTGCGCGCAGGTCAGCAGATTGCCGCCGGCCGACTTCATGTCACCGGCCAGGCCGTCCAGCAGCGCCTTCCAGGCCGCCCCGCACCCCTGCAACGCCGCCCCGCTCCGCCAACCCGCCAGACTCGCAGCCGCCTTGGCGCTCGGCTCGGCCAACTTCGCGGTCTCGTCGGGCACTTTCCCGGCGACGGTCAGCGCACTGTTCCCGGCTGCGGTCAACTCGCCCGGTTTGACGGTGAATCCTGGGTCGCTCGGCACGATGTCCCCCCGATCTCCGTATCGACAGCGGGAGTTATGGTATCCCTGAGTGCTCCGGGGGCGCCTATGGGTAACGGGGGGACTGGGGGATGGACCTCGCAAGCCTGAAGAACGCCAAGCCTGCGGACTTGTACGCGGTGGCGGATGCCTACGACGCGTTGTGCAAGGCGTGCGGCCAGCACGCCGCCGACTGGAAGAGCGGCACCGCGGACCGGGTCCACGGGTCCGGGTGGAGCGGACCGGCGGCCGCCGCCGCGATTCCGGTCCTGGACGGCATCACCGACAAGCTGCGTGCGGCGGCGACCGAACTGCACTGCATCGGCGCCGAGGTGCGGGACTGCGCCGACTCCCTCACGCTCGCCCAGGGCAAGCTCCGTAAGGCGCTCGTCGACGCCCAGGCCAAAGGCATGTCGGTCGACGACGGCGGGTCGGTGAGCTGGCCCCCGGCGAGCAGTCCCTTCCAGAGCACGGATTGGGAGGCCAAGCAGAAAGCGGCCGCCGAGGAGATCTCCCAGCGGATCGGCGCGGCGCTGTCGGAGGCCACCCGGGTCGACCAGGGGCTGGCCGAAGAACTCAAGAAGTACACGGGCCACGCCACCGACAAGAGCGGCCTGGACGCCAGGACTGCGAGCGCGGACGTCTACCTGCTGCAGTTCGGCGAGGCGGCCAATCCGCTCTGGAAGCTGAACATGCCGGGCAAGGAAGCCACCCCGACGGACGTCAACGCCTGGTGGAAGGGTCTCGGAGCGGACGGGCAGCAGTGGTTCCTCAGCCACCATCCGGAATCGCTCGGCAACCTCGACGGGGTGCCGGCAGAGGTACGGGACCAGGTGAACCGGGCGCACCTGAAGTTCCTGATGGACGACATCATGAAGAAGCGCACCAACCACGTACCGCTGAACTCCGCAGAGCAGGACCTGTACGACCTCTACGGGCCCATCGTCAACCGGCTTGAGATCGACGGGAAAGACCCGAGCCGCCCCCCGATCTACCTCTTGGGCCTCGGCAACGAGGGCAAGGGCCGGGCGATCCTCTCGTACGGGAACCCGGACACCGCCACCGACATCTCGGCTTACGTGCCGGGAATCACCACCGACACCGGCAGCCTGGGGGTGGGGGGAAACGTTCACGACGGCACCAACGAGGCGGAGAACGCGCTGAGCCTCTATCGCAGCGCGAGCAAGAAGGCTCCGGCCGGCCATTCGGTCGCCTCGATCGTCTGGCTAGGGTACGACCCGCCCGGAGCCGACCTGGGGGCCGCCTCGACCAAGGCGGGCAGGGACGGCGCTCCGGCGTACGCGAAGTTCCTGAGCGGGGTGCGGGTGAACCACGAGGGCGCCCAGCCGCCGCACATCACCGCGGTCGGACACAGTTACGGCTCGTACCTGGTGGGCCAGGCCACCAAGCTCGCGACCCAGCCCGGGTCGCACTACGCGCCCCCGGACGACGTGGTCTTCCTCGGCAGCCCGGGCGTAGGAGTGGACAAGGCCTCCGACCTCAAGCTGCCGCCCGGCCACGTCTGGGTCGGCGCGGCCGACAACGACGTCGTGACGCGCGTTCCGTCCAAGTTCAGCATCGACCCGGACGAACGCTGGTACGGGCGGGACCCGGCGAGCAAGCACTTCGGCGCGAACCGCTTCGCTGTCGACGACTGGAGCAGGGGCAACCCCATCGACGCGCACACCAAGTACCTGACGGGCCGCGGTGGGCCCTCGCTGGACAACGTCGCGGCCATCGTCATCGGCAGCGGGGACGTCGAACGGACGGGCGGGCGATGAAGCGACCGCGCCGGGCGCCCGGGTGTTCAGTGGCGGCGGTAGCCGTGCTGGCGGCCGGGGTGGGGCTGTTCTACAACGGCTACGGGCCGATGGCCATCAAAGACCGGGGAGCCCCCCAGCTGAGCCCGCGCGAGGCGAAGGGGCAACTCGACGAGACCTTGCGGACGGCCATCGGCGCGATAACCCCGTCGGTGGCCTATTTCGGCAGTGGCTACGTCGTGGACCGAGATCCGGAGCACGCGGACGGCGAACCGGCTCTGCTGTCACAGGTCATGCTCTCCGCCAGGCTTCGGACGAAGGTGGCCCCGCCGAAGTTGTCGGTGCTGTTGGACCAGCTGACGCAGCTCTGGGGCGACCGGTGCCGGCGGGAGGATTCCACCGTCGGATACGAGGCGAAGCACTATGTCGAACTGAACTGCCCGGCGCGCGGTGCGGCGGGCTTCAACCTGTTGGCGGTCAACACCCCGAGCGACCTGTACTTCGACGTGTCGATCAGCGCCCAGGTGACCCCGGTCCGCTACCAGCCCGAGAAGGACTACGGCGCCAGCCCCGTCGGCCCCCGCCTGACCGGTCACGAGGGCGCACCCGACGTCGACGACCCGTACTGGTCGCACTGACGCCGCGCCCGTCACTCCCAGTCCCACCTGATTCCCAGCAGGCACGGCCGCAGTGCCGTCGCGACCAGGTGGACGCAGTGGTGGCCGTCCAGGGTCAGTTCCTCCGTCTCGTAGGGGGCTTCGCCCGGGGAGTGGAGGGCGAAGCGGTGGCAGCGGACGGGGAGGGCGGCGGGGTGGAAGGTGATCTGGAGGACGTACTGGCCGGCGCCGGAGTTGAAGCCGCGGACGTATTCGCAGCTGGGGTCGGGGGAGGGGGCGTCGTCGAAGCCGTAGCCGAGGAGGTGGGTGTCGCCGGCGCGTAGGCGGCGGTCGAGGAGGAGTTCGGCGACGAGCAGGTGGTGGGTCTGGTCGCGGCGGATGCGGCCGGGGCGGCAGTTCTCTTCGGCGCGGACGCCGACGCGGGTGATGTCGCTGCCGGGGTCGCCCTGGTAGAGCGCGAGGTAGCGGTCGATGCCGTCGCGGTGGGCGCGGAGGGCGTGTTGGGAGTCGCGACGGGCGAGTTGGCGGTCGGGGCCGAGGCGGATGCGTTCGATGTGGGTGATGGTGTGCAGGCCGGTGTCGCGGGGGCCGGCGATGGTGGCGAGCAGGTCGTCGACGGCGGTGGCGGGGGAGATGAGGTCGCGGTAGGGGCGTACGGGTGGGCCGGCGGGGGTGGTGTCGGCGGCGCGGCGGGGGCCGAGCAGGCGGGTGAGGGAGTGTTCGGGGAGGTCGAGGACGTCTTCGAGGGCGGTGACGGCGCGGAGGGATTCGGGGCGTTCGGGGCGGCGGCGGCCTTGTTGCCAGTAGCTGAGGCTGGTGAGTCCGACGTGGACGCCGCGCAGGGCGAGGTGGCGTCGGATGCGGTGGAGGGCGAGGCCGCGGGTGGCGATGGCGGTGCGCAGGGCGAGGTGGAAGGGGCCGGTGCGGAGGGCGGCGGTGAGGTCGGCCTGGTCGGTGCGGTGGATGACGGCCTCCTGGGGGACGGGCGCGGGCAGACCGTGTTTGACCGTGAATATTCACATCAGGGCGGCGGTTTGTCACCGGTCCTGGCGTGCCACGCGGGGGTTTTCGGGGTGGCGTTCACACCCGTGGCCGGTCGTTCACACCTGAACTGTGATGGTCCTGGGGGCCGTTGACCGGCTTCCGGGGGCGGCGGGATGCTCATGGCGCGATCCGGACCGCGCCCCCACACAGCACCTCGCTCCGCTTGTGCAAGGAGGCATTTCCCCCATGCCAGTTCCACGGATACGGCTGCGCCGCGCGGTCTCGCTGCTCGCCCTCGGCGTGCTGGGCCCGGCGTTGACCGCGGTGGCGGCCACTCCGGCGCTCGCCGCCCCCGCCCAGGATCTCGCTCCCGTCCAGGACCGTGCCCCGGCGCAGGTTCGCCAGGCTGCCGCGCCCGGCAGCACGGCCGATCTGGCCGGCACGTTCAAGAAGCTCAACATCACCATGCAGCAGCAACAGCAGACCAACTGGTGCTGGGCGGCGAGCGGGAACACCATCGCCACCTGGTTCGGCTACAACTACAGCCAGAACCAGTTCTGCAACGCCGCGTTCGGCCGTTCGGTCAACTCCAGCTGCCCCAACAGCCAGGCCTCGCTGGCCGATGTGCAGAACGGGCTGGACTGGGTCGGCATCAACCCGGGTTCGTACGTCACCGGCTACCTGCGCTACAACACCGTGCAGACCGAGGTGGACGCGAACCGGCCGATCGAGACCCGGATCCAGTGGAGTTCCGGCGGCGGGCACATGCACGTCGTCTACGGCTACGACACCAGCAGCAACTGGGTGTACTGGGGCGACCCGTGGCCGTCCAACTACCGCTACAACTGGGCGGACTACAACTACTACGTGAACAACAACACGTTCTCGTGGACCCACTCCCTGTACCGGATCGGCGCGTGAGGGCGACCATGACTGACCTCGGAAAGGCCCGTCGGGCCGCCGTCACCGCCCTGCTCGCCGCCGGCCTCGGGCTGGCGCTGGCCCCGGCCGCGCACGCGGACGGGCCGGCCGGCGCCCCGGTGCCGGTGCCCGTCGCGGATCTGGCGAAGGCCCGTGGCGTGGTCCAGGACCAGGCCGTCCTCGACAAGGTGGGCCACTTCTTCGCCCGCAAGGGCGTCCCGCCGACCCAGCAGCTGACCATCGGTGCGGCGCAGGAGGCGCAGGCGGCGAGCGCGGCCGCGCCGCGGCTGGCCGGCGACACCGTGCCGGTGTACACCCTGGACGCGGGTTTCGTGGCCGGCGCCCCGGGTGCGCCGGTGGCGACGGCCGAGTTCACCGCGAGCAAGGTGGTCGCGGCGGACGGGCAGACGGCCTCGGTGTGGACGATCCGGCAGGGTGACTCCTGGCGGGTGGTCAACATCGCCTCCGGCGGTGACGAGAGCGACTACGCGGCGAAGGCGGCCGGTGGCGGTGGCGGTACGGCGTTCCGCGAGCCGCAGGTGAACGCCTGGTACGTGCTGCGCGACGGCCGGGTGCTGCCGCTGGACGACGAGGCCCGGCGCTCGGTGGGCGCGGGCGGGGTGTCGCTGGCCGCGTACCAGAAGCTGGTGCACCAGCGGTACGGGGACAAGCTGCCCGGCTCGGCGTACGACCGGGAGGGCAAGGGCGGCGGCTACCAGCTGGCGGCCGACCGGGAACGGGCGGCGGGCGGCGGTTCGGCGCTGCCGGCCGTGACGGCGGCCGCGGCCCTGGGCGTCACCGCGCTCGTGGGCGCGGGTGCGGCCGTGCGGCGCAGGGCGGGTGTCCGACGGGGGTAGGGCCTCTCGGGCGCGACGTGCGCGCCACACGTGGGATGCGGCGGGGTCCGGCTGACACAGCCGGGCCCCGCCGTGCTGCGTGCGGCCCCGGCACGCCAGCCCGTAGTCGAGCGGGCGCGCTGCGTGATGTGTCCTGGAAGTAATGCTTCCGCACAAGGAATTGACGCAACGTTGATCTGTCGTTCGCCGCCCGGGGGCAGCTCCGGGTGACGGACGGTAGATACCATGTGGCAATCGGTCAGTGCTGACTGACGCGTGCCGAGAGCGGAGAAGGGGTGGGGCGGCCGGAGCCGACCACGAGCCCGGCGCCGGGAAAGGGGAGTCGAATGGCCGGCAGGGAGTCGAACGCCCAGGTGTGGGGTGCGGCGGTGGTGGTGGCGTCCGCGCTCGCCGTGGTCGCGGCCTACCTGATCAACGGGGCGATGCTGGTCCTGGTCGTCGCCGGGGTCGAGGTGCTGCTGCTCATGGTCTACGTGGGCCGCCGCTGGCGGGCGCTCCACCGGCCGACCGCCCCGCGGGGGCACCGGCCGTCGGCCGTCACCCCGGACGCCGCGCACTGCGAGCGCTGCCGCCGGGCCCGCGAGGCGCTGGACGCCCGGCAGGCGCGCGGCCGCACCGCCGGGCCTGCGGTGGAGCCGTGGCCGGAGGCCGACGTGGCGGACCACCCGCCGTACCCGCGCCGCCCGCAGGGCCGGGCGCCGTACGAGCGCCCCTGGACGGCGGAGCGGGCGGTCGCCCGGTCCGTGGACCGCGCGGCCGCCCGCCGTGGCGCGCCGGGTTCAGCCGGCCGCGCTGTACGCCACCAGTGAGACCCCGACGTACTGCACGATGAACGCGCCCAGGGTGAAGGCGTGGAACACCTCGTGGAAGCCGAACCAGCGCGGTGACGGATTGGGCCGCTTGAGCCCGTACACCACGCCGCCGATGCTGTAGAGCACCCCGCCGACGATCATCAGCACCAGGACGGCGACGCCGCCGGCGTGCAGGAAGTCCGGCAGGAAGAAGGCGGCGGCCCAGCCGAGCGCGATGTACACCGGTGTGTACAGCCAGCGCGGCGCGCCGACCCAGAACACCCGGAACGCTATTCCGGCCAGCGCGCCGCCCCAGGCCACCCAGAGCAGCACCTGCTGGTCGGCGCCCTTGAGCAGCAGGATCGTGAACGGCGTGTAGGTGCCCGCGATGATCAGGAAGATGTTCGCGTGGTCCAGCCGCCGCAGCACGGCGTCCCCGCGCGGGCCCCAGTCGAAGCGGTGGTAGACCGCGCTGACCCCGAACAACAGCCAGGCGCTGATCGAGTAGATCGCGCAGGCGATCTTGGCGGGGGTGGAGTCGGCCAGGCAGATCAGCACGATCCCGGCGGCGACGGTGGCGGGGAACATCCCGGCGTGCAGCCAGCCGCGCCACTTCGGCTTGCGTCCCGAGGCCTCGTTCTCCGCGCCCTCGTTCTCCGTGCTCTCGACGAGCTCAGCAGTCATGCGCAGCATGCTACCCGCTACCTACGGGGCCGTAGGTTACTGACGCGTAGGAAAGTGGTGATCATCACTCTTGGACGTTTTGGAGTATTCGAGGTGTCCGCGAGGATGTCCGGGCCGGGATGTGGACGACCTATTACTGGCCGGTAATCGTACTTACTGTAGTAAAAGATAAGTCAATTTCGACGCTGTGCCGCAGTTTGGCGTTGGAGCCGGAGCTACGCTGCAAGCACCCTCAGACCCCCGCTACGCCACCTCCTCGCCGAGATGGTGTGAAACGGAGCGATCGTGTCGTACGAGATCTCTGCTCTCAGCGCCTCCGCGCCCACCCGCCACCAGCGCCTGCTCGCGTGGGTGAACGAGATCGCCGAGCTCACCCAGCCGGACCGCGTCGAGTGGTGCGACGGCTCCGACGAGGAGTACCAGCGCCTCGCGGACCTGCTGGTGGCTCAGGGCACCTTCAAGAAGCTCAACGAGGAAAAGCGCCCCAACTCCTACTACGCCGCCTCGGACCCGACGGACGTGGCGCGCGTGGAGGACCGCACCTACATCTGCTCCGAGCAGGAGAAGGACGCCGGTCCGACCAACAACTGGAAGGCCCCGGCCGAGATGCGGGAGGTCTTCCAGGGCGAGAAGGGACTGTTCCGCGGCGCGATGAAGGGCCGCACGATGTACGTCGTGCCCTTCTCGATGGGCCCGGTCGGTTCCCCGCTGGCCGCGTACGGCGTCGAGATCACCGACTCCGCCTACGTCGCCGTGTCGATGCGCGTGATGACCCGCATGGGCAAGGCGGTGCTGGACCAGCTCGGCGAGGACGGCGACTTCGTCAAGGCCGTGCACACCGTCGGCGCCCCGCTGGCCGAGGGCCAGGCGGACGTGCCGTGGCCGTGCAACAGCACCAAGTACATCTCGCACTTCCCGGAGACCCGGGAGATCTGGTCCTTCGGCTCCGGCTACGGCGGCAACGCCCTGCTCGGCAAGAAGTGCTACGCGCTGCGCATCGCCTCGACCATGGCCCGTGACGAGGGCTGGCTGGCCGAGCACATGCTGATCCTGAAGCTCACCCCGCCGTCCGGCGAGGTCAAGTACGTCGCCGCCGCCTTCCCGTCGGCCTGCGGCAAGACCAACCTGGCCATGCTCCAGCCGACCGTCCCGGGCTGGAAGGTCGAGACGATCGGCGACGACATCGCCTGGATGCGCTTCGGCGCCGACGGCCAGCTCTACGCGATCAACCCCGAGGCCGGTTTCTTCGGTGTCGCCCCCGGCACCGGCGTGGACACCAACGCCAACGCCATCGACACCCTGTGGGGCAACACGGTCTTCACCAACGTCGCGCTGACCGACGACGGCGACGTGTGGTGGGAGGGCCTGACCGAGGAGCCCCCGGCGCACCTCACCGACTGGCGCGGCAACGACTGGACCCCCGAGTCCGGCACCCCGGCCGCCCACCCGAACGCCCGCTTCGCCGTCCCGGCCGCGCAGTGCCCGACCATCGCCCCCGAGTGGGAGGACCAGTCGGGCGTGCCGATCTCGGCGATCCTGTTCGGCGGCCGCCGCGCCACCGCCGTCCCGCTGGTGACCGAGTCCTTCACCTGGCAGCACGGCGTCTTCCTCGGCGCCAACATCGCGTCCGAGAAGACCGCCGCCGCCGAGGGCACCGTCGGCGAGCTGCGCCGCGACCCGTTCGCGATGCTGCCGTTCTGCGGCTACAACATGGGCGACTACTTCGCCCACTGGCTGAAGGTCGGCGCCCAGGCGGACGCCGCGAAGCTGCCGAAGATCTACTACGTCAACTGGTTCCGCAAGAACGCCGAGGGCGCGTTCGTCTGGCCGGGCTACGGCGAGAACAGCCGCGTCCTCAAGTGGATCGTCGAGCGCCTGGAGGGCACCGGCGAGGGCGTCGAGACCCCGATCGGCGTGCTGCCGACCGTCGACGGCTTCGACCTCGGCGACCTGAAGCTGTCCCAGGAGGATCTCGACCTGCTCTTCACCGTGGACGCCGACATCTGGCGCCAGGAGGCCGCGCTGGTGCCGGCCCACCTGGAGCTGTTCGGCGACCACACCCCGAAGGAGCTGTGGGACGAGTACCGGAGCCTCGTCGCGCGCCTCGGCTGAGCCTGAGCCTCAGCAGAGCGAGAGGCGGTCGCGCGGCACGAACCGCGCGCCCGTCGAGTGACAGGACGGCCGGAGTTCCCCTGGGCGGTCTTTCCCCGACCAAGGAGACCGCCCGGGCCGGGACTCCGGCCGTAGTGCTTTCCCCGGGTGCCGGGTGCCGGGTGTCAGGGTGTCGGGCGCCGGGCGCGGGGGCCACGGCTGGGTGCGGCCGTTCCGGGGCTACGGCTGGGTGTAGCCGCTCAGGAAGTCGCCGATCCTGGTCACCGCGTCGGTGATCTCCTCCGCCCGGGGCAGCGTGACCAGCCGGAAGTGGTCCGGCTCGGGCCAGTTGAAGCCGGTGCCCTGGACCAGCAGGATGCGCTGGGAGCGCAGCAGGTCCAGCACCATCTGGGCGTCGTCCTTGATCTTGTAGACCTTCGGATCCAGCCGCGGGAACGCGTACAGCGCGCCCTTGGGCTTGACGCAGCTGACCCCCGGGATCTCGTTGAGCAGCCGGTACGCCGCGTCGCGCGAGGCGAGCAGCCGCCCGCCGGGCAGCACCAGGTCGCGGATCGACTGCCGGCCGCCGAGCGCGGCGGCCACCGCGTGCTGGGCGGGCATGTTGGCGCACAGCCGCATCGAGGCCAGCACGGCCAGGCCCTCGATATAGCTGTGGGCCCGCTGCCGGTCGCCGGAGAGCACCATCCAGCCGGAGCGGAAACCCGCGACCCGGTACGCCTTGGACAGGCCGTTGAAGGTGACGCAGAAGAGGTCGGGCGCCAGGGTGGCCAGCGGGACGTGCTCGGCGTCGTCGTAGAGGATCTTGTCGTAGATCTCGTCCGCGTAGACCACCAGCCGGTGCCGGCGGGCGATCTCGACGATGCCCTCCAGCACCTCGCGCGGGTAGACCGCGCCGGTCGGGTTGTTCGGGTTGATCACCACGATGGCCCGGGTCCGGTCGGTGACCTTGGCCTCGATGTCGGCGAGGTCCGGGTACCACTCGGCCTGCTCGTCGCAGCGGTAGTGCACCGCGGTGCCGCCGGCCAGCGAGACCGAGGCGGTCCACAGCGGGTAGTCGGGCGCCGGGACGAGCACCTCGTCGCCGTCGTCCAGCAGCGCGGTCATGGCCAGCTGGATCAGCTCGGAGACGCCGTTGCCGAGGAAGACGTCCTCGACGCTCAGCCCGTGCAGGCCGCGGTCCTCGTAGTGCATGACCACCGCGCGGCGGGCGGCGAGCAGGCCCTTGGAGTCGCCGTACCCGTGCGCGGTCGAGAGGTTGCGCAGGATGTCCTGGAGGATCTCCGGCGGCGCCTCGAAGCCGAAGACGGCGGGGTTGCCGGTGTTGAGCTTGAGGATGCGGTGGCCCTGTTCCTCCAGCCGCATCGCCTCGTCGAGTACCGGGCCGCGGATGTCGTAGCAGACATTGGCGAGCTTGCTGGACTGGATGACCTGCATGCCTGCCTACTTTAGGGGCACCTCCGGGCACTTCGGTGCGCGTCCCGGGACGCGCACCGAACCGCCCGGAGCGGCCTCCTTGGATCGGCAGGCGGGGGTGTCAGCCGACCTTCCAAACCAGGGGCGCGGTGTCCAGGATGTTCCCGTACGTGAGGAAGCTGGGCGGGGTCTCGTTCGGGACGAGATAGACGGCACACAGCTTGACGGACTGCCCGTCCGCGAGCGTGACCAGCGACCGGGTGTCGCACTGCGGGATCGCCTTCTGCAGGGTCGCGGCCGGCAGCGCGCCCGCCGAGTGGTCCTTGGGCTTCACCCAGACCCGCATCATGTAGGCGTCCTCGGCCAGCGGGGCGCCGGTGCGGTTGGTGAAGGAGACGGTGACGTAGTACGGCGTCTTGCCGCCGGTGCTCGTCGACGGGAGGTTGAGCGGGGCGATCTCCGCGGCGGTGCCCTTGACGATCGAGACCGCGGCGGCGTCCACCACCGAGCTCTTGCCGACGTAGCGGCCGGCGCTGCCGAGCGGCAGCGGGCGGTCGTAGCTGACCTGGGCGACGTTGTTGCCGCCGGCGGTGACGGACGGCTGCGGTCCGGCCGGGGCGGTCGGGGTGGCCGGGGCGGTCGAGGCCGCGGAGCCGGTCGGGGAGCCGGTCGGGGTGCCGGGAGCCGTGGAGGCCCCGGCGGTGCCGGTGGGCGGCGCGGCCGGGGCGCTCGGGACGGCCGCCGGGTCGGCGTTGTCCGGCCCGCAGGCCGACAGCGCCAGGACGAGCGCCGCCGCCGGCAGGCCGGCCGCGATTCTCCGGATGGACTGGGTCTTCGTCATGGTCGTTCCCCCGTTGGATGATGTGGTCGGTGCGCCCCGCCCGGTTCCCGGGTGCCGCACGGGCGTGCAGGCGTTGATCGAAAAGGGGGTGCGCCGGTGATGCTAGCCGCAGTCGGCGCGGTGCTGGCCGCATTTCTGGTGGCTCCGCTGCTGCGCGGGCTGGTCGCCCGGTTCGCCGTGCCGGAGGGCGAACCCTGGTGCGGTGCCTGCCCGTTGTGCGGGCGCGAGGTGCGACTGCTGCCGCCCACCGGACGCTGTCCGGGCTGCCGGGAGCGGTTGGGCGCGGGCGCCTGGTCGGTGGAGCTGGTGGCGGCCGTGGTCGCCGCCGGGCTGGCGTACGCGGCGGACGGGCCGTCGGCCGCGGCGCTGGGCTGGGCGGCCGGGCTCGGCGTGGTGCTCGGCTTCGTCGACGCCCGGGTGCGCCGGCTGCCGTACCGGCTGACCCTGCCGCTGGTCGGCGGGGTGGCCCCCCTGCTGGCGGTGGCGGCGCTGGCCGCGGGGCGCCCGGGGGTGCTGCTGCGCTGCCTGCTGGTGGCCCTCGCGGTC
Source organism: Kitasatospora sp. NPDC043949 (assembly GCF_056435365.1). Taxonomy (NCBI): domain Bacteria; kingdom Bacillati; phylum Actinomycetota; class Actinomycetes; order Kitasatosporales; family Streptomycetaceae; genus Kitasatospora; species Kitasatospora sp. NPDC043949. The sequence continues at coordinate 160,795 of NZ_JBWKEQ010000010.1, read as the reverse complement.
GGGGCCCTGCTCGAACTGGCGGTCTGGATCGGCGCGTTGGGCCCGGGTGACTCGCCGCTGGGGTTCGCCCTGGGCGGGCTGCTCGGCTGGTACGGCTGGCCGGTGGCGGTCGCCGGGTTGTTCGCCGCGGTGGTGCTCGCCGGGCTCTGGGCGATCCTGCGGGCCGCCGTCGCGCTGGCCCGCCGGCGCCCGGTGCGCGGGCTCGACGTCCCGGTCGGACCGTTCCTGCTGCTCGGCGCGCTGCTGGCGGTGCTGGCCCGGTAGCCCCCGGGCCCGGGAGGCCGGACTTCCCGTGCCACCGCGACGCCACAGGTGGTGCCTGGGCCCGGGGGCCGGACCGGACCTGGCGCTACCGGGCCCGGACGCGGGAGGGCCCGCCGTACCGGGTCGGGTACGGCGGGCCCCGCCGCCGGCGCGCAGGCCCCACCCTCAAGGAGCGGCGCGCCGGTGGGGGATTGGCGGTGGGGGGTTACGGCATCTTGTGGACGAACGGGCCGACCGCGTTGGAGAACGCGTTGCCGTTGTTGGCGTCCCAGTTGGTGGACCAGGTCATCGCACCGCGGATGGTCGGCCACTTGGCCGGCGGGACGAAGCTGCCGCAGTTGTTGCCGGTGGCCAGGCAGTCCAGCGCGTTGTTCACCACGGTCGGCGAGACGTAGCCGCCGCCGGCCGCCTTGGCGGAGGCGGGGACGCCGATGCCGACCTGGTCGGGCCGCAGGCCGCCCTGGATGTGGGTGCAGACCTGCGAGGTGATGAAGTCGATGGTGCCCTGGTTGTAGACCTTGCCGTCGCAGCCGTTCATGCCGCCCGAGTTGTAGAACTGGGTGTTGACGACGGTGAGGATGTCCTTGGTGTTCAGCGCCAGCTGGAAGTAGGCGCCGGCGGTGCTGTACATCCCGATCGTCTCGGGCGCCATGGTCAGGATGAAGCCGGGGCCGACCTTGGCCTGGAGGGTGTGCAGCGCGTTGCCGAGCGGGCCGGCCTGGACGCCGTTCTCCAGGTCGACGTCGATGCCGTCGAAGCCGTAGTCCTTGATGATCGCGTAGGCGCTGTTGGCGAAGTTGTTGCCGGCGGTGGCGTCGCCGACGGTGATCGCGCCGTTCTGGCCGCCGATGGAGAGGACGACCTTCTTGCCGGCCGCCTGCTTGGCCTTGATGTCGGCGCGGAACTGTGCGTCGCTGTAGCCGCCGAGGGCCTTGGACAGGCCGGGGTCGAGGGTGAAGCTGATCGCGCCGGTCTGGGTGGGCACGGCGTCGGCGAAGGACACCGCGATGATGTCGTAGGCGCTCTGCACGTCGCCGAGGCGCTGCGGGGTCGAGCCGTTGTCGAAGTTCTGCCAGTAGCCGGTGACCGCGTGCGCGGGCAGGCCGGTGACCGGCGGGGTGGTGGCGGTCGCGGTGGCCGTGGGGGTCGGCGTCGCGGTCGCGGTCGCGGTGGCGGTCGGGGTCGGGGTCGCGGTGGCCGTCGGCGTGCCGGTCGCGGTGGGGGAGGAGGTCGCGGTGGCCGTGGCGGTCGGTGACGGGGTGGCGGTGGCGGTCGGGCTCGGGGTGGAGGGGCCGCCGGGGCCGATCAGGCTCACGTCGTCGGCGAGGTAGGCGCTCTGGCCGTACCAGCCGTGCAGGTAGACGGTGACGCTGGTGGCGTTCGCGCCGGTGGTGAAGGTGGAGGACAGCTGGTTCCAGCTGTTCTGGTTCGACCAGCTGGACGGGTCGGTGCCGCCGGTGCCGCGCGCGCCGAGGTAGACGTACGGGCCCTGGACCCAGGCGCTCAGCGTGTAGCTGGTGTTGGGCAGCACGCTGATGGTCTGGGTGCACTCGGCGGTGTCGCCGGCGCCCGGGGTGGCCTGTAGCGCGCCGGTGCCGGAGTGGGCCGGGGAGGAGACGGTGGTCGCCGCGCCGGCGCAGTTCCAGCCGCCCAGCCCGCTGTCGAAGCCGCCGTTGGTGACCAGGTTGCCGACGGCCGCGCTGGCGCCGCCGGCGAAGAGGGCCAGGCCGCCGCCGGCCAGGGCGAGGGCGGTGGCGCCGGCCGCGACGGCCGGGAGGGGGCTGCGCCGGCGCTTGTGCGCGGGCTGGTTCAGCGTACGGGCCATGGGGTGACGCTCCTGGGGAGGGAGCGGCCGCCGCGGTGGGGGGCGCGGCGGCCGCGTGTGGGGGAGGGGAGGTCCGTCGTGGTGCGTGGGGTCGTCGTACCTGGGGGTGGGCGACCGCGGCGGTGCATGGTGGTGCACGGTGGTGCGTGGGGGTGGGGCGGGGCCGTGGGGTTCGTTCCGCCTTGGATCAAAAGCTGGACTAGACCATTGCCGGTCGTCAAGCATTGGACAGTCGGCTTACGGATTCCTTAAGGATTCGGAGACCGTTCCGTGTCCGCCGTCGGAGCCGTCGGGCAAGGCCCGCGACACGCCCGCCGGGGCGGACTCCGTACAGGACCGTGACCAGACCGCTACCTGCGGCTTTACCGTGTGCCTGCCCGCCGGAGTAGGCTGCGCCGGGGCGTTGACGCACCAGCTGAACGAGCACGGAGGGGCCGGGAATCATGGGTCTGCGCGATGTCGCCGAACGGACGCCGGGTCTGCGTACCCTGCTGGGCGGGATGTACGGGCTCTACGGCCGCCGGGTCGAGGTCCACCTCGCCCGCACCCCGCACCACATCGGCGTGATCCTGGACGGCAACCGCCGCTGGGCGAAGGCCGCCGGGGGCACCACCGTGTACGGCCACCAGCGCGGCGCCGACAAGATCAGCGAGTTCCTCGGCTGGTGCGACGAGACCCACGTCAAGGTCGTCACCCTCTGGATGCTCTCCACCGACAACCTCGACCGCCCCGCCGACGAGCTCGTCCCGCTGCTGGGCATCATCGAGGACGCCGTCACCGGGCTGGCCGCCGCCCGCCGCTGGAAGGTCCACCCGGTCGGCGCACTGGACCTGCTCCCGCAGCACACCGCCGACGTGCTCAAGCGGGCCGCCGAGGAGACCGCCGACATCGACGGCATCACGGTCAACGTCGCGGTCGGCTACGGGGGCCGGCACGAGATCGCCGACGCCGTCCGCTCGCTGCTCCAGGAGCACGCCGGGCGCGGCACCTCGATCGAGGAACTGGCCGAGATCCTCGACGTCGAGCACATCGCCGAGCACCTCTACACCCGCAACCAGCCCGACCCGGACCTGATCATCCGCACCTCGGGCGAGCAGCGCCTGTCCGGTTTCCTGCTCTGGCAGAGCGCGCACAGCGAGTTCTACTTCTGCGAGGCGTACTGGCCGGCCTTCCGCAAGGTCGACTTCCTGCGGGCGCTGCGGGCGTTCGAGCAGCGCAACCGGCGACTGGGCCTCTGAACGGGTGAAGTGACCGCCGTAGGGCTGGCCTACCCGGAGCCCTCGTGAGGCCAAACGTTCACCGGCAATGATCCGTCAGTTCGCCGGGGGCGCGAATGCACCGCCCCTCGCCTGGGAATACTCCAGGCAGTCCGGTCCCGAGGCCACCGGGGCAGCGGGGGCCGGCTTGCCGCGGATGACGCAGGGTCATCCGCTCTGGAGGCCTAGTGGTCAGTTCCAAGAGCCGCCGGACGCCAGACCGGCGCACGTACGTTCTCGACACCAGCGTGCTCCTGGCGGACCCGCTCGCCATGACCCGCTTCGAGGAGCACGAGGTCGTCCTGCCGGTGGTGGTCGTCACCGAGCTGGAGGCCAAGCGGCACCACCCGGAGCTGGGCTACTTCGCCCGCCAGGCGCTGCGACTGCTCGACGACTACCGCATCCGCCACGGCCGGCTCGACGAGCCGATCCCGGTCGGCGAGCTCGGCGGCACCATCAGGGTCGAGCTCAACCACTCCGACCTGTCGATACTGCCGGCCGGCTACCGGGTCGGCGGCGGCGAGGCGGACTCGCGGATCCTCGCGGTCGCCCGGAACCTCCAGGCCGAGGGGTACGACGTCACGGTCGTCTCCAAGGACCTGCCGCTGCGGATCAAGGCCAGCTCGGTGGGCCTGCTCGCCGAGGAGTACCGGGCCGAGCTCGCCATCACCTCCGGCTGGACGGGGATGTCCGAGCTGCACGTCCCGGCGGAGCAGGTGGACGCGCTGTTCGCGGCCGGCCACGACGCCGCGGTGGACGTCGAGGGGGCGGACGAGCTGCCCGTGCACACCGGGCTGGTGCTCACCTCGGAGCGCGGCCGGGCGCTCGGCCGGGTGACCGGCGACGGCCGGGTCCGGCTGGTGCGCGGCGAGCGCGAGGCGTTCGGACTGCGCGGGCGCAGCGCCGAGCAGCGGGTGGCGCTGGACCTGCTGCTCGATCCGGACGTCGGCATCGTCTCGATGGGCGGCCGGGCGGGCACCGGCAAGTCCGCGCTGGCGCTGTGCGCGGGGCTGGAGGCGGTGCTGGAGCGGGGGCAGCACCGCAAGGTGATGGTCTTCCGGCCGCTGTACGCGGTCGGCGGGCAGGAGCTCGGCTACCTGCCGGGCTCCGAGACGGAGAAGATGAGCCCCTGGGCGCAGGCGGTCTTCGACACCCTCTCCGCCGTCACCACCCCGGACGTGATCGAGGAGGTGATCTCCCGGGGGATGCTGGAGGTGCTGCCGCTGACCCACATCCGGGGCCGCTCGCTGCACGACGCCTTCGTGATCGTGGACGAGGCCCAGTCGCTGGAGCGGAACGTCCTGCTGACGGTGCTGTCCCGGATCGGCCAGGGTTCGCGGGTGGTGCTCACCCACGACGTGGCGCAGCGCGACAACCTCCGGGTGGGCCGGTACGACGGCGTGGTGGCGGTGGTGGAGAAGCTGAAGGGGCATCCGCTCTTCGCGCACATCACGCTCACCCGCTCGGAGCGTTCGCCGATCGCGGCGCTGGTCACGGAGATGCTGGAGGACATCCACCCGTGATTCGTCCCTGACCAGGACATAGTCGGACAATACGGTCAACTCTTGGTGCGGGGCCCGCTCCTGACGGGGCGGGCCCTCACCCCTTTCATCACATCGAGTGCTTTCCGCCCGGGGAACTCCCGTGCGGTGAATGTGACGTGCGCCACGCGAACGGGAATTGCGTCGACAGCGTCCGGTGCGGCATGGTGAGGGTTCTGTCAGGCCCCGCGTACGGCGTGGCAGGGCTTCCGGACTCCACGAGTCCGGGCCCGGATGGTCCACCAACTCCGGTCGGTGGACGCACAATTGAAGACCGATGAGCCGTACGCCGCCCGATTCCAACGCCCGGTCGCCTCACCTCGGCCGGACGCCGGGCCAGCACCTCCCGTGACCAGAGCACCTGCGGAGGTCAGTGCCAAGGGGCATGTTGCGCCCGCACGGTCACGCGTGGGCGATGCTGGAAGGAATCCATGTGACTCGGATCTCGGTCCGGGGAGTCGCTGTGGCCTCCGCCACCGCCGTCACCGCTGTCGGTGCCGTCGTGGGTGTGGCCTCGGGCAGCGAGGGCAAGACGACGCAGACGGTCGACGTCGCGGGCGCGACCCTGCTTGCCGAAGTCCCCTCTGGCGCCCAGGCGCAGACCATCAGTGACAACATCGGCCAGCAGGCATCCGCCCAGCAGGCCTCCGCCGACGCCGCGGCCAAGGCCGCCGCCGAGCAGAAGGCCGCCGAGGAGGCCGCGCGCCAGAAGGCCGCCGCGGACGCCCAGGCGAAGGCCGATGCCCAGGCCAAGGCCGATGCGGACAAGGCTGCCAAGGCCGCCGAGGACAAGCGCAAGGCCGACGAGGCCGCTGCCAACCGTTCCAAGGCGCGTTCGGCGATGGCCGCCACCGACAACAGCGCCCCGCCGGTCTCGGTCAGCCCCGGATCCGTCCAGGACATCGCCCGGCAGGTCGTCGGTGACGACGCCCAGTTCCAGTGCTTCAGCCAGATCGTGAAGCGCGAGAGCGGCTGGGACTACACCGCGACCAACCGGAGTTCCGGCGCGTACGGCCTGGTCCAGGCGCTGCCCGGCACCAAGATGGCCTCGGCCGGTGCCGACTGGCGCACCAACCCGGCCACCCAGATCAAGTGGGGTCTGGGCTACATGAACAGCCGCTACGGCAGCCCCTGTGGCGCCTGGTCGTTCTGGCAGTCCCACAACTGGTACTAGGAGCCGCCACCGCCCGGCGGTGGACTCTCCCGTACGGCCCCCGGCCGCTCGTCCCGCCCGACGAGCGACCGGGGGCCGTCGCGTTCCCGCCCATCGGGAGCCGGGTCGGGCCGCGCCGCCCGGGCTGCGCTGACCAGTGCGCCTGCGGGCGGTGCGGACCCGGTGCGGACGCGGGGCGCGGGAAGGGGTCCTGGTCGCTTCCCGCACCGGCCGGTCCGCCGGCAGTTGGTCCGTGGTCCGAGGCCTCGCTCTCCCCGGGGGCCTCGTTTCGACTCCTCCCCAGCGATCCCGGTCCGAAACCATCTGAAACCTGACGGTTTGCCCCGGTTTGATGGCGAGGTTGTTCGAGCCGAACCCGGCGGGGGCCGGACTCGCCGGGCCGCCGCCGGGTAGCGTCATCCCTGACGGCCGTGGCGGGACCCACGGCGTACCGCCGGGCACGGCGGCTCAGCAGGGGAGCGGTGGTAGCGAGGATGGCGCGGGGCGGAAAGGCCTTCAAGGCCGTGGCCAAGGGCATGGCCGTGGTGGCGAGCGCGGCCGCCGTGATCGAACGGCGCCGGCGTGCCGCGATGGCGGCCGACCCGCACGAGCTCGCCGTCCCCGCACTGGCCGAGGCGCCCGATCCGGTGCCGGCCCCGCGGGTCGAACCCGCCGCTGTACCGGCCGCCGCCCCGGCGGCCCCCGCGCCGGCCGCACCGCCCGGCCTGGCGCGGGAGTACCACCCCGGCCGGCCGGCCACCCCGGCCGAGGCCGTGCCCTGGGGGCTGCGGGTGGCCGCCGAGTCGACCTGGCGGCTGCTGCTGCTCGGCGGCGCGCTCTACGTCGTCTTCTACATCGTCGACATGCTGCGGCTGGTCGCCTTCGCGGTGCTGGCCTCGCTGCTGATCTCCGCGCTGCTGGAGCCGACGGTCTCCTGGCTGCGCCGGCACGGGGTGCCGCGCTCGCTGGCGGCGGGCGGGGTGTTCCTGAGCGGTCTGGCCGGAATCGGGCTGGTCGGCTGGTTCGTGGTCTGGCAGGTGTCCACCAACCTGTCGACGGTCACCAGCAAGGTGAAGGACGGCGTCGACCAACTGCGGGACTGGCTGAGCACCGGGCCGCTGCACCTGACCCAGCAGCAGATCAACGACTACGCCGACCAGATCGGCAAGGCGATCACCACCAACACCGACCAGATCACCTCGGCCAGCCTGACCGGCGCGCAGATCGCCGTCGAGGTGCTGACCGCCGTGGCGCTGGCCTTCTTCACCACCTTCTTCTTCCTCTACGACGGCGCGCGGATCTGGAACTGGGCGTTGCGCGGACTGCCCCGGCACTCCCGCTTCGCCATGGCCGGAGCCGGCCCGAAGGCCTGGGCGACGCTCACCGCGTACGTGCGCGGCACCGTCTGCGTGGCCTTCATCGACGCGGTCTGCATCGGCATCGGCATCGACCTGCTGGGCGTGCCGATGGCGATGCCGCTGGCCGTGATCATCTTCCTGGGCGCCTTCGTCCCGCTGGTCGGCGCACTCGTCACCGGCACGGTCGCGATGCTGATCGCCCTGGTCACCGAGGGGCCGTGGACGGCGCTGATGGTGCTGATCGTGCTGGTCGCGGTGATGCAGATCGAGAGCCACATCCTGCAGCCGCTGATCCTCGGCCGGGCCGTCCGGGTGCACCCGCTGGGCGTCGTCCTCGGCGTCGCGGCCGGCGGCATCATCGGCGGCATCGGCGGTGCGGTGGTGGCCGTCCCGCTGATCGCCGTCACCAACACCGTGATCACCCACCTGCGCCGCCGCAACGAGGCCGGCCAGGCCGTCTTCACCGCCATGGAGGCCGCCCGCGAGGCCGCGGGCCGGACCTCCGCCGCCCCGGCCGGGGACGGCTGAGGCCGAAGCGCAACGCCGACGGGCCCTCCCGGACGTGGTGTCCGGGAGGGCCCGTCGGCGTTGGTGCGGGGTCCGTCAGGCGCCGGCGGCGGCGAGGGCGGCCTCGGAGTCGAGGACGCCCGCCACGGCCTGGAGGACGGCGGCGATCTTCATCGAGGCCTGGACGACCTCGCGCTCGACGCCGGCCTTGCGCAGCACGGCCTCGTGCGAGTCGAGGCACTGGCCGCAGCCGTTGATGGCCGAGACGGCGAAGCACCAGAGCTCGAAGTCGACCTTCTCGACGCCCGGGGTGCCGATGATGTTCATCCGCAGACCGGCCCGCATCGTGCTGTACTCCTTGTCGGAGAGCAGGTGCAGCGTCCGGTAGTAGACGTTGTTCATCCCCATGATCGCGGCCGCGCCCTTGGCGGCGGTGTACGCCTCCGGGGAGAGGTTGGCCTTGGCCTCGGGCTCCAGCTCACGCAGCAGGGCGGCGCTGCGGGTGGCCATCGCGCAGGACAGCACGGTGCCCCAGAGCTGCTGGGCGGGGAGGTCGGAGTTGCCGATGACCGAGCCCAGGTTGAGCTTGAGGTCCTTGGCGTAGTCCGGGAGGGCGGCCTTCAGGTCGTCGAGGGCCATGGGTCAGCCCGCCAGCAGGGCCTGGGCGTCGAGGGTGTCCTCGCCCTTGGTCCAGTTGCACGGGCACAGCTCGTCGGTCTGCAGGGCGTCCAGCACCCGCAGGACCTCCTTGGGGTTACGGCCGACGGAGCCGGCGGTCACCATGACGAACTGGATCTCGTTGTTGGGGTCGACGATGAACACCGCGCGCTGGGCGGTGCCGTCGGCGCCCTCGACGCCGCAGGCGCGCATCAGGTCGTGCTTGACGTCGGCCAGCATCGGGAAGGGCAGGTCGCGCAGGTCCTTGTGGTCCTTGCGCCAGGCGTGGTGCACGAACTCGGAGTCGCCGGAGACGCCGAGGATCTGGGCGTCGCGGTCCGCGAACTCGTCGTTCAGCTTGCCGAACGCGGCGATCTCGGTCGGGCAGACGAAGGTGAAGTCCATCGGCCAGAAGAAGACGATCTTCCACTTGCCCTCGTAGGACTTGTGGTTGATCTCGGCGAAGGCGTTCGCGGCGTCCAGGTCGACGCAGGCGTTGAGTTCGAACTCGGGGAACTTGTCACCGATCGTGAGCACGTTCGCTTCTCCTGAAGTGAGACTGAGGGGAGTTTTGTCCGGATTCCGGACACGCCCTACGTTTCCACATCGTGGACTGATCAGGGAAATAGCTACACTTGATGTGTCTGATCGGAGATGGCTATCAGTACCGAACCGCCCACGTCGCGGCCCCGCCCCCGCAGGGTCGCCGCCGCCAAACCCGAGGCCGCTGTGGCGAGCGCCACAGTCCGCAGCCCCCGGGCGCCGACCGTCGCCCAGCTCAAGGCCTTCCTCGCGGTCGCCGAGCACCGGCACTTCCGGGAGGCCGCCGCCGCCACCGGGACCAGCCAGCCGGCCCTGTCCGGGGCGGTCGCGGCACTGGAGGAGTCGCTGGGCGCGCAGCTGGTCGAGCGTACGACGCGCAGGGTGATTATCACCCCCCTGGGTGAGCGCGTGCGCGAGCACGCACGCCGGGTGCTCGCCTCGCTGCAAGCCCTCACCGAGGAGGTCGAGGCCGCCCGCCGCCCGTTCACCGGGCCGCTGCACCTCGGCGTCATCCCGACCGTCGCGCCCTACCTGCTGCCCACCGTGCTGCGGCTGGTCCGCGACCGCTTCCCGGAGCTGGAGCTGCACGTCCACGAGGAGCGCACCCCCGCGCTGCTGGAGGGGCTGGCCGCCGGGCGGCTGGACGTCCTGCTGCTCGCGCTCCCGGCCGGCGGTACCTCGCCGACCCGCGACATCCCGCTGTTCGACGAGGACTTCGTCCTGGTCACCCCGCCCGAGCACCCGCTCGCCGGGCGGATCGACGTCCCGCGCGACGTGCTGCTCGACCTGGACGTGCTGCTGCTGGAGGAGGGCCACTGCCTGCGCGACCAGGCCCTCGACATCTGCCGTGAGGTCGGTGCCGATCCCGGGGGCTCCACCACCCGCGCGGCCGGCCTGTCCACCCTGGTCCAACTGGTCGCCGGCGGCCTCGGGGTGACGCTGCTGCCCGCCACCGCGCTGGACGTCGAGGCCGGCCGCACCGACCGGCTGGCCGCCGTCCGCTTCGCCGCCCCGGCCCCCGGCCGCCGGATCGGGCTGGCCACCCGCCCGGGCTCGGCCCGCAGCACCGAGTACGAGCGCTTCGCGGCCGCGCTGCGCGAGGTGCTGGCCGAACTCCCGGTCCGGATCGCCTCCTAGCGGCCTGCGGTCCTACGGCCTCACGGCTTCGCCGGGGCGCCGAGGCAGAGCCCGACCGTGGTGGCCACCAGCAGGTCCAGGGCCCGCAGGGTGCCGTGGTCGGGCTGCTCGCCGGGCGCGCGCAGGGCCAGGTAGCGGTCGGTGAGACCGTCGAAGCCGGTGAGGAAGTGGACGGCGATCTCCTCGGCGGGCATGGCCAGTTCGAGGCCGTGCGCCTCGGCGAGGGTCGTGAGCATCTCCGCCGCGGTGCGTTCGATCCCGTGCTGGAGCGCCCGCATGATCTCCTGTAGGTCCGGGTCGCGCATCGCCAGCGCCGCGAACTCGCCCAGCAGCGCGCAGCGCCCGTCCGCGCCGGTCGAGCTCTCCCAGAGCGCGTGGACCAGCGTGGCGACCTGTTCGCCGAAGGAGCCGTCGCCCGGGTAGGCGGCGCGGACGTGGCCGATGAACTCGGCGGTCAGCTGCTCGACGACGGCCCGGTAGAGGTCCTTCTTGGTGCCGAAGGTGTAGTGCACCGTCGCCTGCGCCACGCCCAGCTCGGCCGCGATCGCCCGGGTGCTGCCGGCGGCGACCCCCTCCCGGGTCATCAGGTCGAGGGCGGCCTGGACCAGTTGCGGTCGGCGTTCGGAGGCGGGGACATGAGCCATCCAGCCAGGGTATCGCCATGGTCGGATAACTGCGTCGAATGATTCCGTCACTTGATTCTGTCGACCAACTTTGTCGCCTGACAATATTGCGCGTACGGTGGACCGCGACCTGTTCAGGCACCTGCCTGCCCGACGACCTGACCGAGGGGTCACCCATGGCCACGCACCTCTACCGACTGGGCCGCTACTGCTTCCGGAGACGGCGGGCGGTGCTGGCGGTCTGGATCGCGGTGCTGATCGCGATCGGCGGGGCCGCGGGTGCCTTCGCCGGCAAGACCAGCGACGAGTTCAAGGTGCCGGGCACCGAGGCGCAGACCACCCTGGACCGGATCAAGGACACCTTCCCGGAGCAGGGCCACGGCTCCGCCCAGGTCGTCTTCGCGGCCCCCGCGCCCGGCGGCGCCACCACGCCCGAGGCGGGCAGGGCGGTCAGCGAGGCGGTCGCCCGGATCACCGCCGTCCCCGGCGTGGCCGCCGTGCCCGACCCGTACGCCACCCACGCCGTCTCACCGGACGGCCGGGTCGCGATCGCCCTGGTCTCCTTCGACCACAAGCTCGCCGACGTCACCGACCAGCAGCGCGAGGCCGTCAAGGCCGCCGCCGAACCGGCCCGCGCGGCCGGGCTGGACGTCGCCTTCGGCGGTGACGCGTACAACCGGATGGCGCAGGTCGACGGCGGCGAGGCGATCGGTCTGGCCGTCGCCGGGGTGGTCCTGGTGATCACCCTCGGCTCGTTGGTCGCCGCCGGGCTGCCGCTGCTGACCGCGATGGTCGGGGTCGGTGTGGCGATGGCCGCGATCATGGCGCTGTCCGGCTCGTTCGAGATCATCACCACCGCGCCGGTGCTGGCCCTGATGGTCGGTCTCGCCGTCGGCATCGACTACGCGCTGTTCATCCTCTCCCGGCACCGCCGCCACCTGGACGAGGGCCTGGAGCCGGACGAGGCCGCCGCCCGCGCCACCGCCACCGCCGGCAGCGCCGTCGTCTTCGCCGGCCTCACCGTGGTCGTGGCGCTCGCCGGGCTCGCCGTCGCCGGCGTCCCCTTCCTGACCGTGATGGGCCTGGCCGCCTCCGGCGCCGTCGTGGTGGCCGTCCTGGTCGCGATCACGCTGCTGCCCGCACTGCTCGGCTTCGCCGGCCGCGCCATCGACCGGCTGCCGGTCTGGAAGCGGGCGCTGCGCACCGGCAGCCGGACCACCCTGGGCGAGCGCTGGGGCCGGTTCGTGGTCCGCCGCCCGCTGGCCGTGCTGCTCGTCGGACTGGCCGGACTGGGCCTGCTCGCGGTGCCCGCCGCGAGCCTCCGGCTCGGCCTGCCGGGCGGCGGCTCGCAGGCCGCCGGCACCGATGCGCGCAAGGCCTACGACCTGGTCGGCGAGAGCTTCGGGCCGGGCTTCAACGCGCCACTGGTGGTCGTCGTGGACGCCGGGGGCGTGCCGCAGCCGGAGCAGGCGGTGCAGGGGGTGGCGGCCAGGCTGCAGACCCTGCCGGGCGTGCGGACACTGCTGCCCCCGGCAGTCGACCAGGCCGGGCGCACCGCCCTGCTCACCGTCATCCCGCAGACCGGACCGGACGACGCCGGCACCAGGACACTGGTCAACGAGATCCGCGACCAGCGCGCGCCGCTCAAGACCTCGACCGGCGCGGACATCGCCGTCACCGGTACCACCGCCGCCAACATCGACGTCTCCACCAAGCTCGGCCAGGCACTGCCGCCGTTCCTCGCGGTGATCGTCGGCATCGCGGTGGTGCTGCTGGCGCTGGCGTTCCGCTCGGTGCTCGTCCCGCTCAAGGCGGTGGCCGGCTTCCTGCTCAGCATCACCGCCTCGCTCGGCGCGGTGGTCGCGGTCTACCAGTGGGGCTGGCTGGACGGCCTGATCGACGTGCCGAAGGTCGGGCCGGTGGTGAGCTTCGTGCCGATCCTGCTGATCGGCGTGCTGTTCGGGCTGGCGATGGACTACGAGCTGTTCCTGGTCTCCGGGATGAAGGAGCAGTACGTCCACGGGAAGGCGCCGCGGGACGCCGTGGTGGCCGGGGTGCGCGGCGGCGCCCGGGTGGTCACGGCGGCGGCGCTGATCATGGTGTCGGTGTTCGGCTCGTTCGTCTTCGGCCACGACCCGATCGTGCAGCCGATCGGCTTCGCCCTCGCGGTGGGCGTGCTGGTGGACGCCTTCGTGGTGCGGATGGCGCTGGTGCCGGCCGCGATGGCGCTGTTCGGCAAGGCCGCCTGGTGGTTCCCGAAGAGGCTGGAGAAGGTCGTGCCGCGGGTCGACATGGAGGGCGAGCAGCTGATCGCGCGGCTGGAGCAGCATCCGGTGAAGGAGCCGGCCGGGGTCTGAACCGCTCCCGGGCGCTCGGCGGGCCGCTCCCGTCGGGCGCCCGCGCGCCGCGGCAGCCGCTGCTCGACGGGCGGCTGCGGGTGGTTACGGGTGGTTACGGTAGCCGCTGCTCGACGGGCGGTTGGGGCAGTCGCTGCTCGAACCAGACCACCTTGCCGGTGCCCAGCCGGGTGGCGCCCCAGCGGTCCGCGCACCGGGCCACTATCTGCAGGCCGCGACCGCGTTCGTCCTCCAGCCCGGTACGGCACGGCCGCGGCAGCAGCGGGCTGTCGTCGCCGACCTCGCAGCGCAGCCGAGTGGTGCGCACCAGGCTCAGGGTGACCGGGCGGGTCGCGTGCTGGACGGCGTTGGTCACCAGCTCGCTGATCATCAGCTCGGTCGCCTCGCTGAGCTCGCCGAGCCCCCAGCGGCGCAGCGTGTGGGCGGCCAGCCGGCGGGCCCGGCCGGGCGTCTCGTTGCGCGGCTGGAGGTACCAGTGCGCGACGTCCCCGGCCGGGATGCCGTCGAAGCACGCGCCCAGCAGGGCGATGTCGTCGCCGCGGTCGCCGGGCGGCAGGATCCGCAGCGCCTCCTGGCACAGCTGCTCGGGGGACTGCCAGCGGGCGGCGGCGATCCGGGCGCGGAGGACCTCCAGGCCGTCGCTGATCGGGCGGCTGCGGGTCTCCACCAGGCCGTCGGTGAACAGCAGCAGGGCCGAGCCGGGCGGGGCGGGAAGTTCGACCGAGTTGAAGTCCACCCCGCCGACCCCGATCGGGGCCCCGGAGTCCAGCTCCACCAACTCGGCGGTGCCGTCCGGCCGGACCAGGACGGGCGGGACGTGCCCGGCGTTGGCCAGCACCACCCGGTTGGCGATCGGGTCGTACACCGCGTACACGCAGGTCGCCAGGTGCTGTTCGCGGCCGAGCCGTTGGGCCTGCTCGTCCAGGTGGTAGAGCACCTCGTGCGGCGGAAGGTCGAGGGCGGCCAAGGTCTGGGCGCTGGTGCGCAGTTGGCCCATGATGGCGGCCGAGGTGAGCGAGTGGCCCATCACGTCGCCGACGATCAGGGCGACCCGGTTGCCGGGCAGTGGCACGGCGTCGTACCAGTCGCCGCCGACCTGCGCGCCGCGCTCGCCCGGCAGGTAGCGCTGGGCGAGGCGGACGCCGTGCGGCTGCGGCAGGCGCAACGGCAGCATGCTGCGCTGGAGTTCGTTGGCTATCTCCCACTCGCGGGCGTACCGCAGGGCGGTGTCCACCGCCAGCCCCGCCTGGGTGGCGAGGTGCGCGGCGGTCGCGGTGTCGGCGGCGTCGAAGGCGGGCCGGCCGGTGCGTTCAGGAGGGCGGCGGATCAGCACCAGCAGGCCGAGCACGGCCTTGCGGCCGCGCAGCGGCAGGGCCAGCACCGACGTGCCCGCGGCCAGGCGGGCCAGCCCGCGGGTGCCGTACAGCTCGCGCAGCAGCGCCTCGGTGCGTTCGGCGCCGGGCGTGCCGAGCACCGCGGACTCGGCGGGGCGGCGGCTCAGCAGGGCGTGCGCGAGCGCCCCGCCGCGGGTCACCGGGGTGGCGGGGCCGGTGTCGGCGGTGGAGCGGGAGCCGTACCGGGAGCGGTGCCGGTCGTCCGCGCCGCTCGGCCGGCCGCGTCGCCCGATCCGGGTGCCGGTGCTGTGGTGGATCCGCAGCTCGTCCGGGAAGCCGGGCTCGCGCTCGACGTTGGGCAGCGGATCGCGCAGGTGGACCACGGCGGCGTCGGCCAGCGTGGGAACGAGTACCCGGCCGATGTTGCGCAGCGTCGCGGACAGGTCGAGCGCGCTGTTGATCCGCCGGGTGGCCAGGTCGAGGTAGCCGAGCCGGCCCGCCACGTCCTCGCGCTCCGGGCGCGCGGTCGGTTGGTGTGCCGGTGCCGGTGCCAGGGGCAGGCCGCGCTGGCCCGGGACGGCAGCCGGCTGTCCGGCCTCGGTCTTGAGCTGGTCGCGCACGGCTGCCTGTCCTGGATTCGGTGTGGTCTCTGTGGTGGTCTGCGGTGTCCTGCTGGCGGGCCCTGCTGCCGTGCGGTGGGTCAGCCGACGCGTCGACAGCACAGGAACAGCTGTTCCTCCGGCGGTAGCGTGGTGCTGGCCGGCGCGTACGGATGCCCCGAGCACTCCTCGACGGCGAAGCCCGCCGTGACGAGAACCCGCTCCAGATCCTCCCTCAGATACCCACTGATCCGCAGCTCTCTGCCAAGGAACGGAAGCGGAACGTGATCCAGATCCGCCTCGACCATACCGAGCGCCAGCAGTCCGCCCGGCCGGAGGAGTTCGCGCAGCCGCGCGAGCACGGTCGGGATCTCGTCCTGCGGCAGCAGGATCAGGGAGAAGAACGCGGTGACGGCGGCGAACCCGTCCTTGCCCAGCGGCCCCAGCCCGGGGGCGTTCCAGACCTGCCCGGCGCGCTCGGTGGCCAGATCGAACAGGTCGATCCGATGGAACTCCGGCGGGTGTTCGCCCGGGAACCGGGCCTGCCGGGCCAGCGAGAGCATCACGTCCGAGAGGTCTATCCCGGTCACCCGCAGCCCGCCCGCGACCAGCTGCCTGACCGTCGGGTCCCCGGTGCCGCAGCCCACGTCCAGCACCCGCGCGCCGGGTTCGAGCTCGGCCAGCAGCTGCCGTCCGCAGGCCAGCTGCCCGTCCTTGGCCGGGAACGCCTCGCCGTACCCGGCGCCGATGGTGTCGAAGGCGACGGCTTGCAGGGCACGCGCCGCCCGGCGCCGCCGCACGTCGGGCCCGTCGTCTCCCGCGTCCTCGTCGACGGGGAACGAGTCGGATATCTGTCCGGTCGTCACGATTGAGAGGCACCCTTCCACCCGTGGCCTCCGGCCGGCTGCACGCGGCCGCACGGGAGCGGGATGCCGTCCGCCCCGGCGCCCGTCCTGCCTCGCCGGCCCACACGTTGCCGGCAGACACTCGTGTGTGTACTGGCATCTGAGAATATGCGTGATCTCTGCGCCATGGGGTCCCTTTCCAGCCAACTCGTCATGCTTGGGCCGGTGTGGACGGGGTTGCGGAAGCACGACGGTGCGGGCGGGGGTGGTGCGCGCGGGCTGCGCGCGCCGCATGGCGCGCCGTGGTGGAACGGCTGACCTGCGGTTTCGCCGGGGCGAGGGCCGGCCGTCGGGCGTTTATCGAACGTCAATCGCCGGGGTGCAGAGTGGAGTCCAGCGCCGGGGAAGCGTTGAGGGCGCTCCCGCAGCCGGGGGGCTGCGGGGGCGCCGACGCGCACAACGGGGGTAGGGGCTCTGCCGGGGGGGCGGAGACCTACGGCGCTGGGGAAGATGGGGGAGGCTCGGTGTGCTGTTGGGAGATGAGGTCCGCCACGGGGGAGGCCTCCGGCACACCGAGCCGCGTGAAGATCGCGTGCGCCTCGCGCAGGCAGGCGAGTCCGCGGGCCGGCTGGGCCAGGGCGAGCAGCGACTCGCCGAGGGTGGCGTTCGCGAGGCCCTGGCAGTAGGCGGAGTCCAGTTCCTGGGCGATCACGAGCGACTCGTCGGCCGCTTCGGCCGCCTCGGCGTGTTGTCCGGCGGCGAGCAGGGCGGAGGCCAGGCGGGCGAGGGTGTAGCCCTCCCAGAGCGGATTCTGCTGGGCCTGGAACAGCTGGTGAGCCTCTCGCAGGTAGCCCACCGCCGCCCTCGGCTCGTCGGTGGAGGCGAGCACCACACCGGTCTGGTACAGGGTGTCGGCGAGGCAGGGACCGTTCCTCGACGTCCGGGCCGTCGCCACCGCCTCGATGACCGAGCGGACAGCGGTCTCGGTGTCGCCCAGCTTGAGCTGTGCCCGCGCCATGTTGCCGAGCAGCCGGGCCTCGTTGATCGGAACGCGGACCACCCGGCTGATGCCGAGGGCCTGCTCGAAGAGCGGGATGGCTTCGGCGGGGCGGTTCGTCAGGCTGAGGATGATCCCCAGGTCGTTGCTCGCCGCCGACCGCAGGATCGTCATGTCGTCGGAGCGCTGGAGGGTCAGGCTCTTGCGGAGCGACTGTTCGGCGCCCTGGAAGTCATTGGTGATCGACTGCAGCGTGCCGAAGGCGAAGTGCACCCGGGCCAGGGCGGCAGCGTCTCCGTAGGCGGCGGCGTTGCGCTCGGCGGTCACCAGGAACCGGCGCATCCGCGAGCCGTGCGTGGGATCCCTGACCAGGCTGTTCAGGACGATCAGCAGGTCGACGGCCGGGCGCAGCACGAAGTCCGGTCCTCGCACGGCCGCCTCGACGGCGCTGAGCAGGAAGGTGATCTCCGTCCGCAGCCACTGCCGGGCGTCCCGGCTCGTCGGCAGATCCAGGCCTGACGAGCCCAGGGGGTTGAGCGGTTCCGGGAGCTGGTCGTCGGGCTCGATCACCTGGGCCGCGTTGCGGACGGTCGGGATCAGCAGGTCGAGCAGGCGCAGCACCGCCCGCTCCTGCTCCGTGGTGTCCCCGATCCGCTCGTTCTGCCGTTGGGCGTAGAGCCGGAGCAGGTCGTGGTAGCGGTAGCGGCCGGGGGTGAAGCACTCCAGCATGTTCGCCTCGACCAGCGCCTCGGCGAGGTCCTCGGCGGTGTACTCGTTCGCGCCGAGCAGCGCCGCGGCGGCGGGCAGCGGGATGTCCGGGGAGTCGATCAGGGCGAGCAGCCGAAAGGCACGGGCCTCGTCCGTCGAGAGCTGCCCGTAGCCGAGTCCGATGGTGGTCTCCACGGCGAGGTTGCCGAGCTGGAGTTCGTCCAGTCGCCGCCGCTGGTCGGCTAACCGTCTGGCCAGGTCGGAGACGCTCCAGCGCGGACGGCTGGCCAGCCGGGCGGCGGCGATGCGGACGGCGAGCGGCAGGAACCCGCAGGCGGTGACCACCTGCATGGCCGCCTCCGGTTCGGCGGCGACCCGCTGCTCGCCGACGATGGCCGAGAACAGCGCCAGCGCTTCGTTCGGGGTCAGCTCCTCGACGTCGAACAACTGTGCACCCGGGATGCCGGCCAGCCGGGAGCGGCTGGTGGCGAGCACGGCGCAGCCGGAGACGCCGGGGATCAGCGGTCGGATCTGCTCGGCGTCGCGCGCGTTGTCGAGCAGGATGAGCATCCGCCGACTGGCGAGCAGCGACCGGTAGAGGGCGGCGCGCTGTTCGAGCGAGTCGGGGCTGTCGGTGACGCCGAGCGCGTGCAGGAAGTCGCCCAGGACGGCCACCGGGTCGGCCGGCGAGGTGCCGGCGCCGCGCAGGTCGACGTACAGCTGCCCGTCCGGGAACTCGCCGCGGACGCGGTGGGCGACGTGGACGGCGAGGGTGGTCTTCCCGACCCCGCCGATACCGGCCAGCGAAGTCACCACCACGGCCTGGCCGGTGGCGTTCATCAGGACCGTCGAGAGGTCGCTCACCAGGTCGGTTCGGCCGCTGAAGTCCGATACGTCGGCCGGGAGTTGGGCGGGCGCCGGGGGAGCGGCCGGACCGTCCTCACGGCTCGCCGGGGTGGGTACGGCCGGGAGGGCGAGTGTCGGGTCCGCCGCCAGGATGCGGGCGTGCATCGCGGACAGGCCGGCTCCGGGTTCGACCCCGAGCTCCTCGATCAGCAGCTTGCGGGTGTCGGTGTAGACGCCGAGCGCCTCGGCCTGGCGCCCGCAGCGGTACAGCGCCAGCATCAGCAGCTCGCTCAGGCGCTCGCGCAGCGGGTGTTCGGCCGTCAGGCCGTTCAGCTCGCCGACGATCTCGGCGTGCAGGCCGATGTCGAGGGCGACGGCGCACAGCTCCTCGGCGGCGGCCACCTGCCGTTCGGCGAGCCGCAGCCGCTGGGTGTCGGCGTAGGGGCCGGGGATGCCGGTGAGCGGCCGGCCGCTGAACAGGTCCAGCGCCCGCGCCAGCAGCCGGTGCGCCTCGTGCTTGTCGCCCGAGGCCCGGGCGGCCGCGGCCTCGGCGCAGAGCCGTTCGAAGACCGTCAGGTCGAGGGCCTCGCCGGGGATGCGCAGCGCGTAGCCGTCGGCGACCGAGATCAGCAGTTCGGAGGGCCGGCGTACCTCCCGCCGGGGCTCGATGACGGAGCGCAGGCGGGAGACGTAGGTGCGCAGTGCCGCCACCGCCTGGGCCGGGTGCCGCTCGCCCCAGAGTGCGTCGACCAGGTCCTGCGTGGTGACCGGGCGTCCGGAATGCAGCAGAAGGGTGGTCAGAACTGCCTGTTGCTGGGGAGATCCGAGGGAAAGGGGCTTGCCGTCGAGCCAGGCCTGGACCGGACCGAGGACTTGGAAGCGCAGCGCAGGGGTCTGCGGCGTCTCCCGAAACTCCATGAAAGTCCCCCGATGGCCTGTGGTGTCGATTCCGTGAAAGGGCGCTCGGCGGTCCGCCGTGGTGCTTCAGCTTAGGCGGACGCCCGACTCTGCCGGGCGGCAGCGCAAGCCGCGCGATGTTTATCGGACATTTAATCAACCCTACGATACTGTCCGCACGCCCGTGCCACGGAGGTCGGGCGAGACACATTTGATGACCGAAAGGCGGCCGCCCAATGGCCAACGACCAGAGCGAGACCCCGGTGGCTTCGGCGCCCGAGAACGCGGCGACGACGGATGTCCCGGCCGTCGCTGTGGAGGCGGGCGAGGCTGTCGAGGGCGCGGTGGCCGCGTCCTCGAACACGACCGAGTACACCGCGCCGTCCGACGCGCAGAAGGCGGCGATAGAGAACGACCTGTTCGGGGACGAGGCCGCGCACGTGGTGGAGCCCGTCGCGCCGGCCACGGGCGGGCCGGGCAAGCGGTACGAGCCGGAAGGCATGATCTCCGGCCACCCGTAAGCCGGTCCGGCCGAAGGCCCCGTGCCCCCCGTGTCCCGGTCCGGGCACGGGGGCGCTGTGGGTTTTGGGCGTGCTCCATTCGGCACCGGTGCCCGCCCGGTGGCCGAATCCCGCCCGTGATGCACTCATGGTGACCGGTGATATCCGTAACGTGCCCGACGGTGGGTGCGGGGCGTTCCGGAATTCCGGATTCACTCGGGGGGATTGCGGGTGGGAATGTTGCTGTTTGCGTGCTTTTTGCCGCAATTAGCGCGGAAGATCGTATTCGGCTGAATCGCGGGGCCTGGGAACGGGCGAGACCCGTCCGGGTTCGGCGGTCCATTCGCGGCCGCCGCCCTCGGGGCGCAGGTAGTGCTCCCCGCCGATGGTGTCCATGTAGATGCCGGTGCGTCCGGTCCTCCGGTCGAGGACGAGTTCACCCACGTGCGGCCGGTAGGCCGCGGAGTCGCGCTGACGGGTGCTCACCGCACTGCTCCTCGCTGTTCTGGTGCGGGTGCGGCGCCGGGTGGGGGCCGCGCCCTGGTCGCTGTCCGTGTGTGTGGTGCTCGGCGACTACCCAGCATCTCTAGAGAAGCTAATATCTCTAGAGATGTCAATGGTCGTATCGGCTTACCGTCGGCCGTGGGCGCGCCTACGATTTGTCCGAGGGAGAGGGAGCGGCGATGACCGGCAGCAGTGGCGACAAACAGCCCAAGTACCAACGGATCGCCGACACGCTGAAGGCGGCCATCGACGACGGCCGGTACCGCGCGGGTGACCGGCTGCCGGGCGAGAACGACCTCATGGACGAGTACGGCGTGGCCCGGATGACCGCCCGCCAGGCGCTCGGCGTGCTGCAGAGCGAGGGCATCGCCGAGGCGCGCCGGGGAGCGGGGGTCTTCGTCCGGGACTTCCGGCCGCTGCGCCGGCGCGGGATCCAGCGGCTGGCGCAGGGGCAGTGGGGCTCGGGCCGGTCCATATGGTCGGCGGACATCGACAACCGCCTGCTGGTGGTCGACCAGGTGTCCGTCACCGAACGGGGCGCGCCGGAGCACGTCGCCCGGGTGCTGGGAGTGGATCCGGGCGCGTCGATGTGCGTACGGCACCGCCGCTTCGTGCTGGACGGCAAGCCGGTGCTGCTGTCGACCTCCTACCTGCCAGCCGGCCTGGTCGCCGGTACGGCCATCACCCGCGAGGACACCGGCCCGGGCGGCACCTACGCCCGGCTGGCCGAGATCGGCGCGAAGCCCGTCCACTTCCGCGAGGAGGTCCGCTCCCGGATGCCCGGCGCGGACGAGGCCGCCCGCCTGGAGCTGTCGGCGGGCACCCCGGTCATCCTGATCTGCCGTACCGCCTTCGCCGACGACGGCCAGGTCGTCGAGCTCAACGAGATGATCCTCGACGCCGCCTCCTACGTCCTGGAGTACGACTTCGACGCGTGAGCACGCGCAACGCGGCCGCCCCGGTCGCGACGGACGCGGCCGGGGCGGTCGACGAACGCGGCGCGGCTACTCCTTGGAGCGGACCCGGAGGCTGGTGATCAGCGGGCCCTCGGTGGTCTCGCGGAAGAAGTCGTTGCCCTTGTCGTCGACCACGATGAAGGCCGGGAAGTCCTCGACCTCGATGCGCCAGACGGCCTCCATGCCGAGCTCGGCGTACTCCAGGACCTCGACCTTCTTGATGCAGTCCTGGGCGAGACGGGCGGCGGGGCCGCCGATGGAGCCGAGGTAGAAGCCGCCGTGGGCGGCGCAGGCGTCGGTGACCTGCTTGCTGCGGTTGCCCTTGGCGAGCATGACCATGGAGCCGCCGGCGGCCTGGAACTGGTCGACGTAGGAGTCCATCCGGCCGGCGGTGGTGGGGCCGAAGGAGCCGGAGGCGTAGCCCTCGGGGGTCTTGGCCGGGCCGGCGTAGTAGACGGGGTGGTCCTGGAGGTACTTGGGCATGCCCTCGCCGGCGTCCAGGCGCTCCTTGATCTTGGCGTGGGCGATGTCGCGGGCGACGACCAGGGTGCCGGTGAGCGAGAGCCGGGTCTTGACCGGGTACTTGGACAGCTCGGCGCGGATCGCGGACATCGGCTGGTCGAGGTCGACGCGCACGACGTCGTCGTCCAGGTGCTCGTCGGTGGTGTCCGGCAGGTACTTGGCCGGATCGGTCTCCAACTGCTCCAGGAAGACGCCCTCGGCGGTGATCTTGCCGAGCGCCTGGCGGTCGGCGGAGCAGGAGACGGCCATGGCGACCGGCAGCGAGGCGCCGTGGCGCGGCAGGCGGACGACCCGCACGTCGTGGCAGAAGTACTTGCCGCCGAACTGGGCGCCGATGCCGATCTTCTGGGTCAGCTCGGTGACCTTCGCCTCCAGCTCCAGGTCGCGGAAGCCGTGGCCGGTCTTGGCGTCGCCGGAGGTCGGCAGGTTGTCCAGGTAGTGCGCGGACGCGTACTTGGCGGTCTTGAGCGCGAACTCGGCGCTGGTGCCGCCGATCACGATCGCCAGGTGGTACGGCGGGCAGGCGGCGGTGCCGAGGGAGCGGATCTTCTGCTCCAGGAACGAGAGCATGCTCGCCTCGTTCAGGATGGCCTTGGTCTCCTGGTACAGGTAGGACTTGTTGGCGGAGCCGCCGCCCTTGGCCATGAAGAGGAACTTGTACGCGCCGCCGTCGGTGGCGTACAGCTCGATCTGGGCCGGCAGGTTGTTGCCGGTGTTCTTCTCGTCCCACATGGTCACCGGGGCCATCTGGGAGTAGCGCAGGTTGAGCTTGGTGTACGCGTCGAAGACGCCGCGCGCGATGGCCGACTCGTCGCCGCCCTCGGTGAGCACGTTCTGGCCGCGCTTGCCCATGACGATGGCGGTGCCGGTGTCCTGGCACATCGGCAGGATGCCGCCGGCCGAGATGTTGACGTTCTTCAGCAGGTCGAGCGCGACGAAGCGGTCGTTCGGGCTGGCCTCCGGGTCGTCCAGGATGCGGCGCAGCTGGGCGAGGTGGGCGGGGCGCAGGTAGTGCGAGATGTCGTGCATCGCCTCGGCGGTGAGCAGCCGCAGCGCCTCGGGCTCGACCTGGAGGAAGGTGCGACCGCCGGCCTCGAAGGTGGAGACACCCTCGGAGGTCAGCTTGCGGTACGGGGTCGGGTCAGCGCCCAGGGGGAGCAGGTCGCTGTACTCGAAGTCTGGCGTGGGAGCCATGGGGGCGGTCCTTAGGTTTCCAGTGGTCCGGCTGCGTCGGCGAAGCACCCTCAAGGGTAGGACCCGGCTCCGCGTCGCACGCGGACAGGGCAGCCTGCGTGACCGGGCTCACTCGGCCGCACGTACGAGCGACTAGTCTTGGGCCGTGGACAACTCGCCGTCGCAGGACGATCCGGGGCAGCCGTCCGTGCCGGCGCCCGTACCGATGACCAAGCCCGAGAGCCGGCCCGAGCCGCAGCCGCAACTCCGGCCGCTGCCGGAGCAGAAGACCCAGCCGTCGCACGCCCCGGTGGCGCAGGCGGAGATGCGGGTGTCGGACGCCGACCGCGAGCGGATCGCGGAGCTGCTGCGGGACGCCTACGCCGAGGGCCGGCTGGACGCGGACGAGCACGCGGACCGGATCGGGGCCGCGTACGCCGCCAAGACCTTCGGCGATCTGGTGCCGCTGACCAGGGACCTGCCGGGCCACCGGCCGCTGTCGTTCGAGAAGCCGCCGCTGGAGGCCCCGGCGCCGCGGGCGGTGACGCCGGCGCTGCCGCCCGCCCGCCAGGAGTCGCCGTCGATGGTGGCGATCTTCGGCGGCTCGTCCCGCAAGGGCCGCTGGCGGGTGGGGTCGCACCTGAAGGCGTTCGCGGCGTTCGGCGGGGTGGAGATCGACCTGACCGACGCCGTCTTCGAGTCGCCCGAGGTGGAGATCGAGGTGACGGCGCTGTTCGGCGGCGTCGAGATCCGGGTGCCGGAGAACGTGAGCCTGCACGGCGGCGGCGTCGGCATCTTCGGCGGATTCGACGTCAAGGAGCAGACGGCGGCGGACCCGTACGCGCCGGTGGTCCGGGTCAAGGGCGTCGCGGTGTTCGGCGGTTGCGAGGCCAAGCCGCGCCGGGGCAAGAAGCTCAAGGAGTGGGTGCGCAAGCAACTCGGCACCGAGTAGTCGGGGTTGGCGGGTCGAACGCCCGGCCGGGGATCAACTCCCGGCCGGGCGTTCCGCGTTGTCTCCGGTGCGCTCCGTAGTCGATTGCGTGCAGTGTGCATGAATCGCGGGCGGGCGGGGTAGTTCCTTCCGCACATCGCTTCTTGTACGGCTGCGCACCGGAGGCGGCCCAGCGGCCGACTCGGGGTTGGACAGCGGGGGCTCGCAGCCGGGCAGGGGAGCGAGCTTCCCCGTGTCCGAGAGTCTCGTCAGGAGTACGGCCGTGCTGCATCCGATCGAGTCCCGCACCACCTCGCCCGTCGCCGCCGCGCAGTTGCTGGAGCGCAGTCCGCAGCCGCACCCCCCGGGCGGCCAGGGCCCCCAGACCGCCGCCCAGGGCGCGTCCTCGGGCGAGGACAGCCCCTGGCACACCGGCGCGGCCTGCCGGCGGGACGAGGTGGGGCTGTTCTTCGCGCCCTCGAAGGAGCCGACGGCGGCCCGGCTGTCGCGCGAGGAGCAGGCGAAGCAGGTGTGCGCCCGGTGTCCGGTGCTGCTGGAGTGCCGCGAGCACGCGCTGGCGCAGCCGGAGCCGTACGGGGTCTGGGGCGGGCTGACGGCCGCCGAGCGCCGGGTGGTGCTGGCCCGTCGCCGCCGCCGGGAGTCGGAGCTGCGCGAGGCGACCCGGGTGGTCGCGGGGCAGCGGCGGATAGCGGGCTGACGGGGCTCCTGGTGCGCCCCGGGCCGGACGCGCCGCGGCCTCGGCGGAGGGGGATTCCGCCGAGGCCGCGGGTGCGGTCGCCCGGTGTCAGTTGGCGCGGTCGAAGTCGATCGCGCTGTAGGCCCGCAGCTTCGACAGCTTGTGGACGGAGTTGATCTCGCGGATCGTGCCGCTCTTGGAGCGCATCACCAGCGAGCTGGTGGTGGCGGTCTCCTGGCGGTAGTGCACGCCGCGCAGCAGCTCGCCGTCGGTGATGCCGGTGGCGACGAAGAACACGTTCTCGCCGCTGACCAGGTCGTCGGTGGTGAGCACCCGGTCCAGGTCGTGGCCTGCGTCGAGGGCCTTCTGCCGCTCGGCGTCGTCCTTGGGCCACAGCCGGCCCTGGATGACGCCGCCCATGCACTTCATGGCGCAGGCCGCGATGATGCCCTCGGGGGTGCCGCCGATGCCCATCAGCAGGTCGACGCCGGTGCCCTCGCGGGCGGCCATGATGGCGCCGGCCACGTCGCCGTCGGAGATGAACTTGATCCGGGCGCCCGCTTCGCGGATCTCCCGGACCAGGCCGTCGTGGCGCGGGCGGTCGAGGACGACGACGGTGACGTCCTCGACGGCGCTGCCCTTGGCCTTGGCGACCCGGCGGATGTTGACGGCCGCGGGGGCGGTGATGTCGACGAACTCGGCGGCCTCGGGGCCGGCCACCAGCTTGTCCATGTAGAACACGGCGCTGGGGTCGAACATGGTGCCGCGGTCGGCGACGGCCAGGACGGCGACGGCGTTGTTCATGCCCTTGGCGGTGAGCGTGGTGCCGTCGACCGGGTCGACCGCGACGTCGCACTCGGCGCCGGTGCCGTCGCCGACCCGCTCGCCGTTGTAGAGCATCGGGGCTTCGTCCTTCTCGCCCTCCCCGATGACGACCACGCCGTTCATCGAGACGGTCGAGACGAGGGTGCGCATCGCCTTGACGGCGGCGCCGTCCGCGCCGTTCTTGTCGCCACGGCCGACCCACCGGCCGGCGGCCATCGCGGCCGCCTCGGTGACCCGGACGAGTTCGAGCGCGAGGTTCCGGTCCGGAGCCTCGGGCGCGACCTCCAGGGCGCTGGGAAGGTGGTTCGGGTACTGCGTGGTCATCGTCGTTACCTCTCTGTACGCGACGGCCAGTAAGCGCCCGACTACTGCCTGGTCGAACGCCGTGGTGAGGGTCCTGCGATCGTATCTGCCTATGAGATGACTGTCTGTGGCGCGGGTCGCCACCCGGCGCCCGACCAGGTCGGTTCGTCCCGCTTCACCCGTACGCGGGCACCCCGGGTGGCCGTACCGCCGTAGGGATGAGTCACCATGTGGGGGTGGCTGGAGAGAGCAAACGCATGAGGGGCCGGGAGACCGTACGGGACATGGTCCTGTCGATGCTGGCGGTCGGCGCCGTGGTCTGGATCGGGTACCTGTTCCTTCCGCACGACGCGAACAGCGACCCGGTGCACGTGGTCGAGTACAAGGTGGCGGCGGCCTCCGCGAAGCGCGGCGCGCCGTACCCGCTGCTCTCCCCGGACGGGCTGTCCGACCAGTGGCGGGCCACCTCGGTCGGCTACCAGCCGGCCGCGATCAGCAAGGGCAAGGGCAACGCCTGGCACCTGGGCTTCGTCACGCCGTCCGGCCAGTACGCGGCGGTCGAGCAGAGCGACGTCCCGCGCGACGCGCTGCTGGCCGACAAGATCGCGGGCGGCAAGCCGGACGGCACTTCGGAGGTCGCCGGGCGCACCTGGGAGCGGGTGCAGGGCGAGAAGTCCCGCGCCCTGACCGTGCAGACCGGTGACGCGACCACCGTGCTCACCGGCACCGCCTCCTACGAGGAACTGGCCGAGCTGGCCCAGGCGCTCAAGTAGCCCGTGCCCCCCGGGTCACCCCCGGGGGGAACGGCTCCGTACGCCCCCGCGAACGCCCCGCGGACGCGCCCGTACGACCCCGAACGCCCCCGTGCGCATACGGAGAGGGCCCGCACCGGACGAACCGGTGCGGGCCCTCGCGCGTGCGGCGGATCAGACCGTGGTGACGACCTGGTCGTACTCCAGGCGCGGCGAGCGCGGGAACCACGCGTCGTCGCCCGGCTTGCCGATGTTGACCACGGCCAGCACCGAGTGCTCGCCGTCGCCGAAGAACTCCTTGTTGATGCCCTCGGCGTCGTAGCCGGTCATCGGGCCGGCGGCCAGGCCGGCGGCGCGCACGCCGATGATGAAGTAGGCGGCCTGCAGCGCGCCGTTCAGCGAGGCGGAGCGCTCGCGGACGGTGCGCTCGGAGAAGAACACGTCCTTCGCCTGCGGGAAGTGCGGGAACTGGGTCGGCAGCTCCTCGTGGAACTCGTTGTCCGCGGCGAGGATGGCGACCAGCGGGGCGGTGCTGGTCTTGGCCTTGTTGCCGTCCGCCAGGTGCTGGACGAGGCGCTCGCGGCCCTCGGTCGAGCGGACCAGGACGACGCGCAGCGGCTGCTGGTTGAAGGCGGTCGGGCCGTACTTGACCAGCTCGTAGATGGCCTGGACCTGCTCCTCGGTCACCGGCTCGTCGGTGAAGGTGTTCGCGGTGCGGGCCTCGCGGAACAGCAGGTCCTGAGCGGCGGCGTCGAGTACCAGGGCGTCGGTGGTCATGCTTGTCTGCACCTCATGCGGGAGGGGGTTCGTCGGATTGACCGGCCGTGGCCGGTCACACCATCTCAACATGGATGAAGTTTCAACGATTCCCCGGCCTACTGTGAGCCGCGTCACTGCCCGCCCGCGGCCCCGTCCTCCTCGGCGGCCAGCGCCGCGTCCAGCCGGGCCCGGGCGCCGTCCAGCCAGCGCTGGCACACCTTCGCCAGCTGCTCGCCGCGCTCCCACAGCGCCAGCGACTCCTCCAGCGACGTCCCGCCGTTCTCCAGCTGCCGGACCACCTCCAGCAGCGCGTCCCGGGCGTGCTCGTAGCCCAGCGCGTCGTCCGGGGTCGGTGCCGCCGCGTCCTGCTGCTCCTGCTGCTCTGCCATGCGTGCCAGCGTAGGGGCTGGAGCCGACAGCGCCCGCGCAGCACCGACGCAACGGCCGTGGCGGGGTGAAAGCGGCAGGGCGAAGGCGGCGGGTGGAGGCAGCGGTGGAGGCAGCGGCGAAAACGGATGCAACCGGCCGGCCGGCGGCGCTACCCTCCGCCGCATGATCACGGTCCGACCCGCCACCCCGGCCGACGCCCCCGAGCTCGTCCGGCTGCGCAACCTGATGTTCGAGGCGATGCCCGGCATGGCCGGCCTGACCGGGCCGGGGCCCTGGCAGGCCACCGCCGAGCGGATACTGCGCGAGCGCCTCGCCGCCCCGGCCGGGGAACTGACCATGCCGTCCTTCGTGGTGGACGATCCGCGGCGGCCCGGCCGGCTCGCCGCCTGCGCGGTCGGCACGCTGGAGCACCGGCTGCCCGCGCCGGGAAACCCGGACGGCCGGTTCGGCTTCGTCTTCAACATCTGCACCGACCCCGGCCACCGGCTGCGCGGCTACGCCCGGGCCTGCACCGAGGCGCTGCTGGACTGGTTCGACGACCAGCGGGTCGGCCGGATCGACCTGCACGCCAGCAGTGGCGGCGAGGCGCTCTACCGCAGCCTCGGCTTCGGCGAGCACTCCCGCGCACTCTCCCGGCAGCGCTCCTACGAGCCCTGGCCGTTCGCCACCGCGACGCCGGGCGTTCCTACGAGCCCTGGCCGTCCGCCACCGCGACGTCGAAGGCCCCGCCCGCGACCCGGGCGCGCAGCCCCTCGCCGACCGTGACCTGCGCCGGGTCGGTCACCACCGTGCCGTCCGTCCGCTGGAGCACCGCGTAGCCGCGCTCCAGGGTGGCCGCCGGGGACAGCGCGACCACCCGGGCGAGGGTGTGCCCGAGGTCGCTCTGCGCGTGGTCCAGCCGGTGCCGCAGGGTGCGCCGGGCCCGCTCCAGCAGCGCGGTCACCTCCTGGCCGCGCCCGTCCAGCATCCGGTGCGGAGCGGCCAGCGCGGGGCGGCTGCGCACGCCGTCCAGCCCGTGCTGCTCGCGCTCGACCCGGCCGAGGACGTGCCGCCGGGCACGGTCCCGCAGCAGGCGGACCTTGGCCAGCTCCTCGCCGACGTCCGGAACCACCCGTTTGGCGGCGTCGGTCGGGGTGGAGGCGCGCAGGTCGGCGACGAAGTCCAGCAGCGGCTGGTCCGGCTCGTGGCCGATCGCGCTGACCACCGGCGTACGGGCGGCCGCGACCAGCCGCACCAGCCCCTCGTCCGAGAACGGCAGCAGGTCCTCGACGCTGCCGCCGCCGCGGGCCACGATGATCACGTCCACCTCGGGGTGCTCGTCCAGCTCCCGGACGGCCGCGCTCACCCGCTCCACCGCGCTGACCCCCTGCACCGGGACGTTGCGCACCTCGAAGCGGACGGCCGGCCAGCGCCGCCGGGCGTTCTCCAGCACGTCCCGCTCGGCCGCCGAGCCGCGCCCGGTGACCAGCCCGACGCACTGCGGCAGGAACGGCAGCGGGCGCTTGCGCTCGGCCGCGAACAGGCCCTCCCCGGCGAGCCGCCGCTTCAGCTGCTCCAGCCGGGCCAGCAGCTCGCCCAGCCCGACCGGCCGGATCTCCGAGGCCCGCAGCGACAGCTGCCCGCGCGCCGCGTACCACTCCGGCTTGGCGTGCACGACGACCCGCGCGCCCTCCTGCACCACCTCCGCGACCTGGTCGAACACCGAGCGGAAGCAGGTCACCGTGAGCGACACGTCCGCCTGCGGGTCGCGCAGGGTCAGGAACACCACGCCCGCCCCCGGCCGGCGGCTGAGCTGGGTGATCTGCCCCTCCACCCAGACCGCGCCGAGCCGGTCGATCCAGCCACCGATCAGCGCGGAGACCTTGCCGACCGGGATCGGGGCTTCGGGGGAGCTGGTGTTGGCCATGCGTACGAGGTTAGGGCCTGTCCGGGGAGCTGGTGTCGGCCGTGTACGCGAGGCTAGCGGCGCCCGCCGACAGGGCCGCCCGGAGCGGGGGAGCCCTGGACGCCCAGCACCACCAGCCCGACCGCCAGCCAGATCAGCCCGACGAGCTGCGCGGTCGTCGAGGCCTCGTAGACCACCGCCGCGATCACCACGATCCCCAGGGCCGGGACGAGCAGGTGCCGCACCCGGTCCCGGGAGCCGTGCCGCACCGTGTACCAGCCGATCACCGAGGCGTGCAGCAGCGCGAAGGCGGTCAGCGCGCCGACGTTGACCACCGAGGTCAGCTGGTCCAGCCCGTCGTCCCGGTCGGCCGCCCAGACCGCCGCGGCCATCGTGATCACCGCGGCCGCCAGCAGCGCCCGGCGCGGCACCGCGGTGGCCGGGTCGACCGTGCCGAGGACGCGCGGCAGCCGCCCCTCCCGGCCCATCGCGTAGACCAGCCGCCCGGCCGCCGCCTGCCCGGCCAGCGCCGCGAAGGCCGCGCCGATCGCCTTGCTGGCCGCCACCAGGACGTGCAGCCAGTGCCCGACCCCGCTCTCCACCGTGTCGTAGAAGGCCGAGCCCTGCGCCGCCGGGTCGGCCGCCAGCTGCTGCGGGCCCAGGGGTTCCAGCAGTGCGGCCAGGTAGGTCTGGGCGACGAACAGCACCCCGGCCAGTGCCAGGCACCAGAGCACGGCCCGGGCCACCGCCGCCGAGGCGCCGACCGCCTCCTCGACGAAGGTGGCGATCGCGTCGAAGCCCAGGTAGGAGAGCACCGCGACGGACACGGCCGAGATCACCGCGGTCAGCGAGAAGGTGCCGACGGCGGTGAACGGGGTGTCCCAGCCGCGCCGGGCGCCGCCCTGGAGCAGCGCCACCACGGCCGCGGCGACGAACACCGCCAGCACCGCGATCTCCAGGGCGAGCACCGCGAAACCGACCACGGCCGCCGTCCGTACGCCGATCAGGTTGAGCGCGGTGGTCAGCACCACCGCGAGCGCCGTCCAGACCCAGCGGGAGACCCCGGGCACCAGCGAGTTCAGCGCGATCCCGGAGAACAGGTAGGCGACCGCCGGGATCAGCAGGTAGTCGAGCATCGCCATCCAGCCGGCGATGAACCCGGGCCCCTCGCCCAGCCCGGCCCGCGCGTAGGCGAAAACCGAGCCGGTCTGCGGCACCGCGCGCACCATCTGGGCGTACGAGAAGGCGGTGAAGCCCATCGCGACGGTCGCGGCCAGGTAGACGGTGGCGACGGCGCCGTGGCTCCTGGCGTCCAGGACGCCGAACACGCCGACCGGCGCCATCGGGGCGATGAACAGCAGGCCGTAGACCATCAGGTCGCGGACGCTCAGGCTGCGGCGCAGGCCGCCCGGTTCCGTTTGCCCGTTCGCAGAGCTCATAGACACCACATTTGAGCACCGGCGACCGGGTCTGTCCGGAAAGCGCCTCCCGTCGGCGCGGCTCGGCGCCGCCCGTACGATGGAGCCATGTCCAACACCGCGCCGCGCCGTGTCCTGCTCGCCGCCCCCCGGGGCTACTGCGCGGGTGTAGACCGCGCCGTGATCGCCGTGGAGAAGGCCCTGGAGCAGTACGGGGCGCCCATCTACGTCCGCAAGCAGATCGTCCACAACAAGTACGTGGTGCAGACCCTGGAGAAGAAGGGCGCGATCTTCGTCGACGAGACGGAGGAGGTGCCCGAGGGCTCGATCGTGGTCTTCTCCGCGCACGGCGTCGCGCCGTCCGTCCACGACGAGGCGAAGGCCGGCCGGCTGGCCACCATCGACGCCACCTGCCCGCTGGTCACCAAGGTGCACAAGGAGGCCGTGCGCTTCGCCGACGAGGGCTTCGACATCCTGCTGGTGGGCCACGAGGGCCACGAGGAGGTCGTCGGGACGATGGGCGAGGCCCCGGACCGGATCCACCTGGTGGACGGCGCCGAGGACGTCGCCAACGTGCGGGTCCGGGACGAGTCCAGGGTCGTCTGGCTGTCCCAGACCACCCTGTCGGTGGACGAGACCATGGCCACCGTCGGCGAGCTGAAGAAGCGCTTCCCGGCGCTGGTCAGCCCGCCCAGCGACGACATCTGCTACGCCACCCAGAACCGCCAGGTCGCGGTCAAGCAGATGGCCCCCGAGACCGACCTGCTGATCGTGGTCGGCTCCAAGAACTCCTCCAACTCCGTCCGCCTGGTCGAGGTCGGCCTGGAGTACGGCGCCAAGGCCGCCCACCTGGTGGACTTCGCCGAGGAGCTCCAGGAGGCCTGGCTGGAGGGCGTCGGCACGGTCGGCCTGACCAGCGGCGCCTCCGTCCCGGAGATCCTGGTCGAGGGCGTGCTGGAGTGGCTGGCCGCGCGCGGCTACGACACGGTCGAGACGGTCAAGACCGCCGAGGAGCACCTGACCTTCTCGCTGCCCAAGGAGCTGCGCCGCGACCTGCGCGCCGAGGCGGCGGGCAAGCTGTAGGGCCGGTCCCGGGACCGCTCCCGGGTCCTTTCGCGCAGAGCCCGGCACCCCCTCGGGGTTGCCGGGTTTTCTGCTGTGCGTCCACCCGTGCCCTCTCGTAGTTTTGTGCACAGGCTGTGGACAAGCGGTCCGCGGCCCCGGCGGAGGGTGGACGTGATGGCGGCGGTATTCGGCGTGGACATCGGCGGTTCGGGCATCAAGGGCGCCCCGGTCGACCTCGCCCGGGGCGTGCTGGCCCAGGAGCGGTACAAGGTGCTCACCCCGCAGCCGTCCGCCCCCGAGGCCGTGGTCGCCGCCGTCCGCGAGGTGGTCCGCCAGTTCGACCACCAGGGCCCGGTCGGGCTCACCTTCCCCGGCGTGGTGGTCGGCGGCCGGACCAGAACCGCCGCCAACGTGGACAAGGGCTGGATCGGCCTGGACGCCGCGGGCCTGTTCCGCGAGGCGCTCGACCTGCCCGCGACCGTGCTCAACGACGCCGACGCGGCCGGGCTCGCCGAGACCGTGCACGGCGCCGGGCGCGACCAGTCGGGTGTGATGCTGGTGCTCACCTTCGGCACCGGCATCGGCAGCGCGCTCTTCGTGGACGGCGTGCTGGTGCCCAACACCGAGCTGGGCCACCTGGAACTGCGCGGCAAGGACGCCGAGCGCCGGGCCTCCTCGGCCGCCAAGGAACGGCACGGGCTGACCTGGGAGCAGTGGGCCGGGCGGGTCGACGAGTACCTGGACCTGGTCGAGATGCTGTTCTCGCCGCAGCTGGTCGTGATCGGCGGCGGGGTGAGCCGCAAGCACGAGAAGTTCCTGCCGCTGCTGCGGGAGCGGGAGGCGCGGGTGGTGCCGGCCGAGCTGCGCAACGACGCGGGCATCGTCGGCGCCGCCATGGCGGCGGCCCGGGCGGCGGGCTGAGGCCGCCCGCCCGAGGCACCGCTCAGCGGGAGCGCTGGATCCGGCGCTGGGCCACGAACCGGGCGAGCACGATCAGCGCGGCCAGCCCGGTGCCGGAGAACAGCCAGCCGGCCCGCAGCGCCAGCCCGGTCGCCAGCGCCACCACCTGGGCGGTGACGCCCGAGGAGGTGACCGGCCCGAGCAGCAGCAGCGCCAGCGCGAAGGCGATCGGCCCGCTGATCGGTGCGGCCAGCAGGTCGACGTAGCGCACCCGGACGGCCAGCTGGAAGCAGACGGCCAGGTAGCCGAGGCCGAACAGCCAGCCGAGGCCGTCGAACAGCAGCCGGTCCAGGCCCGCGACGGCGAGGGTCGCCAGCACGGCGGCCACGCCCGTGCCGATGGCGGTCAGCCGGGTCGGCCGTCCGGTCCGGCGCCGCCCGTACAGCGGGGCCTCGGCGCGTCCGCGCAGCGGCAGCCGCAACCGCAGCCTGGGGGTGGCCGGGCGGGCGGTGGTGGCGGCGGGTGGCCCGGCTACCGGGCGTAGCCGGGCGGCGGGGGCGGCGGCGGGGGCTCCGGCGGTCTCGGGAGCCCGGCCGGGCCCGGGGACGGCGGCCCCGGCCGCGCCGTTCGGCGGTCGGCGTCTGGGCCCTGGCGGCTGGGTACGGATGCTCTGCTCCACCCGCCCAACGTACGGTCCGATCATCGCCACACTGTGTAATGGACCGTTCAGGTCTTGCCCCGTGTCTCCTGGCGGAGTGTTGATGTGATCGTCGTTCACCGGCCTGACCTGTCCGGCCCGGCCGCCCGGGCGGCCGGCCGGAGTTCCTGGCGCCCCTCCCGGCGGCGACCGGGGCGTGAGGCGCTGCCCGTAGACTTGGGGGTCGGCCCGCACGGTGCCGACCCAACTCCTCCAAGCCCACGGGACTGCGCTTCATGTCGCTCACGATCGGAATCGTCGGCCTGCCGAACGTCGGCAAGTCGACCCTGTTCAACGCCCTGACCAAGAACGACGTGCTGGCGGCCAACTACCCGTTCGCCACCATCGAGCCGAACGTCGGCGTCGTCGGCGTCCCGGACACGCGGCTGGCCAAGCTCGCCGAGATCTTCGGCTCCCAGCGGATCCTCCCGGCCACCGTCGACTTCGTCGACATCGCCGGCATCGTGCGCGGCGCCAGCGAGGGCGAGGGACTGGGCAACAAGTTCCTCGCCAACATCCGCGAGTCGGACGCGATCTGCCAGGTCGTGCGCGCCTTCACCGACCCGGACGTGGTGCACGTGGACGGCAAGGTGTCGCCCAAGGACGACATCGAGACCATCCACACCGAGCTGATCCTGGCCGACCTCCAGACCGTCGAGAAGGTCCTGCCGCGGCTCCAGAAGGAGGCGCGCCTGAAGAAGGAGACCGCCCCCGTGCTGGCCGCCGCCGAGGCCGCGCAGGCGGTCCTGGAGACCGGCAAGACCCTCTTCGAGGCCGGCTTCGACACCACCCCGATCCGCGACCTCCACCTGCTGACCGCGAAGCCCTTCCTCTACGTCTTCAACGTGGACGAGGCCGAGCTGGCCGACGAGGACTTCAAGAACGTCCAGCGCGAGCTGGTCGCCCCGGCCGAGGCGATCTTCCTCAACGCCAAGATCGAGTCCGAGCTGATCGAGCTCGACGACGCCGAGGCCCTGGAGCTGCTCCAGTCGATGGGCCAGGAGGAGCCCGGCCTCGCCACCCTCGCCCGGGTCGGCTTCGACACCCTCGGCCTGCAGACCTACCTCACCGCAGGCCCCAAGGAGACCCGCGCCTGGACCATCAAGAAGGGCGCCACCGCCCCCGAGGCCGCCGGAGTCATCCACACCGACTTCCAGAAGGGCTTCATCAAGGCCGAGGTGATCTCCTTCGCCGACCTGGTCGAGACCGGCTCCATCGCCGAGGCCCGCTCCAAGGGCAAGGCCCGCATCGAGGGCAAGGAATACATCATGCAGGACGGCGACGTGGTGGAGTTCCGCTTCAACGTGTAGCCGTCTGCTTGCCGCGAGTTGACCGGTTGGTCGAATGTGCGGACCGGAAGGGGCCGGGCTCTGTCGAGCCCGGCCCCTTCCGTGTCACCGTGCGGCTGCGCAGCAGGTAGGCGGTCTCCTTGAGGGGCTGGTAGTCCTCCAGTGAGACTGTGACCACCGGTTCGTGTCCGGCGCGAGTGATCACGATCTCCTCGCGGTCGTCCGTGACCGCGTTCAGTACCTCGGCGTAGTGCGCGCGGGAGTCCGAGTAGGTCGTCGTCTTCATGGCTCGACTCCTACGTCTGACTCGTGCGGTGACAAGGGTGACCGGGTCGCCGCCCCGGTCAGGGGCGGACGGTGACGGTCAGGGTGCCGTCCGGTGCGGTGGTCACGGTGATGTCGTCGAGGGTGTCGGCGTGGGCGTCCGGCCGGTGGGCGGCGGCGCGGGGGCCGATGCCGACGACGCGGATGCCGGCGGCGCGGGCGGCCGTGATGCCGGCGTCGGAGTCCTCGAAGGCGAGGCAGTCGGCGGGGGCGAAGCCGAGGGCGGCGGCGCCCTTGAGGAAGCCCTCCGGGTCGGGCTTGCTGGCGCCGACGGACTCGGCGGTCACCAGGACGGGCGGCATCGGCAGGCCGGCGGCGCCCATCCGGACCCGGGCGAGCGGTTCGTCGGCGGAGGTGACCAGGGCGTGCGGCAGGCCGTCCAGGGTGGCGAGGAAGGTGCCCGCGCCGGGGATCGGGACGACGCCGTCGGTGTCGGCGCGCTCGGCGGCGAGCATCCGCCGGTTGTCGGCGAGGTTGAGTTCCACCGGGCGGTCGGGCAGCAGTTCGGCCATCGTCGCGTGGCCCTGGCGGCCGTGGGCGACGGCCAGCACGGCGACGGGGTCGAGTCCGTGCTGCTCGGCCCAGCGGTGCCAGCAGCGCTCCACCACGGCGTCGGAGTTGACCAGGGTGCCGTCCATGTCCAGGAGGAGGGCGCGAGCGGTCAGCTGGAGGGGTGTGGCGGGCATGGGGCTGCTCCTCGGGCAAGGAAGGACGAGCTCTTTGTTCCCCGATGATACAAAAGATCAGCCGAGCAGGTGGGCGTTGACCGCGCGGGCCGCCTCGGCGAGCTCCGGCAGCTCCACCACCTCGACCCCGGCCGCCGCCAGCAGGGCCGTGCCCTGGCAGTCGGTGACGAACAGGTCCGGCTCGCGCCAGGCCACCACCACCCGCGGCACGCCCGCCGCGATCAGCAGCCGGGCGCACGGCGCCGGCCGCGAGGCGCGCTGTCCGCACGGTTCGAGCGAGCTGTAGACGGTCGCCCCGCGCAGCCGCGGGTCGCCGGTCGGCAGCTTGCCGAGGGCCGCCTCCTCGGCGTGGTCGTGCGCGTCGCCCTCCCGGCTGTAGCCCTCCGCCAGCACCTCGCCGTCGGCGCCGACGATCACCGCGCCGACCGAGAAGGCCGTCGCGGACGGCGGGCAGCGGCGGGAGAGTTCGACGGCCCGGCGCAGGTGGTCGAGGTCGGCGGTCACGGGACGGGCTCCGGTCACGGGGCGGGCTCCTTCGGGGCGTACCTGAGCAGGACGACGTCGTCCACCGTACGTGCCTCCAGCAGGCGCATCCGCCGGGCCGGGCCGCCCGGGAACGCGGCCGGGCGGACGAACCGCGGCGCCTCGGCCTGGCCGACCAGCAGCGGGGCGACCGCCAGCTGGAGCTCGTCCGCCAGGCCCTGGGCCAGGAACTGGGTGTGCACGCCGCCGCCGCCCTCGACCATCAGCCGGCGCACCCCGCGCGCGCCCAGGTCGTCCAGCACCGCGCCGAGGTCCACCGCGCCGCCGAGCGCGACCACCTCGGCCAGCCCGTCCAGGCGGGGCCGCAGCACGGTCGCGCCGGCGTCCGTGGTGTAGGCGAGCCGGGCGCCGCCGGTGTGCCAGAAGCGCAGGTCGGCGTCGAGCGCGCCGCTCGCGCTGAGCGTCACCTTCAGCGGGTACTCGGCGCGGCCGTCCGCGAGCCGGGCGGCCCGGCGTGCGGGGTCGTTGACCAGCAGGCGCGGATTGTCGGCGCGCAGCGTGTTGCCGCCGACCAGGACGGCGTCGGCGGCCGCGCGTTCGGCGTCGACCCGGTCGAAGTCGGCCCGGTTGGAGAGCAGCAGGCGGTCGGGGGAGGCGTCGTCGAGGTGGCCGTCGAGGGACATCGCGGCGCTCAGCAGGACGAAGGGGCGCTGGCCGGGCATGGGCGGGGGGACCGTTCTCTCGGGTGCGCCCCACGGTACGGCCGCCGGGGGTGGCGCGGTCGCGGGGTGATCGACAGGTGAGACAAATCTTCTCGGAATGCGGAATGTCCACTAGCGTCGAAGGCGTCGCGGAAACCGACCACTCCCCAGGGGGACACCATGACCGGACAGCAGCCCGCCACCGTCTACACCCACGGCTACCAGGAGGCCGTGCTGCGCTCGCACCGCTCCCGGACGGCGGCCGACTCGGCCGCCTACCTGCTGCCCGAACTGCGCCCCGGGCAGGCGCTGCTGGACATCGGCTGCGGGCCCGGCACGATCACCGCCGACCTGGCCGAGCTGGTCGGCCCGGGCGGTCGCGTGGTGGCCGTGGACACCTCCGCCGAGGTGCTGGAGCAGGCCGCCGCGTACGTGGCCGGCCGGGGCCTGTCCAACGTCGTGTTCGAGGTCGCCGATGTCCACGAACTGCCCTTTCGAGAGGGCGAGTTCGACGTGGTGCACGCTCACCAGGTGTTGCAGCACGTGGCCGACCCGGTGGCCGCGCTGCGCGAGATGCGCCGGGTCGCGGCGCCGGGCGGTGTGGTCGCGGCCCGGGACGTCGACTACGCGTCGATGACCTGGTTCCCCGAGGCGCCCGCGCTGGACCGCTGGCTGGAGCTGTACGAGCGGATCGCCTGCGCCAACGGCGGTGAGCCGGACGCCGGGCGGCGGCTGCTGTCCTGGGCGCGGGCGGCGGGCTTCACCGACATCGCCGCGACCGCCACCACCTGGACGTACGCGACGCCCGAGCAGCGCGCCTGGTGGGGCGGGATGTGGGCGGACCGGGTGACCGGCTCCGCCATCGGCCGGACGGCGGTGGAGCGGGGCTTCGCGGACCAGGCCGAACTGGCGCGCATCGCGGCCGGCTGGCAGGAGTGGAGCGCCGCCGGGGACGGCTGGTTCTCCATGCTGCACGGCGAGATCCTGGCGCGCGGCTGACCGGGGGCCGGGCCGGCGACGGGCCGAGGGCGAGGCCGGGCGGCGGGATGGGCGGCGGGGCGGGCGAAACGGTCGCGCGGGCGTTCGGAAAGATCGGGTAAAGTCGCGCGTCCGCTCGTACCGGGGCCGTTCGGGCCCGTCCGGCCCGTTGCTGGAGGGGGCGAGCCGACGAGTCGAGCTGCCGAGTCGATGCCCGTACCGGCGGGCCGGGGGAGTCCACGTGTCCAAGCCTGCGTCCGAACCGCCCGCGCCGGGGCCGGAGTCGCCCGCGGCCGATCCCCGCACACCGGCCCACGGGGCCGCGCCGGCGAAGCGGGCCGAGCGGGCGGGGCAGTCGGAGCGGGCGGACCAGCCGGACCAGCCGGAGCAGCAGGCGCAGGCCGGGCAGCCCGAGCCGGTCGCGGTACCCGGACAGCCCGGCCCCGCCGCCCCGTCCGCGCCCGCCCCGCCCCTCCCGCCCGCGCCCGCCAACCCGTGGGCCGCGCCCCTGCCGTCGCAGTCCCCGTCGCAGGCCCCGCCGCAGCCCCCGCCCCCGCCGCTGCCCGCCGGCGGCTGGGCGTCGGTGCCGCCCGCCGCGCAGTCCGGCCTCCAGCCCGGCTTCCCCTACCCCCGGCCCGCCCCCGTCACCAACGGCTTCGCGGTCGCCGCCCTGGTGACCGGCCTGGTCGTGGCGGCGCCGGTGGCCCTGGTGTTCGGCATCATCGCGCTGGTCCAGATCAACCGCCGCAAGGAGCGCG
This sequence comes from Kitasatospora sp. NPDC043949, assembly GCF_056435365.1. Lineage (NCBI taxonomy): Bacteria > Bacillati > Actinomycetota > Actinomycetes > Kitasatosporales > Streptomycetaceae > Kitasatospora > Kitasatospora sp. NPDC043949. Next base: position 121,852 of record NZ_JBWKEQ010000010.1, on the reverse strand, counting down.
GCTTCGGCATGGCGGTGACCGGGCTGGTGCTCGGCGTGGTCGGCACGGTGCTGCTGTCGCTCGTCGTGGCCGGTTCGACCTTCGAGTCCCCCGATGGCGGCCGGTTCGGCCAGTCCACGAAGGCTCCGGCCGGGTCCGTCCCGTGGGCCGCGCTGAAGTCCGGGGACTGCTACAACACCCCCGACAACGGCAGCCGGGCCGACCCCGACGGCGGCGACGAGACGCTCTACTGGGTCCGCCGGGTGCCGTGCTCGGCCCCGCACCACGGCGAGGTGGCCGGCACCGCCCGGATCCCGGCGGGCGACGGCCCGTCCTACCCGGGCGAGGCGACGGTCCGCCTGCGGGCCGCCGAACTGTGCCGCACGGTGCTCGACGACTACGCCCTCGACCAGTGGGCGATCCCGGACGGCATGGACGACGTCTACCTCTACCCGACCCGGGGCAACTGGAGGTCCGGTGACCGCTACGTCACCTGCGCGTTCGAGGACCGCGACGGCGAGCACCTGGGGACGGTCCGCACCGACCGGGGCAGCCTGAACCCCGCCCAGCTGGCCTACCTGGAGGCCGTCCGGGGCTTCAACGACGCCTACGCGGAGCAGCCGAGCAAGGGCTTCGCGGACGCGTCGTCCGAGTACCGGACCTGGGCCCGGCGGATGTCCACCGCCTCCCACGCGGAGGCCGCGGCGCTGAACAAGGCGTCGGCGGCGTGGCCGGCCGAGGTCAAGCCGGCGGTCCGCAAGCTGGCGGCGGCCCAGGAGGCGGCCGCCACCGCCTGGGACGCGGCGGCCTCCGGCGACGACCTGGAGGGCGACGTCCGGCGGGCCCGGGCGCTGGTGACCAAGTCGGTGCCGCTCAGCATCGAGATCCGGCGCGGGCTCGGCCTGTCCACCGGCGAGCAGGTGCCCGACCTCCAGGTCTGAGCTGCCGACGGGTCCGGGCCGCCGGGCGCGGCCGGGTTACCCGCCGTTAACCGCACCCGTACCTCCCGGTAGCGAGCCGCCCGTAGCGTCGTGGGGGCGGATCCCCGGCCCGACCCCCACGCAGGCCGGGGATACGCTCCCCGCCATGAGCGCCTTTCGGGTGATGCGGCAGGACGACAACGGCAACCGCTTCCTGGTCGCGGCCGGGCTCGACCGCGTCGCGGCGGAGCGGCTGGCGGTCGAGTTCGAGGCCCGCGGCCACAAGCAGCTGTACTGGGTCGAGGCCGAGGCCGCCGCTGCGGACGGCGCGGGGCCGGACAGGACCTAAGGTCGGGCCCATGGACAAGGCGAGCGAGAACCCCGTCGAGCCCCGGATCGTCGTCGGCGGCGCCCTCATCCACGGGGGCCGGGTGCTCGCCGCCCGGCGCAGCGCGCCCGCGGCGGTGGCTGGGCGCTGGGAGTTCCCGGGCGGGAAGGCCGAACCCGGCGAGACCGAGGCGCAGGCGCTGGAGCGGGAGCTGCTGGAGGAGCTGGGTGTCCGGGCGCGGGCGCTGGAGCGGCTGCCGGGCGCGTGGAGCGTCCGGCCGGGTCTGGAGCTGCGCTTCTGGGCGGCCGAGCTGCTGGCCGGCGACCCCCGTCCGCTGGAGGACCACGACGAGCTGCGCTGGCTCGGTCCGGCCGAGCTGGACAGCGTCGACTGGATCGAGCACGACCGCGACGTCCTGCCGCACGTCGCCCGGTTGCTCCATGCATAGGGCGGCCTGAGCCGGTGTGCGACGCGCGGGGTACGGGGTAGGTCAATCAGACAAGACGACCCGGCGGCCGGGATAGCCTGGGTTCTGCTGGGTATGTCACTTTTCGGCACTATTCGTCACCATCGGTGAGCCGTCCCAGCCGGCGACGCCGATCCCGACCAGAGCCGGAGGCCCCGTCGGTGTCGAGTACCGGGAACGGCGGCGGAGGAGCACCGCGGACAGGCGCCGCGGGGAGCGCAGCCGCCCGCGCCCGGCTGCGCCGGGGCGCCCGGCCCGCCGCCCCGCAGCCACCGGCCGGCCGCCGTCGGCGGGACGCCGCCGATGCCCCCGAAGCCCCGCGGCCCGACCAGCCGGCGCCGACCCTGGCCGTCCCGGTCTCCGACCCGGGCCCCCAGCCCGGCCTGCGCAGCCGGCCCGCCCGGCCGTTCCCCGGTGGGCCGTCCGACGCCCCGTACGGCCCCGGCGGGCCGGCCGAGGGCAGCCTGCTCGACATGCTGAAGGTCGCCATCGCGATCCTGGACACCGCGGGCCGGGTGGTGCTCTGGAGCCCGGCCGCCGAGGAACTGCTCGGCTGGCCGAACGAGCTGCTGGTCGGCCGCCGGATCGACGAGCTGATCCCCGACCAGGAGCAGGTCGGCCGGATCCGGGCCGCGATCCAGGACACCCTGCGCCACGGCCGCTGGGCCGGCAACGCCGAACTGCGCGACCGGGACGGCGTGCCGATCGCGGTGGACGCCAGGATCTCCCTCCTGGTGGACGGCGACGGCACCCCGTTCCTCCAGGTCAACATGGCCGAGGCGGCCGCCGTCCGGGCCGTCGAGCGCGACCTCGCCGTCCGTGACGCGCTGTTCGAGCAGTCCCCGCTGGGCATCGCGATCATGGACACCGAGCTGCGCTACACCGCCGTCAACCAGACCCTGGCCGAGATGAACGGCGTCGCCCTGGCGGACCACGTCGGCCGGACCACCGGCGAGACCCTGCCCGAGCGGGCCGCCGACGAGGTCACCGCGATCCAGCGCCAGGTGCTGGCCACCGGCGAGCCGGTCATCGACGTCACCCTCGCCTCCCCGGTCACCGCCCGCTCCGGCTACCGCTCGATCTCCTACAGTCGGATGACCGACCGCTCCGGCCGGGTGCTCGGCATCTCCGGCACCGTGATGGACGTGACCGAGCGCTACCGCGCCGTCGCCAAGGTCGAGCACGCCCGGCGCCGGCTCTCGCTGCTCAACGAGTTCGGCTCCCGGGTCGGCGACCTGCTCGACGCCGCCCGGATCGCCCAGGAGCTCGCCAGCTCCGTCGTCCCCCGGCTCACCGACCACTCCGCGGTGATCCTGCTGCAGGCCGTCGCGCACGGTGACGACCTGCCCCGGCACGGCCACGACCGCCGCACCTCGCTGCTCCAGCTCGGCACCGCCTCCGTCCAGGACGGCCCCGAGGTCGAGGTGATGCTCCGCCGCGGCGCCCGGATCACCTTCGCCGAGGACTCCGCCTGCGGCCGGGTGCTGCGCACCGGCGTCCCCGAACTGCTCTCCGGCGCGGACCAGCTCGACGACGTGACGTACCCCGGCGACCCGAAGACGCAGGCCGCCCACGACCTGGGCGTGCACTCCATGCTGGTCGTCCCGCTGCGCGCCCGCGGCATCGTGATCGGTCTGCTGCTGGTCAGCCGGGGCGGCTACCGGGAGGGCTTCGACCGGGACGACCTGGCCTTCACCGTCGAGCTGGCTGACCGGGCCGGCAGCTCGCTGGACAACGCCCGGCTGTACGCCCGCGAGCGCACCGCCGCGCTCACCCTCCAGCGCACCCTGCTCCCGCAGCAGGTCCCGCAGCCCACCGGCGTCGAGGTCGCCTACCGGTACGTGCCCGGCAGCAGCGGCGCCGAGGTCGGCGGCGACTGGTTCGACGTCATCCCGCTGCCCGGCGACCGCACCGCGCTGGTGGTCGGCGACGTGATGGGCCACGGCCTGCGGGCCGCCGCCACCATGGGGCGGCTGCGCACCGCCGTCCGGGTGCTGGCCGCCCTCGACCTGCCGCCGGACGTCCTGCTGCGGCACGTCCACGAGCTGGCCGACGACCTGGCCCAGGGCCCGGACGAGGCGCTGCTCGCCACCTGCGTCTACGCGGTGTTCGACCCGGGGACGGCCAGACTGACCGTCGCCAAGGCCGGGCACATCCCGCCCGTCCTGGTGGTGCCGGGCGAGGAGGGCGGGGAGCCGACCCGGACCGGCGGCCCGCTGCGCGGCGGCGCCGGCCGGATCCTCGACCTGCCCTCCGGCGCCCCGCTCGGCGTCGGCGGCGTCCCGTTCGAATCCGTCGAGCTGAAGATCCCCGAGGGCAGCCTGCTCGCCCTCTGCACCGACGGCCTGGTCGAGTCCCGGGACAAGGACCTCGACGTCGGCCTCGGTCGGCTGGTCACCGTGCTCCAGGAGCCGCACGCCTCCATCCAGGCCGCCTGCGAGGCCGTGCTCGACACCATGGAGCAGGGCCGCGAGCCGGACGACGTCGCGCTGCTGCTGGCCCGGCTCGGCCACGGCCAGGCCGGTACCCCGACGGCCGGCTGGACCCTGCCCGCCGAGCCCACCGCCGTCTCCCGGGCCCGCCGGCTGGTCCGCTCCACGCTCGCCGAGTGGGGCGTCGAGGAGCTCACCGACACCGCGGAGCTGCTGGTCAGCGAGCTGGTCACGAACGCCGTCCGGTACGCCAGCGCCCCCATCGGCGTGCGGCTGACGCTCGGCGAGACGCTGCTGGTCGAGATCTCCGACCCGCTGCCCGAGCCGCCCCGGGAGCGGCACGCGGCCGAGGCCGACGAGGGCGGCCGGGGCCTGGAACTGGTCCGCCGCCTGGCGCTGCACTGGGGTGCCCGGGCCGAGGGCATCGGCAAGGTGGTCTGGTTCGAGCAGGCGCTGCCGGGTAGTGAGCCCGAGGAGTCATAGGGAGCGCAGCGGGTCGGGGGCGCGAGCCCGAGCGGGGGCGAGGAGGGCGGGACCGCATATGCCAGCAGGTGGCCGGGGGGAGCGCGCAGCCCGGAAGGGGGCGCGGACGTGGCATTGTGGTTGCGCGGGCGGTAGGACAAAAACCTTCGCCCGATCTGATGTTGTGATGTTGAGGGCGTGTGAACGTACCCCTCGATGATGAATACTCGGTCTTCTCGACATCCGGACGGTCGCGGGTTGGAGGGGTCGGTCCGTTGAACAGCACCCCGGCGCGGAACGCGCCGAGCAGCAGCGGTCATGCTGTCGTGCCCGGGCAGGCCGGTTCACCGCACCTGCCCGCGCCGGCGGACCCGCCCGGCGCCGGCCCCGTGGGCCTCGGTCACCACCCCGGGGCCGCGGACCAGCCGCGGGGCGCGGGCGGCCCCGGGTCGATCTACGACTACATCCGGGTCGCCACCTTCACCATCGGCCCCGACGGCCGGATCAGCCAGTGGAGCGAGCGCGCCGCCGAGTTCTTCGGCGTCCCCGCCCCCGACGCCGTCGGCGCCGACCCGATCACCACCTTCGTCCCCCGCGAGCTCTGGCAGCGCGGACGCGCCCGGCTGGAACGCGCCCTGGCCGGCGAGGAGTGGGTCGGCACCACCCCCTACCGGGACGCCGTCGGCGGCGAGGGCCTCGCCGAGCTCTACCTGATGCCCGACAGCGCCCTGCCCACCGCCGGCGCCACCTGCCTGGCCGTCGACCTCGGGCGGCTGCGCCGGGTCGAGACCGACCTCGCCGCCTCCGAGGCCGTCTTCGGGCAGACGCCCACCGGCTTCATCCTGTTCGACGACCGGCTGCGCCTCCAGCGGGTCAACGACGCCTTCGCCTCCGGCATGGGCCTGGCCCCCACCGACCTCGAAGGCCTCACCCCGCACGACCTCTTCCCGCCGTCCGAGGCCGACCGCCTCACCGCCGCCCTGCGCAAGGTCCTCGCCACCGGCGAGCCCGTCTTCGACCTGCGTTTCCACGGCGCCGTCCCCACCCGCGAGGGCAACCGGCTCTGGGCCGTCTCGCTGTACCGCCTCAACGGCGCGGCCGGACAGCCGATCGGCGTCGCCGGGCAGGTCTCCGACGTCACCAGCCGGCACGTCGCCGAGCGCGAGGCCGACGGCGTCCGCCGCAACCTCGCCCTGCTCAACGAGGCCAGCGCGCACATCGGCTCCACCCTCGACCTGGAGACCACCGCCAAGGAACTGCTCGACGTCGTCGTCCCGCCGTTCTGCGACCTCGCCACCGTCGACCTGTACACCGCGCTGCTCTCCGGCGAGACCGTGCCCAGCGCCGGCCGGCTCGGCGACACCGTGCTCACCGACGGCAGCGGCGAACTGCGCCGGGTCGCCGTCTCCAGCGTCATCGGCGGCGCCTCCTCGGTGCTCGGCTCGGTCACCGGCCTGCCCATCGCCGAGGCCGGCGGCACCCTCTGTTACCCGCGACGCTCCCCGCACGCCCGGGCGCTGCGCACCGGCCGCAGCGTCGTCCCCGAGCCCGGGCCCGACCCGCTGCTGCGCTCCACCCTGATCGTCCCGCTGGTCGCCCGCGACCAGGTGCTCGGCCTCGTCCAGCTCTCCCGCGCGATCGGCAGCGAGCCCTTCGACGCCCGCGACGTCGCCATCGCCGAGGAACTCGTCGCCCGCGCCGCCGTCTGCATCGACAACGCCCGGCTCTACCGCCGCGAGCACGAGCGCGCCCTGATCCTCCAGCGCAGCCTGCTGCCCCCGGGCAACCCGGCCGCCAGCGGCCTGGAGATCGCCTGCCGCTACCTGCCCAGCAACAACAACACCGAGGTCGGCGGAGACTGGTTCGACGTCATCCCGCTGCCCGGCAACCGCACCGCCCTGGTCATCGGCGACGTGATGGGGCGCGGCCTGCGCGCCGCCGTCGCCATGGGCCAGCTGCGCACCGCCGTCCGCACCCTCGCCATGCTCGACCTGGAGCCCGGCGAGGTGCTCACCGCCCTCGACGAGATCGCCCGCGGCCTCGGCGGCGACACCGTGCCGGCCGGCCCGCCCACCCCGTACGGCCGGCTCACCTCCGCCGCCGACGAGGAGGCCCGCGAGGTCTACCTGGCCACCTGCGTCTACGCGGTCTACGACGCCGTCACCCGGCGCTGCTGGATCGCCAACGCCGGCCACCTGCCGCCCGTCCTGCTCAGCCCCGGCGAGCCCGCCCGGATGCTCGACGTCCCGCCCGGCCTGCCGCTCGGCGTCGGCGGCGAGCCCTTCGAGGAGGTCGAGCTGACCCTCCCGGACGGCGCCATCCTCGGCCTCTACACGGACGGCCTGGTGGAGAGCCGCAAGCACCAGCTGGACGAGGGCCTGCGCGGCTTCCGCACCGCGCTGTCGGCCAAGGGCAAGGGCCTCGAAGAACTCTGCGAGCACGTCCTCGGCGAGCTCAACCCGCACCACGGCGAGGACGACATCGCCCTGCTGATGGCCAAGGTGCACGCCTTCCCCGAGGACGCCGTCGGCAACTGGTTCCTGCCGCCCGAGCCCACCTCCGTCGCCAAGGCCCGCGAGCTGGCCTGCAGCTGGCTGCTGACCCGCGGCCTGGAGGAGCTCGTGGACACCACCGAGCTGCTGGTCAGCGAACTGGTCACCAACGCGCTCAAGCACGGCCGGGGCGAGATCCGGCTGCGGCTGCTGCGCGATCGCGGCCTGGTCTGCGAGGTCTGGGACGACGGCTACGCCCAGCCCCGGCAGCGGCGCGCCCAGGAGACCGACGAGGGCGGGCGCGGCCTGCAACTGGTCAGCCTGCTGGCCGAGCGCTGGGGCAGCCGGCGGACGCCCAAGGGCAAGATCGTCTGGTTCGAGCTGGGCCTCTAGGCCGGTCGCGGTTCGGCCGTCCGGGTGCAGTCGGCGGGCGGTTCGCCGTGTCGGCCCGGGCCCGGGCGCCCGGACGGCGTTCCATGGCCGCCATGCGCGTCCGCCAGCTCACCTCCGCAGCCGTCGCGCTGCTGCTCGCCGCCGGCCTCGGCGGCTGCTCCGACGGCCCGGATCCGGCCCGTACCCCCGACCCCGCGCCGGCCTCGGCCGACCCCACCTCCGGCACCGGGGACGTCCGGGCCGCGGACCGCACCGCCGTCCGGGGCGGCGGCAGGCTGCGCTGGGCCGTGGACGGAGTCCCGGCCACGCTCAACGTCTACCAGGGTGACGCGACCGCCGACTCGGCACTGCTCGCGCACGCCCTCTACCCCTCGCTGTTCCGGCCCGACGGGCACGGCCGGCTCGTCCCCGACCCGGACTACCTGGCCGGCGCCGAGTCCACCCCGCCCGGGCAGCAGCCGCAGGTCGTCACCTACCGGCTCAACCCGCGCGCGGTCTGGAGCGACGGCACCCCGCTCACGGCCGCCGACCTGACCGCCCAGCGGGCCGCCCTCTCCGGCCTCGACCCGACCTATCAGGGCGGACGCCCGGCCGGGTACGACGCCATCGACGCGATCGCCCAGGGCGCCGACCCGCACGAAGTCCGGGTGACCTTCCGGCGCCCGTACGCCGAATGGCGCTCGCTGTTCGGCCCGCTCTACCCGGCGGCCGAGACGGCCACCCCGGCCGCGTTCAACCGGGCGCTGACCGGCGGAGAGCACCTGAGCGCCGGGCCGTACACCGTCTCCGGGTACGACCCCGCGGGCGGGCAGGTCGTCCTCGCCCGCAACCCGCGGTGGTGGGGGGACCAGCCGAAGACCGACCGGATCGAGTTCATCGCCGCGCCGCCGGAGGGCCGGCTGGACGCGCTCGACCAGAACCGGCTGGACATCGCCCCGCTCACCGCGGCGGTGGACCAGGCGGTGCCCGCGCCCGCCCCGGCCGCCTCCGCCACGCCCACCGCCTCCGCCACACCGACCGCCACCCCGGGCGCCTCCGATACGCCGACCGCCGAGGCGGCGCCCCCGCCCGCCGCACCCGAGGCCGCGGCGCTGGCCCTGCGGCGGGCCGAGGGACTGCACGGCGTCATCGTGCACCGGGCCGTCGGCGCCTCGCTCACCCAGCTCACCCTCAACTCCGCCCACGGCCCGCTCGCCGACCCGGCCCTGCGGCTCGCCCTGACCCGCGCCGTCGACCGGCGGCGGATCGCCGACGCCGCGCTCACCCCGCTCGGCCTGCCCGGCGCCCCGCTGGGCAGCCACCTGCTCGCCGGCGACCAGGACGGCTACCGCGACAACAGTGCGGCCGCCGGCCCGGCCGACGCCGCCCGGCTGTTCGACGAGGCGGGCTGGAAGCGGCCCGACACCGGCGGCACCCGCACCAAGGACGACAAGGAGCTCACCCTCACCCTGCTCGTCCCGGCCGGCTCCGCGACCGCCAAGCGGACCGCCGACGCGCTCACCGCCGACCTCGGCGAGTCCGGTGTCGAGGTGAAGGCCGTGACCGCGTCCGCCGACACCTTCGTCCAGGACCAGCTGGCCGCCGGGGAGTACGACCTCGCCCTGTTCTCCTGGCCCGCCGGCACCAGCCCGGCGAGCGAGCAGCGGCCCGTCTACGCCAAGCCCCGGCCCGACGCCGACGGCACCCTCGACCCCGGCAGCAACTACGCCCGCAGCGGAACCGAGGAGATCGACCGGCTCTTCGACCGCGCCACCGCCGAGCTCGACCCGGCCGCCCGGCTCCGCCTGCTCCAGGAGGCGGACGTGCGGATCTGGCAGCTCGGCCACTCGGTGCCGCTCTACCAGCGGCCCGAGCTGGTCGGCGTCCGGGCGGGCGTCGCGGGCGCCGGGGTCTGGGGGTACGGCTGGCCGCGCTTCCAGGACGTGGGGTGGAGCGCTTGAGCCCGTTCCCCGGGCCCGCCGGAGCCGGTCGGGGAGCGAACAGCGGGTGACGAACGGGTGGCCTGCCTGTGATCTTGATCCCGCCCGACCTGCCCGTTTCTGCTCACCTGGGCGCTTCCCCGTACGATAGGAGGAAGCCGGGGCATGTCCGTTGCCACGGCGGGTGGACCGGTAGTAGCAGGCGGAACGGGCGGCGGCGATCCAGCAGGGATCGCTGGTCGGCGTCTCGCGGCCGGGCGCCGTAACCCACGATTCCAGGAGAATCAGCTAGGCATGCCCACGCGCAACGACATCCGCAACGTCGCTATCGTCGCCCACGTCGACCACGGCAAGACCACTCTGGTCGACGCCATGCTGAAGCAGGCCGGCGCCTTCGCCGCCCACCAGCACCTGGACGACCGGATGATGGACTCCAACGACCTGGAGCGCGAGAAGGGCATCACCATTCTCGCGAAGAACACCGCCGTCAAGTACCACCCGAAGGATGGTGGCGCGCCCATCACCATCAACATCATCGACACCCCGGGCCACGCCGACTTCGGTGGCGAGGTCGAGCGCGGTCTGTCGATGGTGGACGCGGTCGTCCTGCTGGTCGACGCCTCCGAGGGCCCGCTGCCGCAGACGCGCTTCGTGCTCCGCAAGGCGCTCACCGCCCGGCTGCCCGTCATCCTCTGCATCAACAAGACGGACCGCCCGGACTCCCGGATCGACGAGGTCATCAACGAGACCTACGACCTGTTCCTGGACCTGGACGCCGACGAGGACCAGATCGAGTTCCCGATCGTCTACGCCTGTGCCCGTGACGGCGTCGCCTCGCTGACCAAGCCGGAGAACGGCACCGTCCCGGCCGACAGCACCAGCCTGGAGCCGTTCTTCTCCACCCTGCTGGAGCACGTCCCGGCCCCGACGTACGAGGCTGACGCGCCGCTCCAGGCCCACGTCACCAACCTCGACGCCGACAACTTCCTCGGCCGCATCGCGCTGCTGCGCGTCGAGCAGGGCGAGCTGCGCAAGGGCCAGACCGTGGCCTGGATCAAGCGCGACGGCACCATCTCCAGCGTCCGCATCTCCGAGCTGCTGATGACCGAGGCGCTCACCCGCAAGCCGGCCGAGGTGGCGGGCCCGGGTGACATCTGCGCCGTCGCCGGCATCTCCGAGATCATGATCGGCGAGACCCTCGCCGACCCGGAGAACCCGATCGCGCTGCCGCTGATCACGGTGGACGAGCCGGCCATCTCGATGACCATCGGCACCAACACCTCGCCGCTGGTCGGCCGTGGCGGCAGCGGCAAGGGCGCGGACGCGAAGTCCAGCGGCAAGGTGGACCGCAAGGTCACCGCCCGCCAGGTGAAGGACCGCCTGGACCGTGAGCTGATCGGTAACGTCTCGCTGCGCGTCCTGGAGACCGAGCGCCCGGACGCCTGGGAGGTGCAGGGCCGCGGTGAGCTGGCGCTGGCCATCCTGATCGAGACCATGCGCCGCGAGGGCTTCGAGCTGACCGTCGGCAAGCCGCAGGTCGTCACCAAGCAGGTCAACGGCAAGACCCACGAGCCGGTCGAGCGCCTCACGGTGGACGTGCCGGAGGAGCACATGGGCGCGGTCACGCAGCTCATGGGCGTCCGCAAGGGCCGGATGGACAACATGTCCAACCACGGCTCGGGCTGGGTCCGGATGGAGTTCGTCGTCCCGTCCCGCGGTCTGATCGGCTTCCGGACCGAGTTCCTCACCAGCACCCGCGGCACCGGCATCGCGCACTCGATCCACGAGGGCCACGAGCCGTGGTTCGGCACCCTGACCACCCGCAACAACGGTTCGCTGGTCGCCGACCGGTCCGGCGTGGTCACCGCCTTCGCGATGACCAACCTCCAGGAGCGCGGCGTGCTCTTCTGCGAGCCGGGCACCGAGGTGTACGAGGGCATGATCGTCGGCGAGAACTCGCGCGCCGACGACATGGACGTCAACATCACCAAGGAGAAGAAGCTCACCAACATGCGTTCCTCGAACGCAGACGTGGCCGAGTCGATCGTCCCGCCGCGCAAGCTCTCGCTGGAGCAGTCGCTGGAGTTCTGCCGCGAGGACGAGTGCATCGAGGTGACCCCGGAGACGGTTCGCATCCGTAAGGTCGTCCTCGACGCGAAGGACCGCGGCCGCACCGCCTCGCGCGCCAAGAAGGCGTGATCCGGACGGCTTGACCGGCCTTTGGCCGGAATGCTTCGCCCCCCTTTCCCATGGAGAGGGGGGCGAACTTTTTCAACTACTCCAAGTTGTCGACGGGCGTATTAACGGAATAGCGCTCATCACTCCCAGGTGTCCGCTGAGCGAACGTGACAGTTCGTCATTCATGACGACTGTCCGTTTGGTGCCTGTCTGGCTATGTCTCTTATGTCCGGTTTTCGAAACTTACCGACTGTTCATGTGACCTAATTGAGATCGTCACTGGTCACTTTCGTGTCCGTGCGTGACGGATAGTGGGTGCAGTCAGGCTCGGGTCAAGGGTGACGCGCAGGGGTGCGCGCCGAAACCACGAGCGCGGACGGCACAGCGGGCCAGGTAACACCCGTCCGCAGTGCCCTCCTCGTTGCAACGTCGAATTCAGGAGGCACACCGATGCGTGGTGGGAGCCAGGCCAAGTGGGTTGTCGCAGCTGTTGCGGTCGCCCTCGCCGCGACTGCTTGTAGCAGTGGCGGTTCCACCGGTGGGAGCAGCTCCGATGGCGCTGCGGTCAACGCCCAGGGCGTGTTCAGCTACCAGAGCGGCGAGCCGCAGCGTCCGCTGCAGCCGGCCAACGCCATGGAGAACCAGGGCGGCCGCATCGTCAAGCAGCTCTTCCAGGGCCTCGTCGACTACGACCCCGCCACTGGCGCCCTGCGTAACCAGGTGGCCGACAAGATCGAGACCACTGACGCCAAGAACTACACCGTCACGCTGAAGTCCGGTTGGACCTTCCACGACGGCACCCCGGTGACGGCCAAGTCCTTCGTGGACTCCTGGAACTGGTCGGCGAACACCAAGAACAACCAGATCAACTCGGACTGGTTCTCCGACATCGTCGGCTACGAGGCCGTTCACCCGGAGAAGGGTGACCCGACCGCCGACACCATGTCCGGTCTGAAGGTCGTCGACGACACGCACTTCACCATCGAGCTGACCAGCCCGGTCTCGTACTTCACGTACAAGCTCGGCTACTCGGCCTTCTACCCGCTGCCGACCGGGTTCTTCTCCGACCCGGCGGGCTACGGCCAGAAGCCGGTCGGCAACGGCCCGTACAAGTTCGTGTCGTGGGAGCACAACAAGGCCATCACCCTGGCCGCCTACGACAAGTACGCGGGCGTCAACAAGGCCAAGAACGGCGGCATCGTCTTCCGGAACTACACCTCCGGTGAGGCCGCGTACAAGGACCTGATGTCGGACACCCTCGACGTCCTGGACCAGGTCGACTCGACCGACCTGCCCAAGTACAAGGACGACCTGGGCAAGCGCGCGGTCGACCAGCCGCAGGGCGCCATCCAGAACATCTCCTTCGCGCTGTACAACGCCGACTGGAGCGCTCCGGAGAAGGCCAAGGTCCGCCAGGGCCTGTCGATGGCCATCGACCGTGACACCATCACCAAGACCGTGCTGAACGGCACGCGTCAGCCCGCCGACGCGTTCGTGGCGCCCGGCGTCATGGGCTTCAAGGCCGGCAGCTGCGGCGACGCCTGCAAGTACGACCCGGCGAAGGCCAAGCAGCTCATCGCCGAGGGCAACGGTGTCCCCGGTAACAAGATCACCATCCTGTACAACTCCGATGGCGGTCACAAGGAGTGGGTCGACGCGGTCTGCAACTCGATCCGCCAGGCCACCGGCGTCGAGTGCCTCGGTGACCCGAAGCCGGACTTCAAGACCTCGCGCGACCTGGTGACCAAGCGTCAGGTGTCGAGCATGATGCGTACCGGCTGGGTGCAGGACTACCCGCTGAACGCGAACTTCCTGCGCGACGTCTACGGCACCGGTGCCGCCGCGAACGACGCCGGCTACTCCAGCCCGGAGTTCGACAAGCTCTCCAAGGAGGCCGACGCGGCCACCTCGGTCGAGAAGACCGCGGAGCTCTACCAGCAGGCCGAGGCCGTCCTGGCCAAGGACATGCCGGCCATCCCGCTCTGGTACTACAAGACCAGCTCCGGCTGGTCCAACAACGTCCAGAACGTGAAGTTCGACTCCTTCGGCAACCCGGTCTACACCGACGTCGAGGTCAAGAAGAAGTAATCGGTCGGCACCGCCTGACCCGGTGACAACGGCCGGTGCCCGTCCATCCCCACAAGGGCGAGGACTGGCACCGGCCGTTGGCACGCCGACTTATCTCTGGCCGGGATGACGGGCCCGGCAGAGTCATACATGGAGGCACGATGGGGCGCTTTGTCGCGAGGCGACTGCTCCAGATGATCCCGGTCTTCTTCGGAACGACCTTGCTCATCTTTGTCATGGTGCACATGCTGCCGGGTGACCCGGTGGCCGCGATGTGGGGCGACAAGGCGCCGGACCCGGCCCAGCTCGCCGCGCTGACCCACCAGATGGGCTTCGACAAGCCGTGGTACGAGCAGTACTTCGATTACATGGGGAAACTGCTCACCGGTGACTTCGGAACCACCCTGGCCGGACGGCCGGTGCTCGACGTGATCACCGAGGCGCTGCCGGTCACGGTCCGGCTGGCGCTGCTGGCCTTCATCATCGAGATCGTGCTGGGCGTCTCTGTCGGCCTGTTCGCCGGTCTGCGCCGCGGCAAGGCGTTCGACAAGGGCACCCTGGTCATGACCCTGCTGCTGATCTCGATCCCGGTTCCGGTGCTCGGCTTCATCTTCCAGACGATCTTCGCGGACGACCTGAAGTGGGTCACGCCGACCGTCCAGGACTCGAACGACATCACCCAGCTGATGCTGCCGGCCATCGTGCTCGGCTCGCTGTCGCTGGCGTACGTGGCGCGCCTCACCCGTACTTCCATAGCCGAGAACATCAAGGCCGACTACGTCCGCACCGCGGTGGCCAAGGGCCTGCCGCGGCGCAAGGTGATCGGCACCCACCTGCTCCGCAACTCGATGATCCCGGTGGTCACCTTCCTCGGCACCGACCTCGGCGCCCTGATGGGCGGCGCGATCGTCACCGAGGGCATCTTCAACGTCAAGGGTGTCGGTAACGCGCTCTTCCACGCGATCAACCTGAAGGAGGGCACGACGGTCTCCGGCTTCGTGGCCTTCCTGGTGCTCGTGTACCTGGCCGCCGGCCTGATCGTCGACCTGCTTTACGCGGTCCTGGACCCGAGGATCCGTTATGCCTGACCTGACCGAGAAGAAGACGGCCGAGGAGATCCCGGCCCAGCGTGCCGCCGACACCGCGGCGGCCAAGCCCGAGAAGGCCCGCAGCCTCGGCTCCGACGCCTGGCACGACCTGCGCCGCAAGCCGATCTTCGTGATCTCCGCGCTGCTGATCCTGCTGCTGATCGTCATCGCGATCGCCCCCGGGCTGTTCACTTCGGCGGACCCGCGCGCCGGCGACCTGCGCGCGCACTACCTGACGAAGCCGAACTACAGCCACTTCTTCCAGGCCGACTGGTTCGGCTACGACCTCCAGGGCCGCAGCATCTACGCCCGGGTGATCTACGGGGCCCGTGCCTCGGTCGTCGTCGGCATCTGCGTCACCGCGGGTGTGACCATCCTCGGCAGCATCACCGGCATGCTGGCCGGCTACTTCGGTGGCTGGGTCGACACGCTCATCTCCCGGGTCACCGACATCTTCTTCGGCATCCCGCTGCTGCTCGGCGCCCTGGTGATCCTCAACGCCTTCACCTCGCGCACCATCTGGAGCGTGGTGTTCGCACTGGTCGCCCTGGGCTGGACCCAGATGACCCGTGTCATGCGTGGTTCGGTCATCACCATCAAGCAGTCCGACTTCGTGACGGCGGCCAAGGCGCTCGGCGCCGGCACCAGCCGGATCCTGTGGAAGCACATCCTGCCGAACGCGGTCGCCCCGGTGATCGTCGTCGCCACCATCGCGCTCGGCGGCTACATCGCCACCGAGGCGACGCTGAGCTTCCTCGGCATCGGTCTGCAGGACCCGACCATCTCCTGGGGCATCGACATCAACACCGCCCAGAAGGTGATCCGGACCGCTCCGTTCGCCCTGTTCTTCCCCGCCGGAATGCTGAGCCTCACGGTTCTGGCCTTCATCATGCTCGGCGACGCGGTGCGCGACGCCCTCGACCCGAAGCTCCGCTGAGAGAAGAGGTGACGACCCGATGACCACCGTGATCGAGAACAACAACCAGAAGAGCGGCCGACTCGAAGTTGGCACCCCGCTGCTGGAGGTCAAGAACCTCCACGTGGAGTTCCACACCCGGGACGGCATCGCGAAGGCCGTGAACGGCGTCAACTACTCCGTCGCGGCGGGCGAGACGCTCGCCGTGCTCGGAGAGTCCGGCTCCGGCAAGTCCGTGACCGCCCAGACCATCATGGGCATCCTGGACATGCCGCCCGGCAAGGTGACGCAGGGCGAGATCCTGTACCGCGGCCAGGACATGCTCAAGATGGGCAACGAGGAGCGGCGCAGGATCCGCGGCCAGAAGATCGCGATGATCTTCCAGGACGCGCTGTCCTCGCTCAACCCCGTGCTCAGCGTGGGCTACCAGCTCGGCGAGATGTTCCGGGTGCACCAGGGCGCTTCCAAGAAGGACGCCAAGGAGAAGGCCATCGAGCTGATGGACCGGGTGCGCATCCCGGCCGCCAGGCAGCGCGTCGGCGACTACCCGCACCAGTTCTCCGGCGGCATGCGCCAGCGCATCATGATCGCCATGGCGCTCTCCATGCAGCCCGACCTGATCATCGCGGACGAGCCCACCACCGCCCTGGACGTCACCGTCCAGGCGCAGGTGATGGACCTGCTCGCGGAGCTCCAGGCCGAGTACAACATGGGCCTGATCCTGATCACCCACGACCTCGGCGTGGTCGCCGACGTCGCGGACAAGATCGCCGTGATGTACGCCGGCCGGATCGTCGAGACCGCCCCGGTGCACGACCTGTACGCCAACCCGGCGCACCCGTACACCAAGGGCCTGCTCCGCTCCATCCCGCGCCTGGACCAGAAGGGCCAGGAGCTGTACGCGATCAAGGGCCTGCCCCCGAACCTGCTGAAGGTCCCGGCCGGCTGCGCGTTCAACCCCCGCTGTGACGTCGCCACCGACCTGTGCCGCACGGAGATCCCGGCGCTGCACCAGGTGACCGACAAGGACGGCAAGGAGCTCACCGGCCGCCGCAGCGCGTGCCACCTCTGGAAGGAGACCCTCCATGGCTGAGCCCATCCTGGAGGTCAGGGACCTGGTCAAGCACTACCCGCTGAACCAGGGCATCCTCTTCAAGAAGCAGGTCGGCGCGGTCAAGGCGGTCGACGGCATCTCCTTCGCGCTGGCGAAGGGCGAGACGCTCGGCATCGTCGGCGAGTCCGGCTGTGGCAAGTCCACGCTGGCCAAGGTGCTGATGAACCTGGAGCGGGCGACCTCCGGCCAGGTGCTGTTCAAGGGCGAGGACATCTCCAAGCTGTCCGGCCAGGCCCTCAAGGCCGTCCGCCGGAACATCCAGATGGTGTTCCAGGACCCGTACACCTCGCTGAACCCGCGCATGACGGTCGGCGACATCATCGGGGAGCCCTTCGAGATCCACCCCGAGGTGGCGCCCAAGGGCGACCGCCGCAAGGCCGTCCAGGACCTGCTGGACGTCGTGGGTCTGAACCCGGAGTACATCAACCGGTACCCGCACCAGTTCTCCGGCGGCCAGCGCCAGCGCATCGGCATCGCCCGCGGTCTCGCGCTCAAGCCCGAGATCATCATCTGCGACGAGCCGGTCTCCGCCCTGGACGTGTCCGTCCAGGCGCAGGTGATCAACCTGCTGGAGAAGCTGCAGGGCGACTTCGGCCTGTCGTACATGTTCATCGCGCACGACCTCTCCATCGTCCGGCACATCTCCGACCGCGTCGGCGTGATGTACCTCGGCAAGATGGTCGAGATCGGCACCGACGAGCAGATCTACGACAACGCCACCCACCCGTACACCCAGGCGCTGCTCTCCGCGGTGCCGGTGCCGGACCCGACGGCGCGCGAGAACCGCGATCGGATCATCCTGACCGGTGACATCCCCTCGCCGGCCAACCCGCCGTCCGGCTGCCGCTTCCGCACCCGCTGCTGGAAGGCGGAGGACCGTTGCGCCGAGGAGATCCCGCTGCTCGCGGTGCCCTCGGTGCTGAAGGGCCCGGCCGCGCACGAGTCGGCCTGTCACTTCGCCGAGGTCCGGGAGCCGGCCGCCGCCTGACTCCCTGTGGCATCCCCGGAAGGGCCCGTGGCTTCGCGCCGCGGGCCCTTCCGTCGTTCCGTCAACTCACGGGGCGTCAGGTGCACCCGTCCGGGTGCACCTGACTCGCGCCGTCGTCCGGGCGCGCTTCTCATGGGGTGTGATGCGACACACACCACGAGGAGGGACTTCCATGCCCGTAGCCGCCCGTGCTCGCTGGGTCCTCGCCGCTGCGACATCCGTGGCCCTGGTGGCCACCGGGTGCAGCAGCGGCGGCGGCGGAAGCAGCAACAGCTCGTCGGACAGCAGCAAGAGCTTCAGCTACCAGAGCAGTGAGCCGCAGAACCCGCTGCAGCCGGCCAACGCGAACGAGGTCGGTGGTGGTCGCATCATCCAGAACCTCTTCAAGGGGCTGGTCGACTACGACCCCGCCACCGCCAAGATCCGGATGCAGGTCGCCGACAAGATCGACACCAGCGACTCCCAGACCTTCGACGTCACGCTGAAGGACGGCTGGAAGTTCCACGACGGCACGCCGGTGCACGCCAAGAACTTCGTGGACTCCTGGAACTGGAGCGCGACCACCAGCAACAACCAGATCAACAGCTCCTGGTTCTCCGACATCGAGGGCTACCAGGACGTCCACCCCGGCAGCGGCCAGCCGACCGCGACCAAGATGTCCGGCCTGACCGTGGTCGACGACCTGCACTTCACCGTCAAGCTCAGCAACAAGGTCTCGTACTTCGAGTACAAGCTCGGCTACATCGCCTTCTCCCCGCTGCCGGACGCCTTCTTCAACGACCCGACCGGGTACGGGCAGAAGCCGGTGGGCAACGGCCCCTACCAGTTCGTCAGCTGGAACCACAACACCGAGGTCGTCACCAAGGCCTTCCCGGACTACCAGGGCGTCGACAAGCCGAAGAACGGCGGCATCGTCTTCAAGATGTACACCACGTCCGAGGCCGCCTACGCCGACCTCCAGTCCAGCAACCTGGACGTGATGGACCAGGTGCCGCCGTCCGCGCTGGCGACGTACAAGAGCGACCTCGGAGACCGGGCGATCGACGCCCCGCAGGGCGCCATCCAGAACATCGGCTTCACCCTCTACCAGGCCGACTGGGCCGCGCCCGACAAGGCCAAGGTGCGCCAGGGCCTGTCCATGGCGATCGACCGCGACACCATCACCAAGACGGTGCTGCAGAACTCCCGCAAGCCGGCCACCGCCTGGGTGGCCGAGGGCGTCGAGGGCTACAAGGACGGCGCCTGCGGCGACTTCTGCAAGTTCGACCCCGCCAAGGCCAAGCAGCTGATCAGCGACGGCGGCGGCGTCCCCGGCAACAAGCTGCTGATCACCTACAACTCCGACGGCGGCCACAAGGAGTGGGTCGACGCGGTCTGCAACTCGATCCGGCAGAGCACCGGCGTCGAGTGCCTCGGCGACCCGAAGCCCGACTTCAAGACCGCGCGCGCCGCGATCACCGGGCACCAGGTCAACGGCGCCTTCCGCACCGGCTGGGTGCAGGACTACCCGCTGAACGCCAACTTCCTGTCCGACGTGTACCGCACCGGCGCCGCGTCCAACGACTTCGGCTACAGCAACCCGCAGTTCGACCAGGCGGCCACCAAGGCCGACGAGGCCGCCAGCGTCGCCGACACGGTGACCGGCTACCAGCAGGCCGAGGCGGTGCTGCCGAGCGGGATGCCGGCCATCCCGCTCTGGTACTACCGCACCAACTCGGGTTACTCGACCAAGGTGCAGAACGTGAAGTTCGACTCCTTCGGAAACCCGGCCTGGACCCAGGTCGAGGTCAAGGGCTGATCCCCCGACCCCTCGCGCCGGCCCCGCCCTTCCCGCACGGAGGGCGGGGCCCGGCCCTCCCGGCCGACCGTCCCCGGCCGGCCGTGCACCCAGGGCACGTCTAGGAAGGAGGCTCGGATGGGCAGTTACGTGCTGCGGCGGGTGCTGCAGATGATCCCGGTGTTCTTTGGCACCACGCTGCTGATCTTCCTGATGGTCTACACGCTGCCGGGCGACCCGGTGTCGGCGCTGTTCGGCGAGAAGGCCGCCGACCCGGCCATCGTGGCCAGCATCAAGCACAAGTACTTCCTGGACCAGCCGGTCTGGAAGCAGTACCTGCACTACATGGGGAACCTCTTCCAGGGGGACTTCGGGACGAGCTTCACCGGCCGCCCCGTCTCCGAGATCATGGCGACCGCCTTCCCGGTCACCATCCGGCTCGCGTTGATGGCCTTCGTCTTCGAAGTGGTCCTCGGCCTCGCCCTGGGTATGGCCTCCGGCCTCCGGCGCGGCAGCGTCCAGGACACCCTGGTGCTGATCCTCACCCTGGTGGTGATCTCGATCCCGGTCTTCGTGCTGGCCTACATCGCGCAGACGATCTTCGCCACCAACCTCGGCTGGGTCACCCCGACGGTGCAGGACTCCACCGACCTCTCCCAGCTGATCCTGCCCGCGATCGTGCTGGGCTCGCTCTCGCTCGCGTACGTCGCTCGGCTCACCCGGACGTCCATCGGCGAGAACCTGCGGGCCGACTACATCCGCACGGCGGTCGCCAAGGGGCTGCCCCGGCGGACCGTCATCTCCCGCCACCTGCTGCGCAACTCGCTGATCCCGGTGGTCACCTTCCTCGGCACCGACCTCGGCGCCCTGATGGGCGGGGCGATCGTCACCGAGGGCATCTTCAACGTGCAGGGCGTCGGCAACGTCCTGTACCGGGCGATCAACCAGAAGGAAGGCCCCACCGTGGTCGGCATCGTGACCGTCCTGGTGATCGTCTACCTCGTCGCCAGCCTGCTCGTCGACCTGCTCTACGCGGTCCTGGACCCGAGGATCCGCTATGCCTGACGTCCACGACGAGAACTCGTACGAGCCGCGCCCCAAGCCCGGGGTCTCGCACCTCGACTACGCCGGGGAGCAGGGCATGGCGGTCGAGCAGGAGACCCTGGTCGAGCCCGACCCGGCCAAGCGGGAGGAGGCCCGCAGCCTCTGGGGCGACGCCTGGCGGGACCTGCGCCGGCGGCCGATCTTCCTGATCTCCGCCGTGCTGATCCTGCTGCTGGTCGTCATGGCGGTCTTCCCCTGGGCGTTCACCGACGCCGACCCGCGCAAGGCCGACCTGATCCACGACTACCTCAGGCGGCCGGACTGGACGGACTTCTTCGGTGCCGGCTGGTTCGGCTACGACGGGCAGGGCCGGTCGATCTACGCCCGGGTGGTGTACGGCGCCCGCGCCTCGATCACCGTCGGCATCTGCGTGACCCTGTCGGTCACCGTGCTCGGCGGACTGGCCGGCATGGTCGCCGGCTACTTCGGCGGCGCCGTCGACGCGGTGATCTCCCGGATCACCGACATCTTCTTCGGCCTCCCGCTGCTGCTCGGCGCCCTGGTGCTGCTGAACGCCTTCACCACCCGCACGGTGTGGAGCGTGGTCATCGCGCTGGCCTTCCTCGGCTGGACCCAGATCGCCCGCGTCATGCGCGGCGCCGTGCTGACCGTCAAACAGTCCGACTACGTGGTGGCCGGCCGGGCGCTCGGCGCCGGGACGGGGCGGCTGATGTTCCGGCACATCCTGCCGAACGCGATCGCCCCCGTGATCGTCGTCGCCACCATCGCGCTCGGCGGCTACATCGCCACCGAGGCGACGCTGAGCTTCCTCGGCATCGGTCTGCAGGACCCGACCATCTCCTGGGGCATCGACATCTCCTCCGCCCAGAAGGTGATCCGGACGGCGCCGTACGTGCTGTTCTTCCCGGCCGTGGCGCTCTCCGTCACCGTGCTGGCCTTCATCATGCTGGGCGACGCGGTGCGCGACGCCCTCGACCCGAAGCTTCGCTGAGCGAGGGGAGCGCAACGTGAGTACAGCTGTGGACGCCAGCAGGTCCGAGCGGGCCGCGTCGTACGAGGGGCCGCTGCTCGACGTCCGCGACCTGCACGTCGAGTTCGTCACCCGGGACGGCGTGGCCAAGGCGGTCAACGGGGTCGACTACAGCGTCCGGGCGGGGGAGACGCTCGCGGTGCTCGGCGAGTCCGGTTCGGGCAAGTCGGTGACCGCGCAGGCGATCATGGGCATCCTGGACATGCCGCCGGCCCGGATCCCGCGCGGGGAGATCCGCTTCCGCGGTCGGGACATGCTGAAGATGGGCAACGAGGAGCGGCGCAGGATCCGCGGCCAGAAGATCGCGATGATCTTCCAGGACGCGCTGTCCTCGCTCAACCCGGTGCTGACGGTGGGCTTCCAGCTCGGCGAGATGTTCCGCGCCCACCGGGGGGCGTCCCGCAAGGAGGCCAAGGACAGGGCCGTCGAACTGATGGACCGGGTGCGGATCCCGGCGGCCAAGCAGCGGGTGAACGACTACCCGCACCAGTTCTCCGGCGGCATGCGCCAGCGCATCATGATCGCCATGGCGCTGGCCCTGGAACCGGACCTGATCATCGCGGACGAGCCCACCACCGCGCTGGACGTCACCGTCCAGGCGCAGGTGATGGACCTGCTCGCGGAGCTCCAGGCGGAGTACAACATGGGCCTGATCCTGATCACCCACGACCTCGGCGTGGTCGCCGACGTCGCCGACAAGATCGCCGTGATGTACGCCGGCCGGATCGTCGAGACCGCCCCGGTGCACGAGCTGTACGCGCGCCCCGCGCACCCGTACACCCGCGGCCTGCTGGACTCCATCCCGCGGCTGGACCAGAAGGGCCAGGAGCTCTACGCCATCAAGGGCCTGCCGCCCAACCTGCTGCGGATCCCCCAGGGCTGCGCCTTCAACCCGCGCTGCCCGCGGGCGCAGGACCGCTGCCGGGCCGAGGTGCCGGAGCTGTACCCGGTCGCCGAGGACGACGGCGCCCCGCTGGCCGGGCGGGGCAGCGCCTGTTTCTTCTGGAAGGAGACCCTCCATGGCCGCTAACGGGTCCACCGCACTGGGCGCCGCGGTGCCGGAGGAGGCCGCCTTCGCCCAGGAAGTGCCGCGCGGCGAGCCGATCCTCGAAGTCCGGGACCTGGTCAAGCACTTCCCGCTGACCAAGGGCGTGCTGTTCAGGAAGCAGGTCGGCGCCGTGAAGGCCGTCGACGGGGTCTCCTTCGACCTGAGGCAGGGCGAGACGCTGGGCGTCGTCGGCGAGTCCGGCTGCGGGAAGTCCACGCTGGCCAAGGTGCTGATGAACCTGGAGCCGGCCACCGGGGGATCGGTCCGCTACAAGGGCGAGGAGATCTCCCGGCTGTCCGGGTCGGCGCTGAAGGCCGTCCGCCGCAACATCCAGATGGTGTTCCAGGACCCGTACACCTCGCTGAACCCGCGCATGACGGTCGGCGACATCATTGGGGAGCCCTTCGAGATCCACCCCGAGGTGGCGCCGAAGGGGGACCGCCGCAAGGCCGTCCAGGACCTGCTGGACGTGGTCGGGCTCAACCCCGAGTACATCAACCGCTATCCGCACCAGTTCTCCGGCGGGCAGCGCCAGCGCATCGGCATCGCAAGGGGGTTGGCGCTCAGGCCGGAGATCATCATCTGTGACGAGCCGGTCTCCGCGCTGGACGTGTCGGTGCAGGCGCAGGTGATCAACCTGCTGGACAAGCTGCAGGGGGAGTTCAACCTCTCGTACATGTTCATCGCGCACGACCTCTCCATCGTCCGGCACATCTCGGACCGGGTCGGCGTGATGTACCTCGGCAAGATGGTCGAGATCGGCAGCGATGCCGAGATCTACGACCACGCCACCCACCCGTACACCCAGGCGCTGCTCTCCGCCGTCCCCGTGCCGGACCCGACGGCCAGGGAGTCGCGGGACCGGATCGTGCTCACCGGGGACGTGCCCTCGCCGGCCAACCCGCCGTCCGGCTGCCGCTTCCGCACCCGCTGCTGGAAGGCGCAGGACCGCTGCGCGGCCGAGATCCCGCTGCTCGCCTCGCCGTCCTGGCTGGGCGGGGCGGCCCGGCACGACTCGGCGTGTCACTTCGCGGCGGAGCGCGAAATCGGGCAGAGCGCGGCGGAGCGCGAGGTCGGGCAGAGCGCGGCGGAGCGCGAGATGGGGCAGAGCGCGGCGGAGCGCGAGGTCGGGCAGGGCGGTACCGAGCCCGGTTAGCGGCTCGCGAGACCCAGGGCGCGCCCCCGCACCGGGGGTGCGCCCTTTCTTGTGATGGAAAAGAGACGTGCCGCGCGATTCCGCAAGTGGGGTCGGGTCGTTGATAGTTGCTCTGCGCGTACAGGTGCTCGCCGCTGCGCTGGGGGAGGGCTGCTCGGATGGACATGGTGGAGGTGATCGGCGGCGGTCGGGAGAACCTGGTGCCCGGGACCCCGCTGCTGGAGGTCGACGACCTGCACGTCGAGTTCCGTACCCGGGACGGCGTGGCCAGGGCCGTCAACGGGGTGAGCTACTCGGTGTCGGCCGGGGAGACGCTGGCGGTGCTGGGTGAGTCCGGTTCGGGCAAGTCGGTGACCGCGCAGGCGATCATGGGCATCCTGGACACGCCGCCCGGGCGGATCACCGGCGGGCGGATCCTCTACCGCGGCGAGGACCTGCTGACCATGGGCTCCAGGGCCCGGCGGTTCGTCCGGGGCCAGAAGATCGCGATGATCTTCCAGGACGCGCTGTCCTCGCTCAACCCGGTGCTCAGCGTGGGGTACCAGCTCGGCGAGATGTTCCAGGTGCACCGCGGCGCCAGCCGCAAGGAGGCCAGGGAGAGGGCCATCGAGCTGATGGACCGGGTGCGGATCCCGGCGGCCAGGCAGCGCGTCGGTGACTACCCGCACCAGTTCTCCGGCGGCATGCGCCAGCGCATCATGATCGCCATGGCGCTCTCCATGGAGCCGGACCTGATCATCGCGGACGAGCCCACCACCGCGCTGGACGTCACCGTGCAGGCCCAGGTGATGGACCTGCTGGCCGAGTTGCAGCACGAGTTCCACATGGGGCTGATCCTGATCACCCACGACCTCGGCGTGGTCGCCGACGTCGCGGACACGATCGCGGTGATGTACGCGGGCCGGATCGTCGAGACGGCCCCGGTGCGCGACCTGTACGCGCGCCCCGCCCACCCGTACACCCGGGGACTGCTCGACTCGATCCCGCGGCTGGACCAGAAGGGGCAGAACCTCCACGCCATCAAGGGCCTGCCGCCCAGCCTCCTGGAGATCCCGCAGGGCTGCGCGTTCAACCCGCGCTGCGACCGGGTGCAGGACCGCTGCCTGAGCGAACTCCCGCCGCTGGTGCCGATGGTGGACGCCGAGGGCGCCGAGCTGCCGGGCCGTCGCAGCGCCTGCCACTTCTGGCGGGAGACCCTGCACGGCTGAGGGCGCCGGGGCGCCGCCGGCGCCTACCGCTCGAAGCCGACGTTCTCCCAGACGATGTCGGACAGCCCCTGGGCGCCGATGTTGGCGAGGTTGGCGCGGGCGCCGTACAGCTGCGGGCGCTGGTAGAGCGGCAGCACGCCGGCCACCTTCCACAGCTCGCCGTCGGCCTGGTTGATCGCCTCGGAGGCGGTGGCCGCGTCGGGTGCGGCGGCGGCGCGGTCGAGGGCGGCGTCCACCGCCGGGCTGCCCGTGCCGACGTGGTTGGTGCCGCCGTTCTGGACGAAGTCGGCGCGGTTGCCGCTGGCCGGGAAGGGCGTGCCGAGCAGCGAGTACGCGGTGATGTCGAAGTCGCCGCGGTTGACGTACTTGTCGAAGAACTCGTTGGCGGCGGAGGTGACCGTGGTGACCTTGACGCCGATGTCCTTGAGCGTCCTGGTGGCGCTGTCGGCCTCGCTCTGCGCCTGGGTGACGCCGGCCGGGATGACCATCCGCAGGTTCAGCTCGCGGCCGTTGCGCTTGCGGACGTCGCCGTCGAGCCGCCAGCCGGCCGCGTCCAGCTTGCGGGCGGCCTCGGCGGGGTCGTAGCGGCTGAGGCCGAGGGAGTTGTCCCGGTAGGCGTTCTGGTTGGCGACCAGCAGGTGGTTGTTGAGCGGGGCGGCTGGCCAGTCCAGGCCGTTCAGGTCGGAGCGGATGACGGCGTCCCGGTTGATGGCCTGGAAGACGGCCTGGCGGACGGTCGCGTCGCTGAGTGCCGGGGTGCGGGCGTTGAGGGTGAGCTGGCGGAAGTCGGGCCCGCCGGCCCGGCGGACGGCGGCGCCCTTGGTGCTCTTGATGGTCTGGTAGCCGGCGACGTCCGGGCCGTTGTTGAAGAGGTCGATCTCGCCCTTGGCGAAGGCGGGGGCCATGGCGTTGGGCAGCATGGCGTGGAAGACGATCCGGTCCAGCAGCGGCTTGTCGCCCCACCAGGCGGGGTCGGCGACCAGCGTGATGGTCTGGGCGGCGCGGTCCAGCCGTTCGACCTTGAACGGGCCGGCGGTGACCGGGATCGCGTCCAGGTAGGCGGAGTTGAACAGCTCCGGGGTGGCTAGCCGGCTCGCGGGCAGCAGCGGGGCGTTGGCGGCGCCGTTGAACATCGACTGCCACTCGGAGAACGGCCGGTCGAAGGTCATCACCGCCTGGAAGTCGTCCTTGCCCCGCTCGACCGAGGAGACCTGTTCGAAGCCGGTGTTGCTGGCGGGCCGGTAGGCCGGGTCCTTCCCGTTCAGCGCCCGCCAGTTGGCTTCGAGGTCGCGCCAGGTGATCGGGGTGCCGTCGGACCAGTGGGCCTTCGGGTTGAGCGTCCAGACGACGACCTGCCGGCCGTCCCGCAGCTCCGCGTGGGCGTCTTGCAGGTAGGCCGGGTTGGCGGTCTGGGTGCCGGCCGCGTCGGAGCGGAAGAAGGTCGGCAGCAGCGGCTTGCTGACGCTGATCGTCGAGGACTCGCTGCCGTCGGTCTGGATCGGCGACCACTGGCGGGAGAACTGGGCGATCGCCAGGTGCAGGGTGCCGCCCTGGCGCAGCTGGGAGCGCTCGCGCGGGTTGACGTCGATCGAGGTGAGCTTGGGGGCCCCGGTGGCGGACGGCCCGTCCGCGGCGGCGCCACCCTGGCCGGAGGCGCACGAACAGAGCGTCAGTGAGAGCGACAGGGCGGTGAGACCGGCGAGCAGAGCCGTCCGGTGCTGGAGGCGGCGGCTCATCGGCGTGCTCCCCGAGGTGGCTGTGGCGGAAGGTGTGGCGTCACATCTTGCTGACCGGGAGGGGGAGTTGTCGAGGGGCGGGCCGGATGCCGGCCCGCCCCCCGATCGGTGCGGTCGCTGCTCAGGCGACGGTGAACTTGAAGGTGCGGTCCTTCTCGCCGGTCTTGTCGAGCAGCGAGGTGACGGCGTCCGCGACGTCCTGCGGGGTGATCGCGGCGTTCTGGCCGTTCTTCTTGACCTTCACCTTGTCGAACACGCTGCCCAGCTGGCCGTTCAGCGCGTCGAGGTCCCACTTGGGCACGATCTTGCCGGAGGCGTCCGGGACGAGCGTGAGCGTCTTGGCGGCGACCTGCTTGCCGAAGATCCACTTCTTGGCGCCGGCCAGGACGTACACGTTGCCGTTGAGCGCGGACTTGCCGAGGCTGTCCGCGGCGGCTTGCAGGGCCTGCGGGGAGACCTTGGGCTGGGCGGCCGTCACGGCGAGCGCGATCGGCTGCTCGGGCTTGCCGGCGGCGCGGTCGCGGTAGGCCTGCTCGACCACGTCGAGGGCGCTCGCCGAGTCGACGGCCTGGCCGGCCCGGCCGGGCACCACGACCGGGTCGCCGTTGTCGGCGAACTTGACGTAGCCCTCCTGAAGGCCCTGGCCCGAGCCGGAGGCCAGGGTGTCCAGGGCGGCCTTGAGCTTGGCCCGGTCCACCTTGACGTCCGGTGCGACCGCCTTGGTGCCGCCCTTCAGCGACTTGATGACGTCGACCGGGCTGTAGCTGTGCTGGGCGAGGCCGTCCACGGTGCCCGTGGTGTCGAAGCTCAGCCCGGCGACGGTCGGGTCGAGGTTCAGCGCCTGGTCGCCGACCTTCAGCTTGAGCGGCTGCTGGCCGGTCTTGCCGACGGTCTCGTCGAGCTGGTGGATCGCCTGGTCGCGGCTGTTGCCGCCGATGTCGGTGCCGAGCACCACAGTGCCCTTGGGGATGTCGGACTGGTTGAGCATCAGGCCGGTGCCGTACGCGGCGGCGCCGAGGAACAGCACGAAGCCGACGCCGTACACGCCCAGCTTGACCAGCTTCTTGCCGGCGCTGGCCTTCGGCTTGGCCTTGCCCTTGGTCTTGGCGGGCGCGGGCGCGGACTCGGTCCTGGCCGGCTGCGGTGCGGGCCGGGGGCCCGGGGCGGGGGTCGGCAGCGGGGTGAACTCGGTGGCCTCCGGGTCCGGTCCGGGCTGCTGCGGGTGCCCGGGGGCGGTACCGGGGGCGCCGGGGAAGAGCCCGCCGGGGGCCGGGTGGGCGAAGGCGTCCTGGCCCGGTGCGGCGGGGCGCTGGGCGGCGAACGGGTCGGCACCGGCCGGGGCCGAGGCGAACAGGCCGGGCTGCGGGCGGGCTTCGCCGCCGTGCGCGGCGCCGTTCTGCGGCAGGCCCGGTATGGCGGCGGGCGGCGGGGTGCCCTCGCGGATCGGCTCGAAGCCGTCGACCGAGGTGTCCTCCGGGTCCGTCGCGCCGGCCGCCGGGCCCTGCGGGCGGGCGCCCGGGCGCGGGCCCTGCTGCGGCCGTCCGTCGGACTGCCGGCCGTTGCGCCGGCCGCCGTTCTGCTGGGCGTCCTGCTGCGGGCGGTCGTCGCGCCGGCCACGGGCTCCGGCCGTGGGCGCCATCGGGGCGAACGGGTCGGCGGTGGGCGGCGCGAAGGGGGAGGCGGCCTCGTACACGCCGGGCTCCTCCGCCGGGGCCTGCGCACCGGGGCCGGCGGGGAACGGCGCACCGTTCGGATTCGGGGCCGGGTTCGGGGCCTGGGCCTGGGCGGGCACCGGTCGGCCGTTCGGACGGGCCGCGCCCTGGGCGGGGCGGGCACCGTTCGGGCGGGCGCCGGGGGCCGGGGCGGCCGTCGGCCGGGGCTCGGCGGCGGCGGGCGCGGCCGGGGCCTCCGGCGCGCCCGGGGTGTTCGGGGCACCGGCCGGTACGGCGGTCGGCGCCGGCTCGGCCTTCTTCTGCCGGGGCCGGAACCAGGCGCCGGTGGACTCGGCCTCGGACGTCGCCGGCGGGATCGGCGGGACCTGCCACTCCGGCGGCAGTTCCGGCGGGGTGGCCGTGCGGGCGCCGCCCTCCATCACCCCGAGGACGGGGGCGGAGGGCGCGGACCGGTGCCGCGGGCCGCCCGGCTCGGGGACGGCCGCCGGGGCCTCCTCGCCCGGGCCGTCCTCGTTCTTGACGGTGCTGCGGACCACGACCGGCGGGATCGGGCGCGACCCGGGGATGTTGATCCGGACCCGGGTCGTCAGGGTGGTCTCGGTCTTCGGGCCGTCGTCCTCGCCGCCCGACGCGGCGCCCTGGGCGGCACCGGCCCGGTCGCCGCCCGGGAGCCCCGGTGTGCCGTAGGGCGGGGTGCCCGACGGGTAGGCGTCCGGACCCGTACGCCGGGGCGTCGGGTGGGCGTTGTCAGATTCGCGGCTGCTCAATGCTGCTCTGCTCCGGGTTCGCGGGCGGGCCGTGCGGCGCGACCGCGGTTCGTGGTCGCCGGGCCTGGGCGGGCGGCGGTCGGGTACGGCGTTCTGCGGGACCACCATACTGGGAAGAACAGAGCGGCGAACGGCTTCGGACAGATCCTGATACGTCCGGTTCCTCCGGTATGAGAGTACGGCCGCGCGCTCCTGACTGCGCGTCGTGCGCGGTGCGTACGTGCCCCGCGGGCGGGTTCAGCGCGGCGGGCCGGGCACGCCCGGGAACCAGCTGCCGCGGGTCGGCAGGGTGGCGCAGATCACGCCCAGGACCGAGCCGCCGAACAGCCAGCCGAGCGAGGTGGCGTTGGACCACAGCACGTTGTCGCCCTCCGGCCGGGGCACGATCACCAGCAGCATCGCCATGAACCAGCCGGCCGCGGGCAGTGCCGCGCCCAGCCGGGTGCCGGTGACCCGTAGGCCGCCGTAGAAGGTGGCGCCGGTCGCCGCGAGCGCCAGCAGGACCCCCACGGGCGGCCACAAGGCCTGCACGAAGGATCCGCAGACCGACACCGCGACACCCAGCAGGAAGAACAGGACGTAGGCCGCGATCCGGGCGGCGCGCGGGGGCTGAGGCTCGGCCAGCCGTTCCCCGCGGGTGCCGAGGACGGCCGCCGGGAACGAGCGGCGCGGCGGCCGGGCGGCGGCGGGCTCGGTCATCGGACGCTCTCCTCGGCGGTGGCGGTGGCGGTGGCGGTGGGCAGCGGGTCGGCGGCGGGCGACAGCCCCGCGAACAGGTCGTCCTCGGGCCGCTCCGGCCCGGCCTGGCCGCGTACCAGCTGGTAGTACTCGGTGGCGACCAGCGGCTGGCCGAGGTCGTTGGAGAGCGCGAAGAAGGCGCCGTCCACGGTGATCTGAGTGGCGTGCGCGGCCATCGCGGCGGCCTTGCGCCCGGCGTACGCGGAGCCGTCCAGCACGGTGGTGACCACCTCGTCGGCCACCACCCCGGGAACGTCGGCGGGCCGGGCCGTCCCGGGGAAGGACGCCCGGGCGGCGGTCTCGGCGAGCCCGGCCTCGATCACCGAGCGGGGCATCCGGTTCCAGTACACCTTGGCGATCCGC
This sequence comes from Kitasatospora sp. NPDC043949, assembly GCF_056435365.1. Taxonomy (NCBI): domain Bacteria; kingdom Bacillati; phylum Actinomycetota; class Actinomycetes; order Kitasatosporales; family Streptomycetaceae; genus Kitasatospora; species Kitasatospora sp. NPDC043949. The sequence goes on along the minus strand of NZ_JBWKEQ010000010.1, from coordinate 91,549 downwards.
CAGGCCGGGCCCAGCTCCGGGCGGTGCGCCGGATCGGCCGCCAGCTCGTACGCGCGCATCGCGACCCGGTGCGCCTGGATGTGGTCCGGGTGCCCGTAGCCGCCGTTCTCGTCGTAGGTGACCAGCACCTGCGGCCGGACCTCGCGGACCACCGCGACCAGGTGGCCGGCCGCCTCGTCGAGGTCGGCCCGCCAGAAGCAGCCGGGCACGTCGTTGTCGGGCAGGCCCATCATCCCGGAGTCGCGGTAGCGGCCAGGGCCGCCGAGGAAGCGGAGGTCGGTGACGCCGAGCGCGCGCATCGCCGCGGTCAGCTCGCCGATCCGGTACGCGCCGAGGGTGCCTTCCCGATCGGCCGTCAGATGGGCCAGCCCGGGCGGGATCACCTCGCCGCCCTCGCCGAGGGTGCAGGTCACCAGGGTGACCTGGGCGCCCTCGGCGGCGTACCGGGCCATGGTGGCGCCGTTGCCGATCGACTCGTCGTCGGGGTGGGCGTGCACCAGGAGCAGGCGGCGGCCGGTAGTCGCGGTCATGGGAGGAAGCCTAACGACCGCCGTGGCGGGGTCAGAGCTTCAGGCCGTTGATCATCCCGGCGAGGTTGCTGGTGACCTGGCTGATCGACGGCGCGATCGAGCTGGACGCCAGGTAGAAGCCGAGCAGCGCGCAGATGATCGCGTGCGCGAGCTTCAGCCCGGAGCGGCGGATCAGTACCACCACGATGACCAGCATCAGCATGGCTGCGGAGACGGACAAAGCCATGTCGGCTCACACCCCTTCTCGGGTGCGCCACCCCCTGGGGAGGGTGACGGTGGGACCGTACGGGACTTGCGGTCGGGCGACCGTGGCCGGGACGGGCCCGACGATCACTCGCCCGACCAGTCATACCCGATGAGTAAGGGGAGCATTACATTCGGTGAGTCTCCACATGCCGGGGTACGGAGGCACTCGTAGGGCGCATGGGCCGGTCGGAGGGGGTATGGGCGCCTTTGGGGCGTACTCGGGAACGATGCTCCGAACGAGTGATCACCGGCGCCCGGCAGCGGGAGTACGGCGTCGTAGGGTCTGGTGCCATGACCTCCCACACCCCTGCGGACACCTTCCCCCGGCAGTACGCGCGGACCCTGCGCTACACCGTCGGCGCGCCCCGCTCCTTCTCCGTCGCACCGGACGGCTCGCGGGTCGTCTTCCTGCGCTCCCGATCGGGCGGCGACCGGGCCAACCTGCTCTGGACCCTCGACACCGCCACCGGCGAGGAGCGGATCGCCGCCGACCCGGCCGTGCTGCTCGGCGGCGGCGAGGAGGACCTCTCGCCCGCCGAGAAGGCCCGCCGCGAGCGCAGCCGCGAAGGCTCGGCCGGCATCGTCGGCTACGCCCTGGACGCGGCCGGCCGGCTGGCCGCCTTCGCCCTCTCCGGCCGGCTGTTCACCGCGGACCTGGCCACCGGCGCCACCGCCGAACTGCCCGCCCAGGGCCCGCTGCTGGACCCGCGGGTCTCCCCGGACGGCAGCCACGTCGCCTACGCCAACACCGCCGGCGAACTGCGCCTCACCCGCGCCGACGGCACCGCCGACCGGGTGCTCGCCGAGCCCGACGGCCCGAACGTCACCTGGGGGCAGGCCGAGTTCATCGCCCAGGAGGAGATGAGCCGCGACCGGGGCTTCTGGTGGTCCCCCGACGGCGACCGGCTGCTGGTCGAGCGCGCCGACGACACCCCGGTGCGCCGCTGGTGGATCGCCGACCCGGCCAACCCGCAGCGCGAGCCCGCCGAGGTCGCCTACCCGGCCGCCGGCACCGCCGACGCCGAGGTCGGCCTCTGGGTGCTCGACCTGGACGGCGGCCGCACCGAGGTGGTCTGGGACCGCACGGCCTTCCCGTACCTCGCCCGGGTGCACTGGTCCGCGGGCGGCGTGCCGCTGCTGCTCGTCCAGGCCCGCGACCAGCGCAGCCAGCTGGTCCTCGGCCTCGACGTGGCCACCGGCGCCACCGAGGTGCTGTTCGAGGAGCGCGACGACGCCTGGCTGGAGCTGTTCCAGGGCGTCCCGGCCTGGACCCCGGACGGCAAGCTGGTCCGGATCTCCGACGAGGGCGGCGTGCGGGCGCTGGTGATCGGCGACCAGGCCGTCACCGGGGCCGACCTGCACCTGCGCTCGGTGGTCGCCGTCACCGACGCCGAGGTGCTGTTCACCGCCTCCGGCGGCGCCGCGGAGACCGACCCCGAGCCCGGCTGGATCGCCGTCGGCCGGATCAGCCACGACGGCAAGCGGCTCGGCTGGGAGTCCGCCAACGGCCGTCCGTTCACCTCCGTCACCAGCGCCGTGCACGCGGGCGGGATCACCGTGCGCGCCACCGCCGAGCCCGACCTGCCCGGCACCCTCGTCCAGGTCGCCCGCGACCTGCCCGAAGGCGTGGTCGTCGACGACGTCGCCACCATCGCCTCCTACGCCGAGACCCCGGTCATCACCGCCCGCCCGGTGTTCCGCTTCGCCGGCGAGCGCCGCATCCCGGCCGCGGTCTTCCTGCCCACCGGCTACGACCGCGAGCGGGACGGCCTGCTGCCCGTCCTGATGGACCCGTACGGCGGCCCGCACGGCCAGCGCGTCGTCCAGGCGCACAACCCGCACCTCAACTCGCAGTGGTTCGCCGACCAGGGCTTCGCCGTGGTCGTCGCCGACGGGCGCGGCACCCCCGGCCGCAGCCCGGCCTGGGAGAAGTCCATCGCCTTCGACTTCGCCGGTGCCACCCTCGACGACCAGGCCGACGCGCTGCAGGCGCTCGCCGAGGAGTTCCCGCTGGACCTCGGCCGGGTCGCCATCCGCGGCTGGTCGTACGGCGGCTACCTCTCCGCGCTCGCCGTGCTGCGCCGCCCCGACGTCTTCCACGCGGCCGTCGCCGGCGCGCCGGTGACCGACTGGGAGCTGTACGACACCCACTACACCGAGCGCTACCTCGGCCACCCGGCCGAGCGGCCCGAGGTGTACGCGGCCAACTCGCTGACCGGCTACGCCGCCGGGCTGGAGCGGCCGCTGATGATCATCCACGGCCTGGCGGACGACAACGTGGTCGCCGCGCACACCCTGCGGCTGTCCTCCGCGCTGCTCGCGGCCGGCCGCCCGCACACCGTGCTGCCGCTGTCCGGTGTCACGCACATGACGCCGCAGGAGGAGGTCGCGGAGAACCTGCTGCTGCTCCAGGTCGACTTCGTGAAGCGCGCGCTGGGCCTCTGACACCCAGCCTGACCTGCGGTCGTGCGGCCGGTACCCCTGACCCGGGTACCGGCCGCAGCCATGACATCCGTCATACCGAAGGCACGACGGCGGACACTGCCGCCGCACCCCGCCCGCACGGGACTCTGAGGTGGTGCGAACGACACCGATCGCGACACCGATCGCGACCACGGGCGCGACACCACCAGGGGAGAAGAACGGGACGATGAGCACCGAAGTGGCCGCCTTCCGCGGCGTCGGCAAGAGCTACGGGCGGGTGCGCGCCGTGGACGACCTCAACCTCGTGCTGCGCCCGGGCGAGACCGTCGCCCTGCTCGGCCCGAACGGCGCCGGCAAGTCCAGCAGCCTTGACCTGCTGCTCGGCCTGCGCCAGCCCGACCAGGGCAGCGTCACGCTGTTCGGCGGCACCCCGCGGGAGGCGATCGCGGCCGGCCGGGTCGGCGCGATGCTGCAGAGCGGCGGGCTGATGGCCGACGTCAAGGTCCGCGAACTGGTCGAGCTCGCCCGCGACGTGCACCCGCGCGGCCGGTCGGTCGAGGAGGTGCTGGCCGACGCCGGGATCACCGAACTGGCCGAGCGCCGGGCGGACAAGCTGTCCGGCGGCCAGGAACAGCGGGTCCGCTTCGCGCTCGCGATCGCGGGAGACAGCGACCTGATCGTGCTGGACGAGCCCACCACCGGCATGGACGTCACCGTCCGGCAGGCGTTCTGGGCGAGCATGCGGGCGCAGGCCGACGCCGGGCGCACGGTGCTGTTCGCCACCCACTACCTGGAGGAGGCGGACTCGATCGCCGACCGCGTCCTCGTCCTGCACCGGGGCCGGCTGATCGCCGACGGCAGCTCCGCCGAGATCAAGGCGCGCGCCGGAGCCCGTCGGGTCGCCTTCGAACTCCACGACGCGGACGGGGAGTTCGACGAAGGCGTGCTGCGCCTGCTGCCGGGCGTGCAGTCCCTGGACGTCACCGCCCGGGTGCCGGGCGTGCGGACCGTCCGGATCCGCACCGCGGACGCCGACGCCAGCGTCGCCGGGCTCTACCGGGCGGGCCTGTACCCGCGCGGGCTGGAAGTCACCGGCCTCGGCCTGGAACAGGCCTTCCTGACCATCACCGGCGCGCAGGACCAGCGCGAGGACGCGAAGGAGACCGTGCGATGACCACCCTGATCCGGCTGGAGATCCTGCGGACCTTCCGCAACCGGCGCTACCTGGTCTTCACCATCGCCTTCCCGGCGCTGATGTACTTCTTCTTCACCCACGCCTACGGCTCCTCCCCACTGGCCGGCGGCCTGTCGGCGAAGACCTACTTCATGGTCTCGATGGCCACCTTCGGCGCGGTCGGCGCGGTGCTCACCGGCAGCGCGCAGCGGATCTCGCTGGAGCGCAAGAGCGGCTGGGTGCGCCAGCTGCGGCTCACCGCGCTGCCCGGCCGGGCGTACACCCTCGGCAAGATCGCCGCGAGCTCGGTGACCACGCTGCCGGCGATCCTGGTGGTCTTCGCGCTCGGCGCGGTCCAGGGCGTGTCGCTCGGCGCGGCGCAGTGGGCCGGTCTGGCGGCGGCGCTGTGGCTGGGCAGCTTCGTGTTCGCGGCGCTCGGGGTCGCGCTCGGGTACGCGGCGGCGCCGGACTCGGTGCAGACCATCGTGATGATCACCTACATGGTGATGGCGCTGTTCGGCGGGACGTGGTTCCCGGTGAGCGGCTCGCTGGAGAAGTTCGCCCGGTTCAACCCGGTGTACCTGTACAACCAGCTGGCCGCGTTCACCCAGCCCGGGCACTCCCTGGACACCGGCGCGGTCGCCGGGCTGGCCGCCTTCCTCGCGGTGTTCGTCGTCGCCGCGGCGGCGCTGTACCGCCGCGACACCCGCCAGGCATGATGACCGGCATGACCGAGCCGCGCCAGACCCGCCGATCCGACGAGCAGCCGGAGGCGGGTCCGGCGCGCACGTCGTTCATGACCGTCCCGGGCTCGCCGATCGAGACCAGGCGGCAGCTGCTGGTCAAGGTCAGCTGGATGCTGCTGTGGACGATCTACCTGGCCTACCCGGTGGGCAACCTGCTGCACGGCGGGCACGGGACGGCCGCCCGGGTGTTCGGCTGGCTCTGCCTGGCGGTCTTCGTCGGCAGCTACGTCCTGCTGGTGATCTTCCGCTCGATGGTCGGGATGCGGCCCCGGGCCTGTCGGCTGATCGTCGCGATGATGGTCGTGCTCGCGAGCGTCTCGGCCTTCGTCCTCGGTGAGGCCTTCCTGACCCTCTTCACCTACGCCTCGGTGTGCGTCGCCGTGATCCTGCCGGTGCGCTACGCGCTGCCCGGTGTCGCCGCCATGGCCGCGCTCACCGCCACCGTCGGCGTGCTGAGCCACGCCGGCGGCGACACCATCCCCACCCTGGCCCTCACCTCCTTCCTCGCCGGCGCCGCGATGACCGGCATGCAGCGGCTGGTCGCCACCATGAAGGAACTGCGCGAGGCCCGCGCCGCCGTCGCCCACCTGGCCGCCTCCGAGGAACGGCTGCGCCTCTCCCGCGACCTGCACGACCTGCTCGGGCACTCGCTGTCGCTGATCACGCTGAAGAGCGAACTGGCCGGGCGGTTCATGGACGCCGGCAAGGACGAGGCGGCGCGGGCGCAGGTCGCCGACATCGAGCAGGTCGCCCGGCAGTCGCTGATCGACGTCCGGGAGGCGGTGACCGGTTTCCGCCGCCCCACCCTGCCGGTCGAACTCGCCGCCGCCCGCACCGCGCTGGCCGCCGCACAGGTCAGGCTGGAGGCCGCGCCGGAACTGGCCGACACCTGGCCGGGGCTTGCCGACGAGGAGGCGGGCGCGCTGGCCTGGGCACTGCGCGAGGCCGTCACCAACATCGTCCGGCACGGCGAGGGCGCCACCGTCTGCACCGTCACGGCCGACGAGAGCTGGGAGGGCGGTGGCGAGCGCTACGCCGTCCTGGAGATCGCCGACAACGGGCGCGGACCGGGCAAGTCCCAGCCGGGCAACGGGCTTTCGGGCCTGGAGGAGCGGCTGGCCCTGGTCGGCGGGCGGCTGGAGGCCGGGCCGGGCGAGCGGGGCCGGGGCTTCCGGCTCCGGGCCTTCGTCCCGCTGCGGACGGTCACCGCGCCGGCCGGCACGGAACCCGGCCGGTCGGGTTGACCGTCCTCCCCGGCATGGCTACCGCACTCATCCTCGGTTTCGACCCGCACACCGTCCCCGGCATGGACGGCGACGGCCTGCGGGCCGTCCTCGACGCCGAACTCGCCCGCTTCGCCGACCACGGCATCGACGCGGAGATGGCCCTGGTCGCGCCCGACGAGACGGCCGGGCCCGCGATCACCGCCGCCCTCGCCGACCGGGACTGGGACGTCGTCGTCATCGGCGGCGGCATCCGCAAGCCCGAACCCGCCCTGCCCTTCTTCGAGCTCGTCGTCAACCTCGTCCGCCGCCACGCCCCGCAGGCCGCCATCGCCTTCAACACCAGTGGCTCCGACAGTGTCGAGGCCGCGCAGCGCTGGCTCTGACCCGCGTCCGGGGGGGGGGGGGGGGGGGGGGGGGGGGGGGGGGGGGGGGGGGGGGGGGGGGGGGGGGGGGGGGGGGGGTCCCCTCTTCCCCCCCCCCCCCCCCCCCCCGGTTTCCTATGCCGACGGCCGGCCGTCGGTGAGGGCGCGGCCGAACCGGAGCGCGGGGCGGTCGTCGAGGGTGAGTTCGGCGACGACCGCGAAGCCGTTGCGGGTGAGGACGGTCTGGGAGGCGAGGTTGTCGAGGGTGGTGACGGCGGTCAGCGACGTGAGGGCGTAGTCCGCGGCGGCCAGCCGGCAGAGGTGGGCGACGGCGGTGGTGGCGACGCCCCGGCCGGTCGCGTGTTCGCCGACGCGGTAGCCGAGTTCGGCGGTGCCGTCGGTGATGTCGACGAGGTTGACGCGGCCGAGGACGGCGCCGGCCGCGTCGAGGACGACGTGGAACCGGCAGACGCCGGAGTCCTGTTCGGCGAGCAGGGCGGCGTGGCGGGCCGGGAACTCGGCGAAGTAGGCGTCACCGCGGTCCGGAACGGTCCGCGCGAACCAGGCGCGGTTGGCGCGCTCGAAGGCCAGCAGGGCGTCGGCGTGGTCCGGGCGGAGGCGTTCCAGGTTCAGCATGCCGCCAGTCTGGCCCGCAGGCCTTCGGCGAGCCAGGCGAATACCTTCCGCGGCCTCTCCGGCGCCCCTCTAAGGTCGTGGCCATGAGTGACATTCAGAACGGGGCCCTGATCCGCGTGCTGCTCGCCGAGGACCAGGGGATGGTCCGGGAGGCGCTGGCGGCGCTGCTCGGGCTGGAGGGGGACATCGACGTCGTCGCGCAGGTGGGGCGCGGGGACGAGGTGGTGGCGGCGGTGCTGGCGCACGAGGTGCAGGTGGCCGTGCTGGACATCGAGATGCCGGGGATGACGGGCATCGAGGCGGCCGCCGAGCTGCGTCGGAACGCGCCGGGGACGAGGGTGGTGATCGCGACGACCTTCGGCCGGCCGGGGTACCTGCGGCGGGCGATGGAGTCGGGGGCGGACGCGTTCCTGGTGAAGGACGCGCCGGCCTCGGAGCTGGCGGAGGCGATCCGGCGGGTGCTGCGCGGGGAGCGGGTGATCGATCCGGTGCTGGCGGCGGCCGCGCTGGCGGAGGGGGCGAATCCGCTGACGGCGCGCGAGCGGGACGTGCTGGGCGCGGCGGCGGACGGGGCGGTGAACGCGGACATCGCGCGGCGGCTGCACCTGTCGGAGGGGACGGTCCGCAACTACCTGTCGATGGCGATCCAGAAGACCGAGGCCCGCAACCGCACCGAGGCGGTGCGGATCGCCCGGGAGAAGGGCTGGCTCTGAGCGCGCCCCGGCTGACTCCGAGCGCGCCCCCGGCTGGTTCTGGGCGCGCCCCCGACTGGCTCCGAGCGAGTTCCCGGGCGGTCGTCAGTTGAGCCGGTGCCGGGCGGCCCGGGCCTCCTGGCGGACCTTGGCGGCGGTGTCGGGGTCGAAGGTGTCGAGGATCTGCGCGAAGGCGTCCATCTCGGCCGAGCCACCGAGGAAGTCGCCGGTGCGGACGAGGAGTTCGGCGCGTTCGAGGCGGAGCTGGGCGGGGTGGCGGGGCAGCAGGAGGGCGAGTTCGGTGGCCCAGAGCTGGGTGCGGGCGTGTTCGGGGCGGTCGGCGGCCCAGGCGCGGATGTTGCCGAGCACGCGCAGCACGAGGTCGAGCGGCTGGGCGGGGGTGAGCAGGTCGGGGCTGAACTCCTGCCCGGCGCCGCGGACCAGGCGTTCGGCGTCGTCCGGGTCGAGCAGCCGCCCGCCGTGGAAGGGGTCGGCGAGCACGTACTCGTCGCCGCCGCCCGGCCCGCCGACGGCGACGATGACGTGGCCGGGCAGCGCGATGCCGTGGACGGCGAGCCCGGCCCGCCGCCCGACCGCCATCCACACCAGGGACAGCATGATCGGCAGTCCGCGCCGCCGCCGCAGCACGTCGGGCAGCAGCGAGGACTCGAGCCGCCGGTAGTCGGACTGCCGCCCGTGGAAGCGTTCCCGCCCGCCGAGGACGGCGGCGAGCAGGGCGGCGGTCTCCTCCGGGCCGGCGGGGGCGCGTTCGGCGACGGCGAGCCGGACGGCGCTCGCGTGCCGGTCGAGGGCGGCCTCGCAGGCGGCGAGCAGGGCGTCCACGCTGGGCGGTTCCCCGGGGTCGTCCGGGTCGAGGACCGGGCCGTGTTCGGCGGCGGCGAGCAGGCAGAGCAGCACCGGGTCGGGATGCTCGGCGCGGGCGGCGGTCCGGAAGCGGTCTCTGCTCTGCTCGGTCACGGTGACGGCGACGGCTTTCGTACGACGGGCGGGCGAACGGCGGGCGAGGAGCGGCGGGCGGGCGGGGCGGCGGTGCGGGCGGGCGGGCGGTGCTACCCCTGGGGGAGAAGGGCGTAGTGGTAAGTGTGACTGGTCGTGAAGCCGAGTCCGTCATAGAGCGCGATCGCCCCGGTGTTGTCCGCCTCGACCTGGAGGTATCCACCGGTCGCCCCCTCCTCGGCGGCCCGGGCGGCGAGCACCGCCATGACGGTCGTGGCCAGCCCGGCCCGCCGGGCGTACGGCGCGACCTCGATCGCGCCGAAGCAGGCCCAGGGCCCGTCGACGACGCAGCGTCCGATCGCCAGCGGCGGCTGTCCGGGGGCGCCCGGCACGGTGGCGAACCAGACCGACGGCCCGCCGTGCAGCACCTGCCGGGCGGCCCGTTCCAGCGCCTCGTCCTCGCCGACCCGGCGGTAGAGCGAGAGCCAGGCCGGGTCGGCGGTCCGGGCGAGCCGGACCCGCTCGGGCCCGGAGCCGGCCCGGGCGAGCCCGGCCAGCGGGGCGGTGCGCACCAGGGTGGGCGCGTAACGGGCTCCCAGCCGGTCGAGCTCGGCCCGCAACTCGTTCGGCGAGCCCGGGGTGATCACCTCGACGTACGCGGGAAGGCCGCGCGCCGCGTACCAGCGGTGGACGGCGGTGAGCGCGTCGGGCAGCGGCAGTCCGGGGTCACCGAGTGCCTGGACGGAGTTGGCGCGGCGGGTGAACCCGGCCGAGGCGCGCAGCGTCCACGCGCCGAGCGGCTCCTGTTCGACGGCGGGCCAGCCGCGGGCCGCGATCCGCTGGAGTTCGACGGGCGTGGCGGCGGGCAGCGGTGCGCGCCGGGCCGGGAAGAGCGGCACGACCTTGCCCGCGACCAGCAGCTTCTCGGGGAAGGAGACGGGGTCGCCGGTCCGCGGAGCGACCGTCAGTCCATGATCGTCCCACGATGTGAGCACGCCGATCGAATCCCGGAACACCGGCCGGTCGTCCACGAACCCCGAGAGGCGCCGGACGGACACGCGTCGTCCCACGTCAGAGCGATCTATCCGGACCTCCGGACGGTCCTGGGCCGGGCCGCCTGCCGTCATCTGGGCACCTCCTGTGCATTTGCGGTCTCCGACCCGCGATACTAGGGGCGGGCATCGACGACGCCGCGCTCACCGCGCACGCGAGCAGAACAGAACGGGCCGCCACGGCCCTTCCGAGGAGGAACGACAGCGTGACCTACGTCATCGCGCAGCCTTGTGTCGACGTGAAGGACAAGGCGTGCATCGAAGAGTGCCCGGTTGACTGCATCTACGAGGGCGAGCGATCGCTCTACATCCACCCGGATGAGTGTGTCGACTGTGGCGCTTGCGAGCCGGTCTGCCCGGTCGAGGCGATCTTCTACGAGGACGACACCCCGGAGGAGTGGAAGGACTACTACAAGGCGAACGTCGAGTTCTTCGACGATCTGGGTTCGCCCGGTGGCGCCTCGAAGCTGGGCCTGATCGAGCGCGACCACCCCTTCATCGCCGCTCTGCCGCCGCAGAACGCCGACCACTGACGATCGGTGGCATCTGAGCTGTGAACACCAACAGCACGCGCGCGCCGTTCCCGGGTCACCCGGGGGCGGCGCGCCGCCCATCTGGCCGAGGAAGGCTGTCCGACCTCCTGCCGGTCTTCCCCTGGGACAAGCTGGAGCCGTACAAGGCGACCGCGCTGGCCCACCCGGGCGGTCTCTGCGACTTCTCGGTGGGCACCCCGGTGGACCCGGTCCCCGAGGTGATCCAGAAGGCGCTGGCCGCCGCCACCGACACGCCGGGCTACCCGACGGTGTGGGGCCCGGTGGAGCTGCGCGAGGCGATCGCCGGCTGGCTGCACCGCCGCTGCGGCGCCGAGATCGGCCCGCAGGCCGTGCTGCCGACCGTCGGCTCCAAGGAGCTGGTGGCCTGGCTGCCGACCCAGCTCGGCCTCGGCCCGGGCGACCAGGTCGCCTACCCGCGGCTGGCCTACCCGACGTACGAGGTGGGCGCGCGGCTGTGCGGCGCGGAGCCGGTCGAGTACGACTCGGTGGACGAGCTGGACGGTTCGCGGGTCCGCCTGCTCTGGGTGAACTCGCCGTCCAACCCGACCGGCCGGGTGCTCGGCGCGGACGAGCTGCGCCGGGCGGTCGCCTGGGCCCGGGAGCACGGGGCGCTGCTGGTCAGCGACGAGTGCTACCTGGAGCTGGGCTGGTCCGCCGAGCCGGTCTCGGTCCTGCACCCGGACGTCTGCGGCGCGGGCCACGAGGGCCTGCTGGCCGTCCACTCGCTCTCCAAGCGCTCCAACCTGGCCGGCTACCGCGCCTCCTTCGTGGCGGGCGACCCGGTGGTGGTCAGGGAGCTGCTGGAGGTGCGCAAGCACGGCGGCATGATCGTGCCGGCGCCGGTCCAGGCGGCGACGATCGCGGCGCTGTCGGACGACGCGCACGTGGCGGAGCAGCGGGAGCGGTACGCGGCCCGGCGCTCGGCGCTGCGGGCGGCGCTGGAGGCGTACGGCTTCCGGGTCGAGCACTCGGAGGCGAGCCTCTACCTGTGGGTGACGCAGGACCGCCCGTGCTGGGAGACCGTGGCCGAGCTGGCCGGACTGGGCATCCTGGTGGCGCCTGGCGACTTCTACGGGCCGGCCGGCGAGTGCTTCGTCCGGGTCGCGTTCACCGCGACCGACGAGCGGGTGGCCGCGGCCGTGGAGCGGCTGAACGCGGCCCGCTGACCGACGCCGAAGGGGCCGGTGTTCCGAGAGCGGAACACCGGCCCCTTCGCCGTACCCGGGGCGGGTTACAGCGGCAGGCCGCTGATGCTGCCGCCGTTCACGCCGCCCAGCAGGCCGCCGATCGGGCCGAGCGCGCCGGTGAGGCCGGACAGCGGGTTGTTCGGGCCGAGGTCGGCGCCGCCGAGGCGGTTGGCCGAGCCGTGCTCGGCCAGGCCCAGGACGTCGGTGCCGGGCAGGGCGGGCAGCGCGCGCGCGACGGAGCCGAGCGGCAGCGCGTCGGTGACGGCGTTGGTGCCGGGGACGGCGCCGGCGAGCTTGTCGGCGCCGGGCAGGCCCTTGGCGATGGCGCCGGTCTGGGCGAGCCCGCCGACCGGGCTGGCCGCGGCGCTGCGGGTGCCGACGCCCTTGCCGGTGACGGCCTCGCCGAGCTTGCCGGCCAGTGCGGAGGCGACCTTCGGGGTGACGGCGGAGAGCTGGCCGGTGGTGGCGGCGGTCTGGTCGACCGGGGCGGTCAGCGAGCTGGCCTTCTCGTTCGCCTCGGGGAGCTGGTGGGCGACGATGTTGCCGGCGGCGTCGGCGGAGGCCGGTACGCCCGCGGCGACGGTGGCGGCGCCGGTGCTGCCGGCGGCCTGGCCCAGCTGGTGGGTGGTGTGCTGGAGGGTGGAACCGGTGTCGGTGTTGGTCAGCTGGCCCAGCGGCGCGGCCAGGTCGCTCTTGGGCAGCAGGGCGTCGCCGCCCAGGGCGGACGCGGAGCCGGCCGCGACCAGCGGGGTCGCGCCGGCCGCCACGAGCAGCGCGGCGCTGGCGATCCGTCGCGTGAGGGGGTGAGACATGGGGCTCCTCGGAGGGTCTGGGTCCGTCACGTCCGCCGGGCGGACTGACGGTGTTACCGCTTGAGAAGCCAGATGGTTTCGGCCTGGACCAGGAAAGTGTCTGACCGACCATCGGATCGTAGGACCGCCGTGACGGCGCCTGGCGGGGTCCGTACGGCCCCGTGGGCCCGGCGCCGGGCAAGGGGAGTGACGGTTCTCCGGCGGGGCCGCCACGGCGGGCTCCCGGTCCACCGGGGTTGACCGGATTCACCCGTCCGGCGGCCACCCGAACGTCAGTGCGTCAGCCCTTGTCGGACGTGGCGAGGGTGACCTGAACGAGCTTGGTCGACGTCCCGGAGGTCTGCGGCTGCCAGCCGTCCTCCGACTTGGTCTTGCGCCAGATCTTCCCGTCGTAGGCGACCGTCGCGATGCCCAGCTGCTGGGCCTGGGCGACCGCCCAGTGGGCGACCTCCCAGCCGCTCGCCCGCTCGGCGGTGATTCCGTCGTCGGTTCCGTCGGTCGAGGAGGTCAGCGCGGCGGCGGACGGGTCCGGGGTGAGCGAGACCGCGTTCTCGGCGCCCTTGATGGTCGAGGCGTACCCGGTGGCCGGGGTCACGGTGCGGCCGAACTCGCGGCGCACCCGGTCGGACAGCACCTGGGCCCGGTCCGCGGCGGTGGGCTGGACGGCGGCCGGGGAGACGGTGGAGCCCGCCGTGGGGGAGGGCGAGTCGACCGGATCCGGCTTGGCGTAGTCGTGCACCACGCAGGAGAACGAACCGGGCTCCCGGCCGGCCAGCGCCGAGGTGAGCAGCGTCGCCTTGGTCTCGTGCTTGGCGTACGCCTGCGGGTAGCCGCTCTTCTGCACGGCCTGGGCCGCGTCGGTCAGCGGCAGCCGGGTGTAGCCGGGCACCTTGACCAGGCCGTCCAGGAACTTGTTGGTCGCGTAGACCGGGTCCCCGATCTGCTGCGCCGTGCCCCAGCCCATCGAGGGCCGCTGCTGGAACAGGCCGATCGAGTCCCGGTCGCCGCCCGCGAGGTTGCGCAGCTTGGACTCCTGCATCGCGGTGGCCAGCGAGATCGTCGTCGCCCGGTCCGGCAGTCCGCGCGAGCGCGCCACCGCGGCGATCGTCGCGGCGTTGGCCGCCTGCGGGAGCTCCAGCGTGCCGCTGCCGGCCGCGGTCTTCACCGAGCAGCCCTCGGGCTCGCCCTGTTTGAAGCCGAACCACCAGATGCCGACCACGGCCAGTCCCGCGACCAGCGCGAGGCCGAGCAGGCCGACGATCACGAGCAACAGCGCGCGCAGTGGACCGCGGCGGGGGGGCGCCAACTCCTCGCCCAGCTCCTCGCCGCTCTTTCTCCTGGCCACCGTCGCCCCTCTCGCGCCTTGCTTCTTGATCCGACACCGTACCCACTCGGACGGGTGTGCGGCGCCACCCGGTTGCGGTTGCCGGTCCGCTCGCTCCGGGGCGGGCCCGCGCGCGCCGCGTCACGGAAGCGCCACACGGGGTGCACACCACGCGGACTAGGCTGGCGCCATGAGCAGCCCGAACCCGACGCCCCTGGACCTCACCCTCGACGGCGGCGCGCTGACCGCCCGGCTCGTCGACTTCCCGTCGGTGAGCGGCGACGAGCAGGCGCTCGCCGACGCCGTGGAGACCGCGCTGCGCGGCTACCCGCACCTGACCGTGGACCGGTACGGCAACAACGTGGTCGCCCGCACCACCCTCGGCCGCCCCGAGCGCGTCCTGCTCGCCGGCCACCTGGACACCGTGCCGATCGCCGACAACGTGCCCTCCCATGTCGAGGGGGACCTGCTCTACGGCTGCGGCACCTCGGACATGAAGTCCGGCGTCGCCGTCCAGCTGCGGCTCGCCGCCACCCTGCCCGAGCCCAACCGCGACCTCACCTTCGTGTTCTACGACTGCGAGGAGGTGGAGGCCCACCGCAACGGCCTGGGCCACCTCGCCAGGGAGCGCCCGGACTGGCTGGCCGCCGACTTCGCGGTGCTGATGGAGCCGAGCGGCGCGGTCGTCGAGGGCGGCTGCCAGGGCACCCTGCGGGCGCAGATCCGGCTCACCGGCGTGCGCGCGCACTCGGCCCGCAGCTGGCTCGGCGACAACGCCATCCACCACGCCGCCGAGGTGCTCACCCGGCTCGCGGACTACCGGCCGCGCCGGGTGGAGATCGACGGCCTGGAGTACCGGGAGGGCCTGAACGCCGTCCGGATCGACGGCGGCGTGGCCGGCAACGTCATCCCGGACGAGTGCGTCGTGACGGTCAACTTCCGCTACGCGCCGGACCGCAGCGAGGCGGAGGCGGAGAAGCACGTGCGCGAGGTCTTCGACGGCTTCGAGCTGACCGTCACCGACTTCGCCCCGGGCGCGCTGCCCGGGCTCGCCCAGCCGGCCGCCCAGGCCTTCCTGGAGGCCACCGGCGGCCAGGCCCGGGCCAAGTTCGGCTGGACCGACGTCGCCCGGTTCAGCGCGCTGGGCGTCCCGGCGGTCAACTACGGCCCCGGTGACCCGAACCTCGCGCACAAGCGGGAGGAGCACTGCTCGCTGAGCGCCATCGCGGAGACCGAGGAGCGGCTGCGGGCCTGGCTGACCAGCTGAGGTGCCGTTCCGATGATCGGCCGGTCCGACCGGCCGATCATCGGCTGAGCGCCATCTTCCGGTCGCCCAACCGACCTTCCCCTGTTGCCTGAAAACCGGGATCACCGGACGTAGGGTTTCGTCATGACAGGCACAGGAGACGAGAAGCACTACGGACACGGCCCCGAGCAGGTCGGCGCGCCGCGGAAGAAGAAGGCCTGGCCCGAGAAGCAGAAGGGCCCGGTGCTGGTGCGCCGGGACCAGGTCGGCACGAGCACCACGGACCAGCGGCTGCTGGACACCACCGGCCCGACCGACTGGCTGCACACCGATCCGTGGCGGGTGCTGCGGATCACCTCCGAGTTCGTCGAGGGCTTCGGCGCCCTCGCCGAACTCCCGCCCGCGATCAGCGTCTTCGGCTCCGCCCGGACCCCGGCCGACTCGCCCGAGTACGAGGCCGGCGTGGCCATCGGCCGGGCCCTCGCCGAGGCCGGCTACGCGGTGATCACCGGAGGCGGTCCGGGTGCCATGGAGGCCGCCAACCGCGGCGCCTCCGAGGCCGGCGGCCTCAGCGTCGGCCTCGGCATCGAGCTGCCCTTCGAGCAGGGCCTCAACGAGTTCGTCGACCTCGGGCTGAACTTCCGTTACTTCTTCGTCCGCAAGACGATGTTCGTGAAGTACTCCCAGGGCTTCGTGGTCCTGCCCGGCGGGCTCGGCACGCTGGACGAGCTGTTCGAGGCGCTCACCCTGGTGCAGACGAAGAAGGTCACCCGCTTCCCGGTGATCCTCTTCGGCAGCGCGTACTGGGGCGGCCTCTACGAGTGGCTGAAGAACACCCTGGTCGCGCAGGGCAAGGCGGCCCCGCACGACCTGGAGCTGTTCCACATCACCGACGAGATCGACGAGGTCATGAAGATCCTCGCCGACACCCGCCGGCCGACCAACCAGATCTAGGCCGGACAGGCCTGGGCCCCCGGCCCTCCGGGCCGCCTACGCCAGCCCCCGGCGGGCGACCGCCGGGGGGCGGGTGCCCCGGATCGAGGCGACCATGTCCAGCACCTGGCGGGTCTCCGCGACCTGGTGGACCCGGTAGACCTGCGCGCCCAGCCAGGCCGAGACCGCGGTGGTGGCCAGGGTGCCGAGCAGCCGCTCGTTCACCGGCCGGTCCAGCGTCTCGCCGACGAAGTCCTTGTTGGACAGCGAGACCAGCACCGGGAAGCCGGTCGCGGTCATCTCCGGAAGCCGCCGGGTGGCCTCCAGCGAGTGCCGGGTGTTCTTGCCGAAGTCGTGCCCCGGGTCGATGATCACCGCGTCCCGCCGCACACCCAGCCCCACCGCCCGCTCGGCCAGCCCGACGGTCACCCGCAGGATGTCCGCCATCACGTCCTGGTAGCCGATCCGGTGCGGCCGGGTGCGCGGCTCGGCGCCGCCCGCGTGCGTGCAGACCAGCCCGACGTCGTGGCGCGCGGCCACCTCGGCGAGCTTCGGGTCCACCCCGCCCCAGGCGTCGTTCAGCAGGTCGGCGCCCACCTCGCAGACCGCCTCGCCGACCTCGTGCCGCCAGGTGTCGACGCTGATCACGGCCTCCGGGTGGCGCTTGCGCAGCTCGGCCACGAAGGGCACGGTGCGCCGCAGCTCCTCCTCCACCGTGACCTCGTCACCGGGCCCGGCCTTCACCCCGCCGATGTCCAGGATCGCCGCTCCCTCGGCCATCGCGCGGTCGGCGGCGGCGAACGCGGCCTCGTCCGCGAAGGTCGCCCCCCTGTCGAAGAACGAGTCCGGCGTCCGGTTGACGATCGCCATGATCACCAGCTCGTCGTCACCGAATTCCCGCGGTCCCAGGCGCAGTGCCACCGATGTCTCCTCCACAGCTGCTGCGGGTGCGATGATGGCCCCCGGCCTCACAGGGACCATGCTGTCATGATCAGTTTGGTCGGGGGCACTTCGCAGCAGGCCGGCCGGGAGTTCGGGAGGACAGCTCGTGTTCTGGGTGATCGTGGTCGCCATGGCCGTGGTGGTCGGCGGCGCCGCGCTGGTGGCGCTCGGCGGGGGCGGCTCGATGCCGGAGGCGGTGCAGGACCGCATCGCCGCCCGGCTGCCGCAGGACCGTCCGCTGAGCAAGGCGGACGTGGACGACCTGCGGCTGCCGATGGCCGTCCGCGGCTACCGGATGGACGAGGTCGACGACGTCCTGGACCGCCTCGGCGCCGAACTCGCCTACCGCGACTCGCGGATCGCCGAACTGGAGGCCGCAGGGCACCTGCGCGGCGCGGTCGAGGCGACCGACGGCCCGGACGCCGGCGCCGAACCGCTGCCCGGCCTGGAGGAGTTCGCGAAGGTGGTCGAACCGGCCGTCGCGCTCACCAAGGAGCGGCCCGAGCAGGAGCGGCCCGAGGACGCGAAGCCGGTGAACGACCGGTGACCGCTCTCGCCGAGGGCGCGGTGCTCGGCGCGGACGGCCTGCGCCGCTGCGCCTGGGGCGAGTCGACCGACGACTACCGGGCCTACCACGACACCGAGTGGGGCCGTCCGGTGCACGGCGACGACGCCCTGTTCGAGCGGGTCTGCCTGGAGGCGTTCCAGTCCGGGCTGTCCTGGCTGACCATCCTGCGCCGCCGGGAGGGCTTCCGGTCCGCGTTCGCCGGCTTCGGGATCGCCGCGGTCGCCGAGTTCGGCGAGGCGGACGTGGAGCGGCTGCTCGCCGACACCGGCATCATCCGCAACCGGGCCAAGATCGAGGCCGCCATCGCCAACGCCCGGGTCGCCCGCGACCTGGACGGCGGGCTGGACGCGCTGATCTGGCGGTTCGCCGGAGCCCCGGACCGGCCGGCCCCCCGCACGATGGGGGAGGTGCCGGCCGTCACGCCCGAGTCGACCGCGCTCGCGAAGGCCCTGAAGAAGGAGGGCTTCCGCTTCGTCGGCCCGACCACCGCCTACGCCCTGATGCAGGCCTGCGGCCTGGTCGACGACCACCTGGCGGACTGCCACGTCCGCACCGCGCGCCCGGTGTGATCCGAAGAGGGCCGCTGGGCGCGCCCTAGCGGCCCAGGTAGGTCGGCTTCTCCTTGGCGATGAAGGCGCGGACCGCGATCCGGTGGTCCTCGCTCTCGCCGGCCAGGGTCTGCAGCTCGTCCTCCTTGTCGAGCAGTTCGTCCAGCGAGTGCGAGGCGCCGTACGCCAGCGACTCCTTGATGGCGCCGTAGGCCACCGTGGGGCCCGCGGCCAGCTCCCGGGCGAAGGCCCGCGCGGTGGCGGCGAGCTCCCCGGCCGGCACCACCCTGGTGGCCAGGCCCAGATCCAGCGCCTCGGCGGCCTTGACCGTCCGGGGCAGCATCAGCAGCTCGGTGGCCCTGGCGTGCCCGACCAGCCGGGGCAGCGTCCAGGAGGCGCCCGAGTCTGCGGTCAGGGCGATCCCGGCGAAGGCGGTGTTGAAGCCGGCCCGGTCGGAGAGGACCCGGAAGTCGCAGGCGAAGGCCAGCGAGGCGCCCGCGCCGGCCGCCACCCCGCCGACCGCGGCGACGGTCGGCTTGCGCATCCCGGCCAGCGCCCGCACCAGCGGGTTGTAGTGCTCGGCGACGGTGCCCAGCGGGCTCTGTCCGGTCTCCTCGGCCCGCTTCAGCGCCGTCAGGTGCTCGTTCAGGTCCTGCCCGACGCAGAACGCGCGCTCGCCGGCCCCGGTCAGCAGCACCGCCCGCACCGCCGGGTCCGCGGCCGCGGCGGCCACGGCGTCCCGCAGCGCGACCTTGGTCGCGACGTCCAGGGCGTTCATCGCCTCCGGGCGGTTGATGGTGATGACGGCCAGGCCGCCGTCCAGCTCGTACAGCACGGAATCGGACATGGGCGAGGGCTCCCTGTGGTCGGCTCGGTGTCGGTCGTGTGCCAGGATGCCGGAGCGGACGGCCGGGTGGGGAGTGTGAGGTATCGCACCTTTCGACGGCCCGCGCGCCGCCGCCACGCCGGGGCTTATGACGGCAATTGCGGCGCTTGGGGGCGGTCCGGCCGATGTTGCACCGAGAGTGATGTTGGTCATCAGCCCGCGGCATGCGGGATAATGGCTTCCGATCAATGCGTTCGATACCGGCGGTGGACGGACTGCCGGTGCGTAGCTGAGCGGTTGCAGGAAGGGGAACGAGCATGGCGGCCATGAAGCCGCGGACGGGTGACGGCCCGCTCGAAGTCACCAAAGAGGGACGGGGCATCATCATGCGCGTTCCGCTCGAAGGCGGCGGACGCCTTGTGGTGGAGCTCACACCTGACGAGGCCGACGCCCTCGGCGAGGCCCTGAAGAAGGCCTGCGGCTGACCGCAGCGGGTGCTCGTCATCTCCTGGAGATGTGCTGCCGGGCCCGGGTACGACGTCATGTCGGCCCGGGCCCCGCGGCGTTTGGGGCCCTGCCCGGCCGCCCGGAGGCCGCGGTCCGGGGCGGCGGGGCCGCTGCCTGACGGTCCGGCTGCCTGACGGCCCTGCCGCTCGACGGTCCTACCGCTTGATGGCGCAGAGCAGCCCGTCCGAGACCGGCAGCAGCGCCGGCAGCAGCGCCTCGCTCTCCCGGACGTCCCGGACCAGGTCGCGCACCGCGCCCGTCTGGGGGTCCTGCAGCTCCGGCTCGGCCAGCCGGCCCTCCTGGAACACCCCCTCGAAGCAGACCATCCCGCCCGGCCGCAGCAGCCGCATCGCCTCCAGCAGGTACTCCCTGGACTCGGCCGGGTCGCCGTCGCAGAACACCAGGTCGTACTGGCCGTCGGCGAGCCGGGGCAGCACCTCCAGCGCCCGGCCCGGTATGAACCGCGAGCGGTTGGCCGCGAATCCGGCCGCGTGGTACGCCTCGCGGGCCAGCTGCTGGCGCACCGGCTCGGAGTCCACCGTGGTGAGCACGCCGTCCGGCCGCATGCCGCGCAGCAGGTAGACCCCGGAGACGCCCGTCCCGGTGCCGATCTCGGCCACCGCCTTGGCGTCCAGTGCCGCGGCCAGCAGCCGCAGGCACGCCCCGCCGCTGGGCCCGATCGCCCGTATCCCGGTGCGCGCGGACTGCGCCCGGGCGTAGGTCAGCACCGCGTCCTCGCCGACGTAGGTGTCGGCGAGGGCCACACGCGCGGGCCCGAACTCGCTGATGGCTGCCTCTTTCGGAGCCCCGGGTTACGGCCCGGTGCCGAGGGAAGTCGATATTTCCTGGCACAGATTACTGGCCGACCGGGAACCGCGTACGGCGGCGGGCCGTTGTCACGAAGGACCGGGTACGGGAGACCTCCCGGGCACTTTTATCCGGGCTTGACGGGTGAGGTGGATATGGTGGTGGCCCTGCTGGGCAGAAGAGCCGACCGAGGAGGTGTGGCCGAGGGCGACGTCCCCGTGCGGCGGCACTCCCGCGGCACCGCGTCGGCCCGTACGCCGAAGCCCGTGATGAACCAGCCTGCGCACTCCGACCTGGACCAGCCCGCCGCCGCGACGCCGGCCGCCGGTACCACCGAGGCCCCCGCCCTCGCGACCTTCACCGAGGGCCCCGACGCGCAGACCTGGACTCCACCCTCCTGGGAGGAGATCGTCGAGGCGCACAGCGCCCGGGTCTACCGCCTCGCGTACCGCCTGACGGGCAACCAGCACGACGCCGAGGACCTCACCCAGGAGGTCTTCGTCCGGGTGTTCCGTTCGCTGTCCACCTACACCCCCGGCACGTTCGAGGGCTGGCTGCACCGGATCACCACCAACCTGTTCCTGGACATGGTCCGCCGCCGCCAGCGCATCCGCTTCGACGCGCTCGGCGAGGACGCGGCCGAGCGGCTCGCCTCCCGCGAGCCCAGCCCGGCCCAGCACTTCAGCGACACCCACTTCGACGCCGACGTGCAGCACGCCCTGGACACCCTCGCCCCGGAGTTCCGCGCCGCCGTGGTGCTCTGCGACATCGAGGGACTGTCCTACGAGGAGATCGCCGCCACGCTGGGCGTCAAGCTCGGCACCGTCCGCAGCCGCATCCACCGCGGCCGCTCGCACCTGCGCGCCGCGCTCAAGCACCGTGCCCCCGGCTCGGCCCCCGGGCGCGAGCGCCGCGGCGGCTCGGAGGAGCCGGTGCCGGTCGGCGCCGCCGTCGAGGGCGCGCTCGCGCCGGGTGCGCGCGGACGGAGGCGATCGTGAGCGGAACCGGCCGGTCCGGGCCGGGCCAGCCGGACCCGTCCGGCCGGTCCGCGGCCAGGCGGGGCTGGGCCCTGCCCGGCCGCCGCGGCGGCGACGAACCGGGCGAGCCCGTCCTGCCCGCGCTGCCGCTGCCGGGCGAGACGGCGCTGCGCGCGGTGCCGGTGCGCCCCGCCGAGCCGGCCGCCGAGGAGCACCACCTCGGTGAGCGCCTCTCCGCGTTCCTGGACGGCGAACTCGGCCACGACTCGCGCGATCGCGTCCAGGCCCACCTGGCGACCTGCCCGCAGTGCCTCGCCGAGGTCGACGCGGGCCGGGCCGTCAAGCACCTGCTGACCCGCACCGGCACCCCCGGCCCCTCCTCCGGCCTGATGGCCCGGCTGATGGCCGTCGGCGGCCTGCCCGAGGACGATCCGGCGGACGCCGACTGGCCCGTCCGCCGCGGCAGCCGCGGTGACGACGACGACCTGCCCGGCGGCGGGGTCGCGGCCGGCGGCACGCTCGGCGGCAGCCGGCTCACCGGCGGCTCCTTCGGCCGCGGCGCAGGCGCCTCCTTCGGCGCGGGCGCGCTCGGCGCCGACACCCCGGTGCCCGGGGTCGACCCGCGGGCGTTCGGGCGCGGCGGCGCGGTGCTGCGGCCCCTGATGGGCCGGCGCAACGGCCGCCCCGAGGCCGCGGCCCGCCCCGAGAGCACCGTCCGGCCCCGCCCGGCCGCCGCCGTACGCTCCGCCGCGCCGCGCGGGCGCCGCTTCGTCTTCGCCGCCGCGGGCGCCTTCTCGGTCGCCGCGGTCACGCTCGGCGGGGTCGGCGGCCTCAGCGCGCAGAGCGAGGACCAGCACGGCAACCCGGTCAGCACGGTCGGCAACAGCGGCGGCACGGGCCGCAGCGGGGGCCTGGTCCCGATGACCGCGCAGATCCCGGTGGACTTCCCGGCCCACCCCGTCGCCGCGACCCGCGACGCGACGCCGCCGCCGGCCTCGGAGCGCAACTCGGGCGGCCTGCCCGCACTGCGCCAGCAGACCCGCTAGGCCCTGTCCGCACCTAGAGCGCCGCTCGCGCCCCGGTCGCGACGATCTCGGCCATCGGCAGGTCTTTACCACGGCTTCATCGCAGCGTGGACCATGGACCCGCCGATGGCCATTACCCTGTAGGGACCGTCGTCCGACGAGCTAGGGAGCTTAGGTGTTCAGCGATGTAGGCGGGCTGGAGATCCTGACCCTGGCCGTGATGGCGATCATCATCTTCGGCCCCGACAAGCTGCCGAAGCTGATCCAGGACACCATGGGCTTCATCCGGAAGGTCCGTTCCTTCGCCGACAACGCGAAGGAGGACATCCGCAGCGAGCTGGGCCCCGAGTTCAAGGACTTCGAGTTCGAGGACCTGAACCCCAAGACCTTCGTCCGCAAGCAGCTCATGGGCGGCGAAGAGGACCCGCTGGGCCTCAAGGAGATGAAGGACTCGCTCGACATCCGCTCGGTCCTGGACGACAAGCCGGCGGCGCCGGTGAACGGCCGCAGCGGCAGCGTCAGCTTCGAGAAGGCCGCCGCCCCGGTGGCGGCCTCCACCGGGGCGCCGTTGCAGCCCGGCGAGCGGCCCCCGTTCGACCCCGACGCGACCTGACCGGCCCCCGGTCACACCCCGTACGACCACGCCACCGCCCCGCCCGGCCGCCCGGCTGAGCGGGGCGGCGGCGTGTGCGCCGCTATTGTGCTGATTGTTCCCGCTGAGCCGTCCGTCACATTCCGCGCTGTCGCGGACCAGGAACGGCTCCCGGGAACGCCGCGGTACGCCACGATGGGAGCGCGCCACGGCAGGCAAACGTGTGTTTGAGGAGGCCCGGGGATGGACGCGACGAGTCAGGCGGTGGGGACGACGGCCACGGCCGGCGGCCCGGTGGTCGGCGGGCAGGCCGGCCCGGCGGACCCGCTGGTGCCCTACCTGTCCGCCGACTTCCCCTGGTACGGCCTGGACGACGGCTGGACCGGCCGCCGCTACCTGATGCAGGCCGGCGCCGGAGGCCCCCGGGCCGGGGCGCCCGGCAGCGTCGACTACGGCAGCCTCGGCCACGGCGAGGAGCCGGCCAGGCAGTACGAGCCGCGCGACATGCGCAGGTTCGCGGTCGTGGTCACGGTGGCCCGCCGGGACAGCCGCCGCAGCGCCGACAACACCGGCACCCTGGAGGCGACCTCCGCCTCCTCCGCCGCCTGGCTGGCCGGCTCGGGCCTGCTCGCCTCGACCTGGCCCGGCCAGCTCGACCGCGCGCTGCGCCAGGACTGGCTGGACCAGCAGAGCACCCTCGCGTGGGACCTCGCCGACGACCTGGCCGGCCCCGGCTGGTCCACCCTCAGCCTCCCGGTGAACGGCCTGCCGCAGCCCTTCCGCTACCGCGAGTCCGAGTACGGCTGGGTGCTCGCCGGCGAGGCCCCGGGCGTCCTGCTCGGCGCCTACGGCCGCGGCGTCAGCGCCTACGGAGCCGGCTTCGCCACCGCCCCCGACCTGACCGCCTACACCCGCCCGTAGGGCGCGACGACGCCGAGTACGCCGAAGGGGCCGGGTGGTCGAACCACCCGGCCCCTTCGGCGACGCGTCATCAGAACTTGTTCTTCGGGGTCAGCCCGAGGGAGAGCCCGGAGAGGCCGCGCTGGCGGCCGCCGAGCTTGCCGGCGACGGCGCGCAGGGCGACGCCGGCCGGGGAGTCGGGGGCGGCGAGCACGACCGGGCGGCCGTCGTCGCCGCCCTCGCGCAGGCGCACGTCGATCGGGATCGAGCCGAGCACCGGGACGGTCGCGCCGACGGTGCGGGTGAGCGCGTCCGCGACGGTCTGGCCGCCGCCGGTGCCGAAGACGTCGATCATCTCGTCGCAGTGCGGGCACGGCATGCCGGACATGTTCTCGATCACGCCGACGATCTTCTGGTGGGTCTGCACCGCGATGGTGCCGGCCCGCTCGGCCACCTCGGCGGCGGCCATCTGCGGGGTGGTGACGATCAGGATCTCCGCGTTGGGGACCAGCTGGGCCACCGAGATCGCGATGTCGCCGGTGCCGGGCGGCAGGTCCAGCAGCAGGACGTCCAGGTCGCCCCAGTAGACGTCGGCGAGGAACTGCTGGAGCGCGCGGTGCAGCATCGGGCCGCGCCAGACCACCGGGGCGTTGCCCGGGGTGAACATGCCGATCGAGATGACCTTCACGCCGTGCGACTGCGGCGGCATGATCATGTCCTGGACCTGGGTGGGCCGGCCCTCGACGCCGAGCATGCGGGGCACGCTGTGGCCGTAGATGTCGGCGTCCACGACGGCGACCTTCAGGCCGTCGGCGGCCATCGCGGCGGCCAGGTTGACCGTGACCGAGGACTTGCCGACGCCGCCCTTGCCGGAGGCGACGGCGTAGACCCGGGTCAGCGTGCCCGGCTTGGCGAACGGGATCTCCCGCTCGGGGGCGCCGCCGCGCAGCAGCTGGGAGAGCTCCTTGCGCTGCTCGTCGCTCATCACGTCGAGCTCGACCTCGACGCCGGTCACACCGGGCACGCGGCCGACCGCTTCGCGGACCCGGGTGACGATGGTGTCGCGCATCGGGCAGCCGGAGACGGTCAGGTAGACCGCGACGCGCACCACGCCGCCCTCGGCGATCTCGACCGATTTCACCATGCCGATCTCGGTGATCGGGCGGTTGATCTCCGGGTCGTTGACGGTCGCCAGCGCCTGGCGTACGGACTCCTCCGTGACGCCGGCCGCGACCTCTGTCTCGTTGGCCATGCCTTGATGGTACGGCGCTCGGGGGATCCCCTAACCCGACGGTGGCGTGCCGCCGGTCACAGCGTCTCGGAGGGCTCCCGGCGCTCCTCGATCTCCTTGAGCAGGGACTGGAGTTCGGAGCGGATGAAGTCCCGGGTGGCGACCTCGCCGAGCCCGTGCCGCAGTGCCGCGACCTCGCGGGTCAGGTACTCGGTGTCCGCGATGTTGCGGTCGCTGCGGGCCCGGTCCTGCTCCATGTTGACCCGGTCCCGGTTGTCCTGGCGGTTCTGCGCGAGCAGGATCAGCGGGGCCGCGTAGGAGGCCTGGAGCGACAGCACCAGGGTGAGGAAGATGAAGGGGTAGCTGTCGAAGCGCACGTTCTCCGGCAGCAGGGTGTTCCAGGCCACCCAGATGATGATCACCACCGTCATCCAGACGATGAAGCGGCCGGTGCCCAGGAAGCGCGCGATCCGTTCGGAGAGCTTGCCGAACGCCTCCGGGTCGTAGGCGGGCAGCGAGATCAGCCCGGGCCGGGCGGTGCGGGGCTGGTCGAGCCGGGTGCGGGCCGGGCCGGCCACGGAGATCTCGGCGCGCCGCTCCCGGCCGCCCTCCCGGCCGCGCAGTTCGCGCAGCTGGCGCAGTTCCCGCAGTTCGCTCTGGAGGCGTTGGCGGGGGGACTCGTCCCGCCGCCCCTTGCGGTCAGCGTCCACCGTGCACCTCTTCCCTCGTGCCGTCCGTGTCGTCGTGGCCGTGCAGGACGGACTCGCGCCAGTCCTCCGGCAGCAGGTGGTCGAGCACGTCGTCGACGGTCACCGCGCCGAGCAGGTGGTCGGCCTCGTCGACGACCGGCGCGGACACCAGGTTGTAGGTCGCCAGGTAGCTGGTGATCAGTGACAGCGGGGTGTCCGGCGGCAGCGGGTCCAGGTCGTCGTCGACCAGCGAGCCGACCAGCACGTACGGCGGCTCGCGCAGCAGCCGCTGGAAGTGCACGGTGCCCAGGTACTTGCCGGTCGGGGTCTCGTTCGGCGGCCGGCAGACGTACACCTGCGCGGCGAGCGCGGGCTTGTGGTCGGAGACCCGGATGCGGGCGAGTGCCTCGGCCACGGTCGCGTCCGGCTCCAGCACGACCGGCTCGGTGGTCATCAGACCGCCGGCGGTGTTCTCCTCGTACGACAGCAGGCGGCGGACGGGCTCGGCCTCGTCCGGCTCCATCAGCTGGAGCAGCCGCTCGGCCTCGTCGGCGGGCAGTTCGGAGAGCAGGTCGGCGGCGTCGTCCGGGTCCATCGCCTCCAGGACGTCGGCGGCGCGTTCGTCCTTGAGCTTGCCGATGATCTCGACCTGGTCGTCCTCGGGCAGCTCCTCCAGGACGTCGGCGAGCCGCTCGTCGTCGAGCGCGGCGGCCACCTCGGCGCGGCGCTTGGCGGACAGGTGGTGCATGACGCTGGCGAGGTCGGCGGCGCGCAGCTGGTCGAAGGTGGCGAGCAGGTTGGCGGCGCCCTGGTCCTGCTCGGGCAGCGTGAAGCCGGTGACGTCCTGCCAGTCCAGGGTGAGCCGCTCGCCCTTGCCCTTGCGCAGCCGGCCGGCCCGGCCGATCTGGACGAAGACCTTGCTGATCTCCCACTCGCGCATCCGGGTCTGCACCATCCCGACGTCCAGCACGGTGACGTTCTCACCGGTCTTGGACCAGGTGACGGTGCGGTCCAGCAGTTCGGCGAGCACCAGGGTCTCGGACGGGCGCTGCTCGAAGCGCCGCAGGTTGATCACGCCGGTGGCGAGCACCTGGCCGGACTCCAGGCTGGTCACCCGGGTCATCGGCAGGAAGATCCGGCGCCGGCCGACCACCTCGACCACCAGGCCCAGGACCCGCGGCGGGCGGCCGCTCAGCCGCAGCGAGACGACGACGTCACGGACCCGGCCGACCTGGTCGCCGTTCGGGTCGAAGACGGCGAGGGCGGAGAGGTGGGAGATGAAGACCCGGGTGCCTGGCCCTGCCATGAACTCCCTCGACTCGTTCGATGCCGTGCCGGGTACGCCGGGGCGCACCTGCGGGCAAGGCTACCCGCGTGTCGCGAGCCCGGCCCGACGAGGCACGGTACACAGCCGAGGAGTCCCGGGCGTGAATCTTTAGCGGCGCTTGAACAGCAGTTTGGGCAGGCCGGCCGGGACGGGGCGGCGGGTGGTGGCCGCGGTGGGCATCGGCTGGGCGGCGTGCGAGACGTCCGGCATCGTGCCCGGACGCTCGGTCAGCGCACCGGCGGGCTCCAGGCGCAGCACCCGGCACTCGCGGGCCCAGCGGTCGGTGATGGTGTCGGTGTCGGGCGCGTTCAGCCGCTTGCCCTTGAGCTCCTCGACGGCGCCCAGCCAGGCCTCGCCGCCGGGGGCCAGCTCCGAGACCCGGGCGCTCCAGCCGGTCAGCCGGCCGCCCTTGTCCTTGCTGCGGACGGTCACCACCGCGCCGGATCCGGCGGTCAGGCCGTGCAGCGGCTGCTCGCCGCCCTCGCCGACCACCACCACGGCGCCGTCGTGCCAGGCGTGCCAGAGCGGGCGGGCCTGCTCCTGGCCGTCCGCGCGGACCCAGAGGAGGCCGGACTTCTTCGCGGCCTCCTCCAGCAGGGCCTGGTCGAGGAAGTCGTCGGCGGTCGCGGCGGCGGGCGTACGGTCCATGGCGCCCAGCGTACGACCTCCGCCGTCCACGAGTTGTCTCAGCCGTCGGGCGACAGTTCCATCGGCTTGCCACGGGCCTTACCGTAGGAACGCCCGGCCCCGGCCCGGTTCAGCCCGGTCCCCGCCTCGCCCCAGCCCACGTGACCAGCAGAGGAGCGCCGTGCCCGCCGCCCGGCCCGCGACCGCCCCCGCACCAGCCGCCACCGCCACCGCCACCGAGCCGGTGCACCCGCTCCCCACCGCCGACCTGCTGCTGCTCGCCGTCTCCATCGCCGGCATCTCGCTGTCCGGCCCGCTGATCAGCGCCACCGCCGCGCCCGCGCTGGCGATCGCGTTCTGGCGCAACGTCATGTCGGTCGGCGTCCTCGGCCCGTACGCGCTGCTGCGCCACCGCGCCGAACTGCGCGGGATCGGCCGGCGGGCGCTGCTGCTCGCGATCGCGGCGGGCGCACTGCTCGCCGTGCACTTCGCGCTCTGGATGCCCAGCCTGCGGATGACCTCGGTGGCCTCGGCGACCGCCCTGGTCACCACCACCCCGCTGTGGACCATCCTGCTGATGCGCCTGCTCGGCGTCCGCGCCCCCCGGATGGTCTGGCTCGGCACGGGCGTGGCCTTCGCCGGCGTGCTGGTGCTGACCGGCGTCGACCTCTCGCTCTCCCCGCGCGCGCTGCTCGGCGACGCGCTCGCCCTCGGCGCGGGCCTGGCCGCCGCCGGGTACATGCTGCTGGGCGCGGAGGTCCGCAGGACCGTCAGCACCACCGCGTACACGCTGGTCTGCTACACCACCACGGCGGCGGGCCTGCTGGCGATCTGCCTGGTCGCCGGGACGCCGCTGGCCGGCTGGCCGGCCGGGGTGTGGTGGCAGATCGTGCTGCTGATGGTCGCCGCCCAGCTGCTCGGCCACTCGCTGAGCAACCGCGTGGTGCGCACCCTCGGCCCGTCGATCACCTCCACGGCGATCCTGCTGGAGACCCCGGGCGCGGCCCTGATCGCCGCCCTCTGGCTCGGCCAGTGGCCCCCGGTGGCGGCGTATCCGGCGGTGGTGCTGATCCTGGTGGGCCTGGTCCTGGTCGCCCGTGGCGGCCGGCGGTAGCGGCCGGCGGGCGCCGCGGGCGGCTACAGCCAGCCGTTGCGGCGGAAGCCCCGGTACATCCCGACGCAGATCAGGATGATGGCGGTGAGCACCATCGGATAGCCATACTTGTGGTGCAGCTCGGGCATGTACTCGAAGTTCATCCCGTACACGCCGGTGATCATGGTGGGCACGGCGAAGATCGCCGCCCAGGCGGTGATCTTGCGCATGTCCTCGTTCTGCGCCACCGAGACCTGCGCCAGATTGGCCTGGAGCAGCGAGTTCAGCAGTTCGTCGAAGCCGTGCACCTGCTCGGTGACCCGGGCCAGGTGGTCGGCGACGTCCCGGAAGTACTTCTGGATGTCCGGGTCGACGAGGCGCTGCAGCGGCTCGGACAGCTGCTGCATCGGGCGCAGCAGCGGCACCACGGCTCGCTTGAACTCCAGTACCTCGCGCTTGAGTTGGTACACCCGGCCGACGTCGGCGCTGCGCCCGCCCTTGGCCGAGAAGACGCCGTACTCGATCTCGTCCACGTCGTTCTGCAGCCGCTCGGAGACCAGCAGGTAGTTGTCCACGACGTGGTCGGCGATCGCGTGCAGCACCGCGGACGGGCCCTTGGCGAGCAGCCCGGACTCGTCCGCGTCGGCCTCCAGCCGGTGTCGCAGCTCCTGCAGCGAGCCGTGGCCGCCGTGCCGGACGGTGATCACGAAGTCCCGCCCGGCGAAGACCATCAACTCGCCGGTCTCCACCACCTCGCTGGTCGGGGTGAGCTGGTCGTGCTCGACGTAGCGGATGGTCTTGAAGACGGCGAACAGCACGTCGTCGTAGCGCTCGACCTTGGGCCGCTGGTGCGCGTGCACCGCGTCCTCGACCGCGAGCGGGTGCAGGCCGAAGCGCTGGGCGATGCCCTCGAACTCGGCCTCGGTCGGTTCGTGCAGCCCGATCCAGCTGAACGAGCCGTCCCCGTCCGGGAGTTGGTGCGCGGCCTTGATCCGGCGGGCGGCCTCGCGGGGGCTGCAGGTCTCGCCGTGGCGCTTGCCGTGCTGGTACACCGCGCAGTCGACGACCGCCGAGCCGGCGCCCGCCGGGACGGCGTCGTACGCGCCGGCCGCGGAACGGCGGCGGTTGGTGCGGACGGCGGCGCGCAGGCTGTTGATCATCGACATGGCAGGCTCCCTGGAACAGGAGCCGCCGCACAGCGGCGTCGGGGTCCCCCCGTCGGAAGGCGGGGGAGGAGCGGGCGGCCGTGGTGCGACGGCGAAGAACACCGGTGAAGGGGGGTGAGGGTGCTCTCCCGGCCGGTTCGTCCGCGCCCGGCCTGCCCGGGCTACCTCGGCTGGATCAGCCGGTTCAGCCTGCGTGGCGAGGGGTGCGGGGAAGTCGGGGCCGGGTAGAGCTGCCGGTACTGCATGGTCGGCCGGTATCCACCGCAACCACCTCCTTCGTGCCGCCGCCCCGGGAACCTGAGGATTCCCGGTGGCCAGTCGCTCACCCTAACATCTGACCGACCATCGGCGCCCCGGGCTTTCCCGAGGCTTTGCCCGGGCCGCCCGCACACGGCCGGCCCGCCCCCGGGGGTTACGCTCACCGGCATGGCGCACGACTTCCCGCTCTTCGGCGAACCCCACGGCGGCAGCTCCCCGGCGCTCTCCCGGGAGGCGGTGCTGGCCGCCGTCGAGGCCCGGCTGATCACCACCTTCGGCGAGCCGAGCGGCCGCGCCGCGGTCACCTTCCTCGGCACCGACCGGATCGAGGTGCTGCGCTTCGGCCCGGACGCCGACGGCCTGGTCCGGTACGCGACGCTCGGCATGTCCGCCGCGCCGATGGCCGACCCGACCGCACCGGTGGCCGACCAACTGCGCGGCCCACGCGCCGAACTGGTGCTGACCGTCCGCGGCGGGCGCGACAGCGTGCTGCGCAGCCTGGCCACCCTGGCCGCGACCCCGCAGGTCGAGGGCCTGGTGGTGGCCCCCGGCGGCTCGCTGGACCTCGGCGCCCCGCTGTGGGACGGCGCGCCGTTCACCTCGGTGCTGGCCGCCGAGCCGGGCGGCCTGGTGCCGGACCTGGAGCTGGACGAGCCGGCCGACCCGGTCCGTTTCCTGCCGCTGCTGCCGATGACGCCCAACGAGGCCGGCTGGAAGCGGGTGCACGGCGCGGCCGCGCTCCAGGAGCGCTGGCTGGAGCAGGGCGCCGACCTGCGCGACCCGGACCGCCGCGGCGTCCGGCTGGACTGACCGGGGCTCAGGTCACGAGTCTCCCGTCCTGGCCCCGCGCTCCCGCCGCGCCCCCGCACCCCGGCGCGCGGCCCTCAGCCGCCGATCGGCTTCGCGCCGGTGGCCTGCGCCAGCAGCGCCTCGTACACCGCGGGGTCGGTGGTGTGCTCGCCGAGCCGGACGGTCTTGCGGCTGCCGTGGTAGTCGCTGGAGCCGGTGACCAGCAGCCCCAGCTCGTCGGCCAGGCCGCGCAGCCGCACCCTGGTCTCCTCGTCGTGGTCGGTGTGGTCGACCTCCAGCGCCGCCAGCCCGGCCGCCGCGAGGTCGGCGATCACCTGGTCCGGGACGGTCCGCCCGCGCTTGACCGCGCCGGGGTGGGCGAACACCGGCACCCCGCCGGCCGCCCGGACCAGCCGGACCGCCTCGATCGGGTCGGTCTCGTGCTTGCGCACGTCCGCCCGGGCGCCGTTGGCCAGCCACTCGGCGGTGAAGGCGTCCGACACGGTGGCCACGACGCCCGCCTCGACCAGCGCGCTGGCGATGTGCGGGCGACCGACCGAGCCGGTCCCGGCGATCCGCTGCACCTGCTCCCAGCTGATGTCCGCGCCGAGTTCGCGGCAGCGCTCGACGATCGCCCGCCCGCGCCGGAACCGGTCGGTGCGCACCAGCTCCCGCTCGCGCGCGAACTCCGGCTCGTCCGGGTCGAACAGGTACGCCAGCAGGTGCATGCTGACGCCGCCCACCACGCAGGACAGCTCGGCGCCCGGGACGACGGTCAGCCGGCTGCCGTCCGGCAGCGCGCGCACCGCCTCGGCGGCCTCGGCGTGGCCCGCGACGGTGTCGTGGTCGGTGAGCGCCACGACGTCGAGGCCCGCGGCCACGGCCGCCGCGACCAGCTCGGTCGGGCTGTCGGTGCCGTCGGAGGCGTTGCTGTGGGCGTGCAGGTCGATGCGCACGGGGCGGACTCCTGAGGGCTCGGGGTGCCGCCCAGGATAGGACAGGGCGCCGGGCCCCGGCCGGACAGCACCTATCCCAGCAGGCGGGGGGAGAGGGCCCCGCAGGGGAGCAGGTCCAGTTCGGCGCCGGCCTCGCGCAGGTCGGTGAGGACGAGTTCGTCGTACATCACCAGGGCGGACTGCTCGGGCCAGGCGACGGCCCAGAGCCAGAGGCCGCGGGCCTCGCCGACGAACACCGCGCGGTCGACCGGGGCGTCCGGGACGTGGAACATCGGGGTGGGCCGCCCGGCGGCCAGCAGTTTGGCGTCGGCGGGCTTGTAGAGGCCGACGGAGTCGCCCGGGTCGGGCCCGGGCATCCCGGCGTAGCGGGCGCCGAGGCCGACCCCCAGTTCCTCGGCGACGAGCACCAGCTCGCCGAAGCCGCCGAGCGGGGCCGGTCCTGAGCAGGCGACGGCGGTGGCCCGGGCGCCGGAGACGTCGTCGCCGACGTGGGCGATGCCGGTGTAGAGCCAGCCGACCGGGAGCGGCCAGGGCAGCCAGACGGGGACCTGCGAGCGGGCGACGGCGACGCCCAGGGCTTCGACGCTCGGTGGCAGCACGGGCTGCATCGGGTGCACGGCTCCGTGCCGGTCGCACTGCCAGGTGTCTGAGAACAGACCGGGGGCGCGGACCCGACCGGCGCACCTCGGGCAGCTTGGCTCGCCCCTCATAGGCGACAACGCTCCTCCCTCCGGACCGCCGCGTCAAGGACGATCACCCGTACGGAGGGCTCGGCGGCACCTGTCGGTGGCGGGGCCCGTTCGGCGCGGGTGGGGCGGCGCGGCACGGGCGGTTCCCGTTGGGGGATGTCCCGTGGCGGGCGGCGGCAAACGTCTACGGGCCCAGGGCCCGGACGCACTGACGCCCTGTCATCGGCGATCGCGGTGACAGGGCGTCAGTCGGGTATCGGAACGTCCGGATCGGACGCTCCCGGCTCGTCGGCGGCGGGTGAGGGCTCCCGGTCGGAGGCGCCGCGCGTGGTCAGACGGTCGGGCACGGGCGGATGAGCAGGCGCTCACCGGTGCGGGCGGCGGCCTGGACGAACTCGCGGACGGTCTCGGCGTCGGCTATCAGGCGGTCGGCGGCGGAGCCGTTGGCGTCGTCCAGTCGGACGATCTCGAAGCGCATGGTCTTCGTCATGGGCGTCTCCTCTTCTTGCCCCGTCGGTCGGGGCGATTGCGGCTGAGTGGGTACCAGCCCTTTCGGGGTCCTGCGGGTCCGGCGGTGCGGCCGGATCGTTCGGTTCGTACGTGCGGCGGTCTGCTGCGGCAAGGGCTCCCCCTGCTTGCCTGGTGCCTCGTGAACCACGGTGACGTGGTGATGCTTCCGGGTCGTTGCCCGACCGTGAAGTCCAGGTTTCGGCTGATTCGCGCCGACGCGGAGGCCGGCGATGATTCCCGGACAGAATCAAAGATTACCGTAACTAACGACTTTTGTCCTGTGTTGAGGACGGTCGAACTTCGAGAAGTGGTTCAGACCACTCTCCGGGACCGGTGCGGCTCAGGCCCAGAACGCGGCCAGCGCCTCGGCCGTGGCGGCCGGGCGTTCGGCGTTGGGGGAGTGGCCGGCGTCCTCGACGACCACCCGGCGGGCCCCCAGGCGCTCCGCCATCCCGGTCTGCTCCGGCACCGGCCAGGCGTAGTCCCGCACCCCGGACAGCACCAGCACCGGCAGGCCGGCGGTGGCGGCGGCCAGCTCCGCCACCCGGTCCGGCGCGGCGACCAGATGGCCACCGGTGACGCTCAGCGACAGCGGTACGTTGGCCAGCCAGCGGCGGTGCAGGAACTCCGCGACGGCCGGCTCCGGGCGCTGCTTCTGGTCCCCGCTGCCCTCCTCCATCTGCCGCATGACCTGCCAGATCTCCTCCAGGCTCATGACCGGCAGCACGTCCAGCAGCAGCTGGGTACGGGCCGCCTCGGCCGGGTCGATCGCGCCCGGGCCGGTGGACATCAGGGTCAGCGAGCGCCACGGCGACGGGCCGTCCGCGGCCGCGGCCAGCACTGCCTCCCGGACCACCTGGCCGCCGAAGGAGTGCCCCAGCAGGTGCGGCGGCCCGCCGTCGGCGGCCACGGCCTCGGTGAGCGCCCGGACGTCCGCGCCCAGCGCCTCGACGGCGTACGCGGCCGGGTCGTCCGGGCCGCCGGTCTCGTACTGGCCGCGCTGGTCGACGGCGGTCACCCGGTAGCCGGCCGCCGCCAGCGGCTCCAGCAGGGCGATGAAGTCCTCCTTGCTGCCGGTGAAGCCCGGCACC
Source organism: Kitasatospora sp. NPDC043949 (assembly GCF_056435365.1). Classification (NCBI taxonomy): domain Bacteria; kingdom Bacillati; phylum Actinomycetota; class Actinomycetes; order Kitasatosporales; family Streptomycetaceae; genus Kitasatospora; species Kitasatospora sp. NPDC043949. The sequence goes on along the minus strand of NZ_JBWKEQ010000010.1, from coordinate 57,330 downwards.
AGCAGCGCCGAGCCGCGCACCGGCCCGTCCGGCTCGGCCCGCAGCGCGGCGAACCCGCCGCGGCTTGTGGACAGCCGCAGCGCGCGGGCGCAGCGGGGAAGGGTGAGGAACGGCGGCGTGCTCATGGGCTGCTCTCCTGCAGGCGACTGGCCGGTGACCCCGACCCTATCCAGCCTGTGCCGGAACGCCGGAACGCCGGAACGCCGGAACGCCGGAACGCCGGAACGCCGGAACGCCGGAGGGGGGGGGGGGGGGAGGGGGGGGGGGGGGGGCCCCCCCCCCCGGGGGGGGGGGGGGGGATGGCAGGGAGGAGGGGGAAAACCCCCGAGAGCGGAGGGGAGGAAAGCAAACAGGGGGCTA
>NZ_JBWKEQ010000010.1:0-56960 GCF_056435365.1 Kitasatospora sp. NPDC043949 | reverse complement strand
TCTTCCCCCCTGGCCAAGAACACAAGGACTCCGGCAACACGAAAACCCAACCCCCCGAAAGGCCAAAAGGGTGGGGGGGGAGGGCCCACCCCCAGCGGCCCCCCCCCCCCCCCCCCCGGGACGGGGTGCGTCAGCTCTCCGGGGTGGCCTCCGGCGCGGCGGCGGCCTTGCGGGCCCGGGTGCGCTTGCGCGGGGCCGGGACCTCGGTCGCGGCGTCGGCGGCCGCAGCCTCCGGAGCCGCCGGGGCGGTCGCGGCCTCGGCCTTGGGCTTGCGGGTGCGCGTCCGGGTGGCCGGCTTCTCCGCGACGGCGGCCTCGGTGGCCGGGGCCTCGACGACGGCCTCGACGGCCTCCGCCTTCGGCTTGCGGGTGCGCGTCCGGGTGGCCGGCTTCTTCGCGACGACGGCCTCAGCGGCCTCGACGGCTTCGACGGCCGGAGCCTCGGCCGGGGCCTCGACGGCCTCCGCCTTCGGCTTGCGGGCGGCGCGCGTCCGGGTGCGGGCGGCCGGCTTCTCCGCGACGACGGCCTCGACGACGGCCTCGGCGGCGGCCACGACGGCCACCGCGGCCGGAGCCTCGGCGACCGGAGCCGCCACGGCCGCCTCGGCCACCACGGCGGCCTCGCCGGCGGCGGCGCCGCGCGAACGGCGGCGACGGCGGCGCGGGGCCGCCTCGCCCTCGGTGCCCTCGACGGCCGGGGCCGCGGGGGCCTCGACGACGGTCCCGGCCTCGCCCTCGGCGACCGCGGAGCCGCCCCGGGTGCGGCGGCGCTCACGGGTGCGGCGCGGCTTCTCCTCGGTCGCCACGGCGGCCTCGGGGGCGCCGGTGCGGCCGGAGCCGCTGCGCGGGCCCTTGGCCCGGGCGGTGCGCGCACCGCGCCCGCCGGTCTCGCCGAGGTCCTCGACCTCCTCCGCGCCGAGCCCGGCCCGGGTCCGCTCCGAACGCGGCAGCACACCCTTGGTGCCCGGCGCGATCTTCAGCAGCTCGTACAGGTGCGGCGAGGTGGAGTAGGTCTCCTCCGGGTCGTTGAAGGTCAGCTCCAGCGCCTTGTTGATCAGCTGCCAGCGCGGGATGTCGTCCCAGTCGACCAGGGTGACGGCGGTGCCCGAGGCGCCGGCCCGGCCGGTGCGGCCGATCCGGTGCAGGTAGGTCTTCTCGTCCTCGGGGCACTGGTAGTTGACCACGTGCGTGACGCCCTCGACGTCGATGCCGCGGGCGGCGACGTCGGTGCAGACCAGCACGTCGACCTTGCCGTTGCGGAACGCGCGCAGCGCCTGCTCGCGGGCGCCCTGGCCGAGGTCGCCGTGGACGGCGCCGGCCGCGAAGCCGCGCTGGGTCAGCTGGTCGGCGACGTCGGCGGCGGTGCGCTTGGTCCGGCAGAAGATCATCGCCAGCCCGCGGCCGTCGGCCTGGAGGATGCGCGAGACGAGCTCGACCTTGTCCAGCGAGTGCGCGCGGAAGATGTGCTGCTCGATGTTGGCGACGGTGGTGCCGGTGTCGTCCGGGGCGGCGGCCCGGATGTGGGTGGGCTGGCTCATGTACCGGCGGGCGAGGCTGATGACCTGACCCGGCATGGTGGCCGAGAACAGCAGGGTCTGCCGCTTGGCCGGCAGCATGGTGATGATCTTCTCGACGTCCGGCAGGAAGCCGAGGTCGAGCATCTCGTCGGCCTCGTCCAGGACCAGCGAGCGGACCTTGGACAGGTTCAGCTTCTTCTGCCCGGCCAGGTCCAGCAGGCGGCCCGGGGTGCCGACCACGATGTCGACGCCCTTGGCGAGCGCCTCGACCTGCGGCTCGTACGCGCGGCCGCCGTAGACGGCCAGGACGCGCACGTCGCGGACCTTGCCGGCGGTCTGCAGGTCGTTGGTGACCTGGGTGCAGAGCTCACGCGTCGGGACGACGATGAGCGCCTGCGGGCCGTCGGAGAGCTGCTCCTCGGTCGCCCGGCCGGCGTCCACGTCGGCGCGCACGACGCACCGCTCGATCAGCGGGAGGCCGAAGCCGAGGGTCTTGCCGGTGCCGGTCTTGGCCTGGCCGATGACGTCGTGGCCGGTCAGCGCGACCGGGAGGGTCATCTCCTGGATGGGGAAGGGGTGGACGATGCCGACGGACTCGAGCGCCTCGGCGGTCTCCGGGAGGATTCCCAGATCCCGGAACGTCGTCTTGATGGGTTCAGCGGTGGTGGACAGGGTGCTGCCTCTTCCGTGTGAAAGGGGCCGAGAGCGAGCGGCGGGCGGGCAGCCGCACGGCTGCGTACGGGCCTGGCGGCCCTGATGCAGCTGAGCGGACGCACAACCGCGCCGGTCCCTGCGGCCGGCCGGTGCGCGCTGCCCTGTGCGGGGCGCGTCGCCGGCGGCGTCGGGGAGGATTCCCATGAGGGACCTGCGCGGGACCTTCGCCAGGGGGCGTGGTCTCGGCGGCCCTCGCTCGGCCACTGATGCGGTGCCAAGGCTTGAAGTCCAAGCCATGGTCGGAGCCGATCGGCTCTCCGACCGGGCATCCGCGTACGTGAGTACCCGTGGCTCCGGTGCGGACACGTCCGGATGGACGGTGCCGCTTCGGAGCGGGCTTGCGCGGGACACCGAGACGGCGGTGACACCGTGCGAACACGACGGGGCTCCGTACCACCATACAGTCAGGCGACGACTCGAACACGTGACGCGTCTGACATTGCCCCTCCCGACCCGGGCCGGAAGGGGTGTTCCGGCCGGTCACCCGGGCGACCGGCCGACGGCCGGCCAGGGTGGGTCCGCCGGGCCGGCGGGACTAAGGTGGCGGGTCATGGAGACCCATGGTGAGACGCAGGACGCCGCGGCCGGCTCGATCGGGGACTGGGCCGCGTGCTCGGCCGACCCCGGCTACCGGGCGGCGGTGCTGGACCTGCTCGGCGCACTCGCCTACGGCGAGCTGAGCGCCTTCGAGCGGCTCGCCGAGGACGCCAAGCTGGCGCCGGACCTCGCCGACAAGGCGGCCCTGGCCCGGATGGCCTCCGCCGAGTTCCAGCACTACCAGCGCCTGCACGACCGGCTCGCCGAGATCGGCGCCGACCCGCAGGAGGCGATGCGCCCGTTCGTCGAGCCGCTGGAGCTGTTCCACCGGATGACCGCGCCCTCGGACTGGCTGGAGGGCCTGGTCAAGGCCTACGTCGGCGACGCCATCGCGACCGACTTCTACCGCGAGGTCGCCGTCCGGCTCGACGACGACACCCGCGACCTGGTGCTCGGCGTCATGTCCGACACCGGGCACGCCCAGTTCGCGGTGGACAAGGTGCGCCAGGCCATCGAGGCCGACCCGCGCTCCGGCGGCCGGCTCGCGCTGTGGGGCCGGCGGCTGATGGGCGAGGCGCTCAGCCAGGCCCAGCGGGTGGTCGCTGAGAGGGACGCGCTGTCCAACCTGCTGGTCGGCGGCGTCCAGGTGCAGGGCTTCGACCTGGTCGAGGTCGGCAAGATGTTCAACCGGATCACCGAGGCGCACACCCGGCGGATGGCCGCCCTGGGCCTGGCCAGCTAGGGCCTGCCCGGCCCGGGCGTCAGGCCGGCCGGTGGCGCCGGGTGCGGTGGACACCGGCCCGGTGCGGGTGGTGCCGGTGCGCCGGGGCCCGCCCGGCGGCGAGGTCCGGCCGGGCCAGCGTCGTGGTCAGCACCGCCGAGGCCAGCGCCGCGGCCGCGATCGACGCCGCCGGGTAGCGCCCGTCCAGGCAGAAGTGCGCCACCGTCCCGCCGAGCAGCGCCGCCGCCAGGGCGGTGCCCAGGGTCAGGGTGCGGGCCGCCCGGAAGTACGCGGGCCGCGCCAGCAGTGCGGCCAGGCCCGCGGCCAGGCCGACGAGGGCGAAGGCGATCGACTCGACCAGCAAAACTGCCTCCCGGGGACGGGCGCGCGGCGCCGACGGCCGCACTGTCGCCGTACCCCGGCCGACCCGGCCGTACACGCAACGGTGCCCCGCTCCCTGGGGGAGCGGGGCACCGGGTGAGCAGCTCGGACGACGCCTCAGGCGGTGCCGAAGCCGACCTTGCGGGCGGCCTGCTCGCCGATCTCCACGTACGCCAGGCGCTCGGCCGGGACGATGACGCGGCGGCCGTGCTCGTCGGTCAGCGCGAAGAGCTTCTCCGAACCCTCCAGCGCCTTGGCGATCGCGCTCTGGATCTCATCGGCACTCTGCGTGCTCTCGATCACGATCTCGCGCGGCGTGTTCTGCACGCCGATCTTGACCTCCACGGCTTCCGTCCCTCCGGGGTTGCAGCCTCCACGCGCGGACACCCCGACCGCCTGGGACAAGCGTTCGCGACGACCGCGCCGTACGGCTTCACCATAGAGCACGGGATCACCGCGGCGGCGAAGGTCGGTGGATCACCCCTGCTAGAGGGCCTCTCCGCCCTCCGAGGTGGGGTGCATCGGGAAGCCCTTCAGCCCGCGCCAGGCCAGGCTGGCGACCAGTCGCGCCGCCTCGTCGCGCGGGATGTCCAGGCCCTGCGACAGCCAGTACCGGGCGGTGATCTGGGCCAGGCCGCAGACCCCGGCGGCGAGCAGCTTGGACTCCGCCTCGGGCAGGTCGGTGTCCTCCTGGATCACCTTGCTGACCAGCGTCGCGCTCGCCTCGGAGGCCCGCTCGACCCGCTCGCGCACGGCCGGCTCGTTGGTCAGGTCCGACTCGAAGACCAGGCGGAACGCGCCGGACTCGCTGGAGACGTAGTTGAAGTACGCCTCCATCGTCGCGGCCACCCGGAGCTTGTTGTCGGTGGTCGTCGACAGTGCGTCGCGGGTCGACTCGACCAGGGCGTCGCAGTGCTTGTCCAGCAGCGCCAGGTACAGCTCCAGCTTCCCGGGGAAGTGCTGGTACAGCACCGGCTTGCTGACCCCGGCGCGGTCGGCGATGTCGTCCATGGCGGCCGCGTGGTAACCCTGCGCGACGAACACCTCCTGGGCGGCACCGAGCAGTTGTTCACGGCGGGCGCTTCGCGGCAGGCGGGCACCGCGCGGGCGCTCCTGCGCCTCCTGGATGGCCGTCACGGCGCTCCTCACTTCGGTTGTTCGGGGCTGGCAAGAGGGCCGATTCTACTTTTCGGTAACCGCTTCCGCGTTCGGCGGGAGTGAGAAAAGGACCTCGGCCTCCTTGTCAGGAGCCCACAATACGGCGCTGACCTCGGCGTCGGCAGGGGTGTGACAGGGGCCGGAACGGCCGTCCGGGCCGTCGGAATCCGAACCTCGTGACGCACCGCACCGGCGGCGTCACCGAGCGCGGAGCGCGGGCCGGCATCGTGGACCCGGGGCCCCTCGCGGCGGCGAACAAGGCCACTCCCATCGTCCGCCATGAGCGGGGAGGCCGGCGACCGGCGCCCGGCCGTCGGCGCCGCCCGGTAACGGCCCGGTTCGGGGCGAGGTCACGCCCGTTCACTCGTTCAGGTGGCAACCAGGCATGTGACCGATGGATTGCCCGGGCCCGGTCCTACCTTTCTGCTGTCGGACCGAACAGGTGTGGGGGAGGCCGCGGACGCCGGGGAAATCCGGAGGGCGGCCGCACCCAGGGGGCCCGGGGGGGGGGGGGGGGGCCGCCGGAACGGGCGTGCGCCCGGGGGAACGGATCGCGGGAGGGGCGCGGCCGGACCGTCGGGCCGGACGGCCGCACCACCGCTCGGTGGTGCCCCGCCCCGGGGGAGCGTCGCGGTGTCGTACCCGGCCGACCGGACTCCTCGCCCCCGGACCGTCCCCGCCGCCGTGCGGGGCCGCCCCGGTGGCCACTCAAGCCGCTCAAGCCATCCGTCGATCCGCCCGCCCGTGATCCGCTCTGCCCTGGAGGTCTCCCGTGCGCATCGCCCTGCTCACCGAGGGTGCCGGCCCACATTCCCGGCGCGGCGCCGGAGGCTGGTGCGACCGGCTGGCCGCGGGCCTGCCGGAGCACGAGTTCGGGCTGTACCTGCTGACCGGCCAGGGCGGCCAGGGCACCGCCGAGCGGCTGTCGCCCGCCTGGCGCGGGGCGCGCGAGCTGGCGCTGTGGGGGCGCCGGCCGGGCGGCCGGGTGCCCGGCACGCTGCGCGGACGCCAGTACGCCCGGGCGTACGAGGACCTGGTCAGAGCCCTGGTGCTGCCGGGGGAGCGGGCCGGCTTCGGGGCCGGGCTGTACCGGCTGGCCGTCCTCGCCCGGGAGGACGGCACGCTGCCCGCCTTCCTCGCCTCCGCGCACGCCCGGCGCACCCTGGAGCGGGTCTGGCGGCTGCCGGGCGCGGAGACCTCGGCCGGGCAGCCGCTGGTCCGCGACGTGCTGGTCGCGGCGGACCTGCTGGAGCAGTGCCTGCGGCCGTTGTCCGCGCCCTGGTACGGCACCGGGCCCGACGGCCTCGGCGGCGCCGACCTGTGCCACGTGGTCGGCGGCGGCCCCGCGGCGCTGCCCGCGCTGGTCGCCCGGTACCTGCACGGGGTGCCGTTCGTGGTCACCGAGCACGGCCTGCACCTGCGCGAGCAGTACCTCGGCCACCGCGAGGCGCCGTACCGGTGGCCGGTCCGGGCGCTGCTGCTGGCGTACTTCCGGGCGCTCACCGAGGAGACCTACCGGCAGGCGGCCGTCCTGACCCCCGGCAGCGCCCACGACCAGCAGTGGCAGCGCCGCTGCGGGGCCGACCCGGCGCGCACCCGGGTGGTCTACGAGGGGACGCCCGCGGTGGTCCGCCCGGCGGCCGGGCCCGAGCCCGCCGTGCCGACCCTGGTGTGGGCGGGCGCGCTGGAGCCGGGGCGGGACACCGAGCTGATGCTGCACGCCTTCGCGCGGGTGCGCGCCGACCTGCCGAGGGCCCGGCTGGTGATCCACGGCGAGGAGGCCGAGCCCGGCTACCGGGCGCACTGCGCGGCGCTCGCCGAGCGGCTCGGACTGGCCGCGGCGGTGGACTTCGCCGGGCGGCCCGGCTCGCTCGCCGAGGTCTGGGAGGGCGGCACGCTGGCCGTGTTCTCCGCGCTGTCCCAGCGCAGCCCCCGGCTGCTCGCGGACGCGATGCTCAGCGGCCGGGCCGTGGTGTCCACCGACGTCGGGGTGGCCCGCGAGGTGGTCGGGCCGACCGGGCTGCTGGTGCCCGCCCGGGACCCGCGCGCGCTGGCCGGCGCCTGCCTGGCGCTGCTGCGCGATGAGGAGCGGCGCGCCCGGCTCGGGCTGGCCGGGCGGCTGCGGGCGCAGGAACGCTTCGCCGTGGAGCCGGTGATCGGCGCCTTCCGGGAGATCTACCTGGAGCTGGTCTCGCAGTACCCGGCCTTCCCCGGCGGCGGGGCCGGCGGCGCGGCCGGGGAGTCGCCGCGCCCGTTCGCCCGGCCCGCCGAGTACTGGCTCGCCGACGGCCGCCGCGCGCCGGACGGCCCGGGCGGCCAGGGTGCCCCGGACGCGGCGGACGGCCCCGGCGGACGCCACGGCGCCGGGCCGGCCGGGTCCGAGCGGCCGGAGGACGGGGGCGGTGACGCCGGCGCGCAAGAGCGCCCCGGCGCCCTCGCGGAGGCCGTCTGATGGCGGGCGGCGCGGCGCCGGGCGGCCCCGGGAGCCCGGTGGGGGACCCGGTGCGCGAGGTGATGGCCGAGCACCGGGCGCTGTGCGAGCGGGCCGTCGACCCGCTGGAGATCGCCGCCGGACTGGAGGAGGCCGGGCTCGGCCCGCAGGCCGCCGCGCGCTGCCGGCACGCCGACCTGTTCTCGCTCGCCGAGGAGCTGTACGCGCGGGTGCCCCGCCGCCCACCCGTGCCGGAGCCGCCGCGCGGCCGGGAGTGCGCCGCCGCCACCCGGGCGACGCTGACCGCCGCCGCCCTGGCCGCACTGCCCTGCGCGGCCGTGGTCGCGCTCGGCGCCCGCTGGCCGGTGCTGCTGCCGGCCGCCGTCCCGCTGGTGCTGGTGCCCGCCCTGGCCGCGGACCCCGCCGCCGAGCCCGGCCCGCCGGACACCCGCCCCTGCGGCGCGGCGGACGGGCTGGGCCCGGCGCGGGCGCCGCGGCGGGCCGGCTCCCGGTGGCACCCGGCGGCGCTGGGGCACGGGCTGGGCCTGGCCGCGCTGCTGCTGCTCCCGCTGGCCGCGGCGGACGGGGACCGGCGGCTGACCGCCGCGCTGGTGCTGGCCGGGGCGGTGTCGGCCGGGTCGGCCGAGCGGGCGGCCCGCTGGTACCGGCAGGTCGGCCGCGGCCATCTCGGCGCGGCGGCCACGCTGGCCGAGTTCCGGTCCCGGATGCGGCCGGTGCTCCCGGTGGCGGTCGCCCTGCACCTGGCGGTGCTCGCGGTGCTGACCTTCGCCGCGCTGGCGGTGCTGACCGTCCTCGCGCCGCGCCCCGGGCCGGGCCACGGCGGGGGCCTGCTGCACCTGGCGGCCGAACGGGCCGGCGCCGCGCAGTGGGCGGCGCAGGGCGTGCTGGGCCTGCTGCTGGTGCTGCCCGCGCTGCTGGCCCGCTGCGGCCGGACGGCGGCCGCCGCGGCGGGGGCGCTGGCCGGGCCCGCCGTGGCGCTCGGGCTGCTCGCCCTGGGCCGTTCCGGGCCGACGGCCGGGGTGCTCGGCGGCGGCGCGGTCGCCGCGGTGCTGCTGGCGTACGCCTGGGCCGTGCTCGGCCGGGCCGGTTCGCACCGCTGAGCCCCGCCCGCCGGTGCGGCCCCGGGTGCCGCCCCCTTCTCTCTGCTCTCACTCAGTCCGCTCTTGATTTTCAGTCCGCCAGGTCGTCCCCGACCTCGCTTCGTGGAAGGACGCCCCCGATGAGGGTGCTGCTGCTGGGCGCCGACGGTTTCATCGGCCGCCGGGTCACCGATCGTCTGCTCATGGACCAGGAGTTGCAGGTGACGGTGCTCGGCCGGCGCGACTCGGCCGACATCCGCTTCGACCTGACCACCGGAAGCCCGGGCGCGCTGGCCCGGTTCCTGGACGCGGTCGTGCCGCAGGTGGTGATCAACTGCGCGGGCGCCACCTACGGCAGCTCGCGCACCCTGATCCGGTCGAACACGCTGGCCGTCGCCACCGTCTGCGAGGCGATCCGGCGCAGCCGGGAGCCGGCCCGGCTGGTGCACGTCGGCTCGGCCGCCGAGTACGGCCCGGTGCCGGGCGGGGTGCCGGTGTCGGAGCAGGCCGAGCCGCGGCCGGTCGGCCCGTACGGGGTGTCCAAGCTGGCCGGGACGGAGCTGGTGCTGGCGTCGGGCCTGGACGCGGCGGTGCTGCGGGTGTTCGACGTGGTGGGCCCGGGGGCGCCGACCGCCTCGCTGTTCGGGCGGCTCGCGGAGGGGCTGCGGCGGGCCCTGGAGCGGGACGAAACCCAGGTGCGGATGCCGGACCTGTCCGGATACCGGGATTTCGTGGACGTGCGGGACGTCGCGCGGGCGATTCAGGCGGCGGCGGTGTCGGCCGCCACCGGGGTGGTCAACATCGGCAGCGGGCACGCCGTCCGGGCCCGGGACGCGGCCCAGCTGCTGGTCCGGGCGTCCGGCTTCGAGGGGGCGATCGTCGAGGAGAACCGCCAGGTCCTGCTGCCCGCGCAGGCCGGCGGCCCGGTCGGCGACCACCTGCCCGGCCACCACCTGCCGGGCCACCGGCCGGAGGGCCGGGTCGCGGCGGGGGAGCCGGTGCCGTGGCGGCAGGCGGACGTGCGCACCGCCCGGGACCGTCTCGGCTGGCGGACACAGGTGCCGCTGGAGGAGTCGCTCGGGGACGTCTGGCTGGAGACGGCCTGCCGGGTCTGAGCGGCCACCGGGAGCGCCCCGGGCCTGTCGGCACAGGCCCGGGGCGCTTTTCCGGGCTCCGGCGGGCGGTCCCACGATCCGACGCCGGCCGTCTCGCCCATCGGACGAGCTGTCTCGGAATACCGAAGGGGCGTGACACTGTTGGCCTAGGAGCCACCCGCGTGGCGGCGCAGCAACCACCATGAGGCTGGCCCAGGCCACCTGAACCAGACACCCATCGGAGTCCCCGTGTCGTTGCCACCCCTGGTCGAGCCGGCCGACGAGCTCACCGTTGACGAGGTCCGCAGGTACTCCCGCCACCTGATCATCCCCGACGTGGGCATGGCCGGGCAGAAGCGGCTGAAGAACGCCAAGGTGCTGTGCGTCGGCGCCGGCGGCCTGGGCTCGCCCGCGCTGATGTACCTGGCCGCGGCCGGTGTCGGCACGCTGGGCATCGTCGAGTTCGACGTGGTCGACGAGTCGAACCTGCAGCGCCAGATCATCCACGGCCAGTCGGACGTGGGCCGCTCCAAGGCGGAGTCGGCGCGGGACTCGGTCAAGGAGATCAACCCCTACGTCGACGTGATCCTCCACGAGGAGCGCCTCGACAACTCCAACGTCATGGAGATCTTCTCCGGCTACGACCTGATCGTGGACGGCACCGACAACTTCGCCACCCGCTACCTGGTGAACGACGCCGCGGTGCTGCTCGGCAAGCCGTACGTGTGGGGCTCGATCTACCGCTTCGACGGCCAGGCCAGCGTGTTCTGGGCCGAGCACGGCCCCTGCTACCGCTGCCTCTACCCGGAGGCCCCGCCGGCGGGCATGGTCCCCTCCTGCGCCGAGGGCGGCGTGCTGGGCGTGCTGTGCGCGTCCATCGGCTCGATCCAGGTCACCGAGGCGATCAAGCTGCTGGCCGGCGTGGGTGACCCGCTGGTCGGCCGGCTGATGATCTACGACGCCCTGGAGATGAACTACCGCCAGGTGAAGGTCCGCAAGGACCCGGACTGCGCCGTCTGCTCCGAGCACCCGACGGTCACCGAGCTGATCGACTACGAGGCCTTCTGCGGCGTCGTGTCGGAGGAGGCGCAGGCCGCCGCCGCCGGCTCGACCGTCACCTCGGCGCAGCTCAAGCAGTGGCAGGACGACAAGGAGGACATCTTCCTGATCGACGTCCGCGAGCCCGGCGAGTACGAGATCGTCAACATCCCCGGCGCGGTGCTGATCCCGAAGAACGAGTTCCTCATGGGCGACGCCCTGGAGAAGCTGCCGCAGGACCGCAAGATCGTGCTGCACTGCAAGTCGGGCGTGCGCTCGGCCGAGGTGCTGGCCGTGGTCAAGGCGGCCGGCTTCGCCAACGCCGTCCACCTGGGCGGCGGCGTGCTCGGCTGGGTCAACCAGATCGAGCCGCACAAGCCGGTCTACTAGAACGCCGGAACGCACCGGAAGGGCCCGCCTCGGCGGGCCCTTCCGCGTATCCGGTGGACGTCAGAGCGCGCCGCGGCGCTGCAGCACGTTGTAGGAGATCCAGCCCGGCAGCACCGGCAGCCAGAAGGTGAGCGCCCGGTAGAGGAAGACCGCCGGGGTGGCGACCGCCGGCGACACGTCCGCGACCGTCAGGGCGCCGATCAGGGCGACCTCGACCGGGCCGATGCCTCCCGGGGTGGGGATCGCCGAGCCGGCCGCGTTGGCGGTCAGGAAGACCACCGCGACCGCCGAGAAGCTGACGTCGCCGCCGAAGGCCTGAACCGAGGCGTCCAGGCAGGCGGTGAAGGACAGGGTCAGCAGCAGGATGCCGCCGAAGCCGGTGACCAGCTTGCTGGGCGTCTGCATCAGGTCGAGCATCCGCGGCACCACGCCGAAGAACAGCGAACGCAGCCGGCCCAGCACGAACCGGCGCAGCGGCGCGACCGCCGCCACCACCAGGGCGAGCACGGCGGCGGTCAGCACGCCGATGATCACCGCGCGGGAGGCGGACAGGTCGCCGTTGGTCTGGCTGCCGGTGATCAGGCCGAAGCTGAACAGCAGCAGCAGGTGCCCGGCCAGGCCGGCCAGCTGGGAGGCGCCGACCGAGGCCACCGCCTGGCCGGAGCGGATCCCGGCCTTCTGCAGGTAGCGGGTGTTGAGCGCGATGCCGCCGATCGCGGCGGGCGCGACCAGCTTGACGAAGGAGCCGGCCAGCTGGGCCGCGACGGTGCGCCGGAACGGCAGCTTCTCCGGGACGAATCCGGTCAGGCTCATCGCGGCGGCGACGTAGCTGAACGCGGCCGCCAGCAGGGCCGCCGCCGCCCAGACCCAGTCCATCTGGGAGAGCTTGAGCTGGGCCGGCTTGATGGTGGTCAGCGCCAGGTAGGCGGCGAAGGTGAGCGCGATCACCATGATCAGGCTCTTCGGCTTCAGCCGCTCCAGCTTGGCCGGCTCCATCGGCGCCTCGGGGGCGATCTGGAGGATCTGGCCGCGGATGCGGCTCAGCAGGTCCTCGCCGGCCACCGCGATGTCCTCCTCGGCCTGCTGCTGGGTGCGCTCGCCGGCCGCGACCTGCTCCAGCGCCCTGGCCCGGGCGACGGTCTTGCGCTCCTTGGTGAGCCGCGCGAGGTCGACCCTGGTGGAGCGGCTCATCCCGACCGGCTGGAGCAGCGGCAGCGCCTGGGCGACCCGGTCGGCGCCGAGCACCGCGTTGGCGGTGGCGACGGCCCGCTCCGGGCCGATCCGCAGCGCGAAGGTGGTGACCAGCTGGGCGACGTCGATGCGCAGCGTCAGGTCGGTGGCGGCGATGTCGCCGCCGGAGAGGTTGACCAGGCAGGCCGTCTTCTCGTCCACCACCAGCAGCGACTCGCCGGTCAGCCGGCGGTGGGCGATCCGGCGCTCGTGCAGGGCCGCCACCGACTCCCAGAGCGAGGCCATCACCTGGTCGGTGACCTCCTCGTCGGAGAGCTCGTCCAGGATGCGGCCCTCGACCTTGCCGTAGACCAGGATCGCGGCGTCCGGACCCAGCTCGGAGGTGGCGACCAGCTGCGGCGCGCGGGCGCCCGACGCGGCCGCCGCGTAGGCGATCAGGGCCTCCTGCTCCAGCGCCTGGCGCAGCGACTGCGGGCTGCGGCGCACCGCCACCGAGCGCAGCCGCAGCCGCCGCCAGGCCCGGTAGAAGAAGCCGGAGGCCTGCTGCTCGCGGTCGATGATGTGGACGTCCAGCGGCGGGCCGCTCTGCTGGGTGACGTAGTAGCGGCGGGTGCCGCCGGGCGCGTCCGGGGCGCGGTGGGCGCTCTCCGGGGTGAAGCCGACCTTGCGCAGGCCGATCATCAGGTGCTGGCCGGTGGGCCGGATGTTCGGGGAGCCGATCGCGTACAGCGTGCCGTACGCGACGGACCAGCCGATCAGGACGGTGAGCAGCAGCGACAGCGGGGTGGTGTAGCCGCCGAGCAGTTCGGTGATCCCGCTGAAGACCACCACCACCCACAGGGCGACCCGCCACCGGGGGCGGCTCGACATGCCGACCGCGGTCATGTAGGCGATCACCGGGGCGAGGTAGCCGTGCACCGGGTCGGTGAGGGTGCCGTTGCTGTCCATCGGCAGCCTGGTCAGCGCGTCCCGGATGTGGTCGGAGGCGCCTTCGGCCACCCACCAGTCGATGCCCAGCGAGACGCCGTAGGCGAGCACCGAGGCGAGCACGCCGTCGGCGACCCGCAGGCCGTCGCGTTTGATCAGCCGCTCGACCGCGAAGGCCAGCGGCACGGCGAGCACCGCGACGCTGGAGAGCAGGCCGGTGATCGTGGAGAGCACCGCGGAGAAGTGCGGCGCGTTGGTGGCGATGTCCTGTTCGATGCCGGTGGTGGTCGAGGTGGCGATGCCCGCCAGCACGAAGACGGCGACTATGCCGAAGACGCCGGCCAGGAAGCGGATCAGGTCGGACGGGCGGTGCGCCCGGGCGGCGAGCAGTGGCTCGTCGACGTCCAGGTGCGGGGTGCCGTCCAGCGGGTCGTGGTAGTCGGGCAGCGGGCGCCGGGCCGGCGGTTCGGCAGCCGCCGGTCCGGGGACGGCCGGTTCCCCGGGGGCCTCGGCGGGTTCGGCGGCTTCGGCGGGTTCTTCGGAGGCCTCGGCGGGCGCGGGGGTCTTGATCGTCCGGTCCTTGATCAGGGAGACTTCCGGCGTAGGCCCGGTCGCGGGCCCACCACCGGGAGCCGAGGGCACGGCGGCGGCGGACTCGTCGGAGTCCTCGTCCACACCCACGTCAGCCGTCCCGGTCATCTGGTCTTGTCCTCGTATCACCACTCACCGCCCCGAAGATGGTGGCATGCCTCGGCGCCCCGTGCTGGACAGGGGCCGGATCGGGCGCGGCGGATCGTTCGTACGGGGCCGCGGGTGCGCCCCCGTGAGGAAGAATGCCGCAGGTGACGGACGTAACAGACGACGGCCTCCCGGACACCCTGCCGCCCTTCGCCGAACTGGTGCTCGACCTGACCGAGCGGATTCCACCCGGCAGGGTGATGACCTACGGGGACGTTGCCGAGTACCTCGGCCAGGGCGGCCCCCGGCAGGTCGGCCGGGTGATGGCCCTGTACGGCGGCTCGGTCCCCTGGTGGCGGGTCATCCGCGCCGACGGCCGCTTCCTGCCCGGGCACGAGCACCGCGCCCTCGCCCACTACGGCGAGGAAGGCACCCCGCTGCGCGAACTCGCCGACCCGCCCCGGGTCGACCTGCGCCGGGCCCGCTGGGACGGACGGGAGCCGGGCACCGCGCGATGAGGCCGCCGCGGAACGCGCGACGAGGCCGCCGCGGACCGGGTCGCTGCGGACCGGGGATGCCGCGAAACCGCCGCGCCGACGGGAATGACGGGGCAGGATCGTAGGCTCGATACGGGCGGGCCCCGGCGGGCCCGCCCGGCCACGCCTCCAGCACAACCCCAGGATCCGCCTCCGTGAGTTCCCCGTACCGGCTCGTGCGCAGCCCGCTCGTCCAGCCCGCCCCACCCGTGCTGGACGAGTACCAGCGCGCCGTGGTCGAGCACGGCGGCGGGCCGCTGCTGGTGCTCGCCGGCCCCGGGACGGGCAAGACCACCACCCTGGTCGAGGCCGTCGCCCGGCGGATCGAGGACGGCACCGACCCCGAGCGCATCCTCGTCCTCACCTTCAGCCGCAAGGCCGCGACGGAACTGCGCGACCGGATGTCCGCCCGGCTCGGCTCCTCCTCGGCCGCCCCCCAGGCCACCACCTTCCACTCCTTCAGCTACGCCCTGCTGCGCGCCCACCAGGACCCGCAGGACTACGCCGAACCGCTGCGGCTGCTCTCCGGCCCCGAGCAGGACGTCATGGTCCGCGAACTGCTGGCCGGCGGAGCCGAGGACGCGAAACTCGGCAGCTCCCGGATCCACTGGCCGCTCGACCTGCGGGCCTGCCTGACCACCCGCGGCTTCGCCGACGAGGTCCGTGCCGTCCTCGCCCGCAGCCGCGAGCTGGGCCTCGGCGAAGCCGAACTGGAGCGCTTCGCCCAGGGCGTCCAGCGCCCCGACTGGGCCGCCGCCGCGCACTTCCTCGCCGACTACCTCGACGTGCTCGACCTGCGCGGCGTCCTCGACTACGCCGAACTCGTCCACCGGGCCGTCCTGCTCGCCGAACGCCCCGAGGTCGCCGAGCAACTGCGGCGGCGCTACGAGGTGGTGTTCGTCGACGAGTACCAGGACACCGACCCCTCCCAGGTCCGGCTGCTGCGCCAGCTGGCCGGCGGCGGTCGCGAACTCGTCGCGGTCGGCGACCCCGACCAGTCGATCTACGCCTTCCGCGGCGCCGACATCAACGGCATCCTCGACTTCCCGCAGACCTTCCGCCGGGCCGACGGCGAACCCGCCGACGTCAAGGTGTTGCGTGTCTCCCGCCGTTCCGGCGCCGTCCTGCTCGCCGCCTCCCGGGAGCTCGCCCGGCGGATGCCGATGGGCCGGCTGCCCGCCGACAAGCTCGCCCAGCACCGCGCGCTGCTGCCCTCCCGCGAGGGCGGCCGGGCCGAGGTCTACACCTACCCCACCCCCGGCGCCGAACTCGACTCGATCGCCGACCTGCTGCGCCGCGCCCACCTGGAGGACGGCGTGCCCTGGGGCGAGATGGCCGTCCTGGTCCGGGCCGGCGCCCGCTCCATCCCCGGCGTACGGCGGGCGCTCAGCGCGGCCGGCGTCCCGCTGGAGATCGACGGCGACGACCTGCCGCTGCGCGAGGAGCCGGCCGTCGCCCACCTGCTGCTCGCCCTGCGGGTCTGCGCCGAGCAGGCCGCCCGCGACCGGCACGGCGACCCCGACACACCCGACCCGCTCACCACCGACCTGGCCCACGCCCTGCTCACCGGCCCGCTCGGCGGCCTCGACGGCTCCGACCTGCGCCGCCTCGGCCGCGCCCTGCGCGAGGAGGAACGCGCCGCCCTGCGCGCCGACGGGGACCCGGCCGCCCCGCGCCCGGCCGGCGACCTGCTGCGCGAGGCCCTCGCCGAACCCGAGCGGCTGATCGCCCTCGACCCCGCCCACGCCCGCCGGGCCCGCGACCTCGGCACCCTGCTGCGCAAGGTCCGCGAACGCCTCGCCGGCGGCTGCACCGCCGAGGAGGCGCTCTGGGAGCTGTGGGACGGCAGCCGCCGCTGGCGCGAACGTCTGGAACGGGCCGCCCTGCGCGGCGGCGCCGCCGGCCGCAACGCCGACCGCGACCTCGACGCGCTGTGCGCCCTGTTCGAGACCGCCGCCCGCGCCGAGGAACAGGTCACCGGCCACCGCGGCGCCCTCGACCTGCTCGCCGAGCTCGACGCCCAGGACATCGCCGCCGACACCCTCACCGTCCGGGCCGTGCGCCCCGAGGCCGTCCGGCTGATGACCGCCCACCGCTCCAAGGGCCTGGAGTGGCGCCTGGTCGTCGTCGCCGGCGTCCAGGACGGCCTCTGGCCCGACCTGCGCCGCCGCGGCTCCCTGCTGGAGGCCGACCGGATCGGCCGCGACGGCCTCGCCGAACCGCTCTCCCCGGGCGCCCTGCTCGGCGAGGAGCGCCGGCTCTTCTACGTCGCCGCGACCCGCGCCCGGGAGCGGCTGATCGTCACCGCCGTCAAGGCCCCCGCCGACGACGGCGACGAGCCCTCCCGCTTCCTGCGCGAGCTCTACCGCGAGGACGTCGACCCGCGCACCGGAAGGGTCGTGCGCCGCACCCCGCCGGTCGTCGTCGAGGACGTCACCCACCGTCCGCGCCGCCCGCTGTCCGTCGCCGCACTGGTCGCCGAACTGCGGGCCGTCACCGTCGACCCGGCCCGCTCGCCCGAACTGCGCCGGGCCGCCGCCGAACGGCTCGCCCTGCTCGCCGCCGCCACCGACGACGAGGGCCTGCCACTGGTGCCCGCCGCCCGCCCCGACCGCTGGTGGGGCCTGGCCGACGCCACCGCCGCCCCCGACCCGCTGCGCAGCGCCGACCTGCCGGTGCGGCTGTCCGGCAGCGGCCTGGAGCAACTGGAGAACTGCTCGCTGCAGTGGTTCCTGGACAAGGAGGTCAAGGCCCGCGCAGCCGGCTCCGCCGCCCAGGGCTTCGGCAACGTCGTGCACGCGCTCGCCGACGAGGTCGGCTCCGGGCGCACCCCCGCCGACCTCGCCGTCCTGATGGAACGCCTGGACACCGTCTGGGACGCGCTGGCCTTCGACGCGCCCTGGAAGTCCCAGCAGGAGAAGACCCAGGCCCGCGCCGCCCTGGAGCGCTTCCTCAACTGGCACGTGCTGGAACGCGGCCGCGACCTCGTCGCCACCGAGCACGGCTTCGACGTCACCCTCGACGCCGGCGGCGTCTCGGTGCGCATCCGCGGCTCGATGGACCGGGTCGAGAAGGACGCGGCCGGGCGCGCCTACGTCGTCGACTTCAAGACCGGCAAGCAGATCCCCACCGACAGGTCGCTGCCCGAGCACAAGCAGCTCGCCGTCTACCAGCTCGCCGTCCGCGCAGGGGCCCTCAACGAGCTGCCCGGCTTCGCCGACCGCCCCCCGGCCACCGGCGGCGCCGAACTCGTCCACCTGCGCGAGCCCGCCGCCAAGGCCGCCCAGGACGCCCCCAAGGTGCAGCGGCAGGACCCGCCGGAGGGCGAGCCGTGGATCGAGAACCTGCTCGCCGACGCGGCCGGCCGGGTCCTCGCCGAGCGCTTCGTCCCGCAGACCGGCGGCGGCTGCGACCGCTGCACCTTCCGCCGCAGCTGCTCCGCCCAGCGGGACGGGGCGCAACTCGTCGAGTGAAGGTTGTCCGCCGCTCCGGTTAACGTTGCGGGGTGACCGCCGTGCTCAGCCATCCCGACCAGCTCAAGGAGCTGCTGGGCATCCCGTTCAACCGGGAGCAGATGGCGGCCATCGGCGCCCCCCTGGAACCGGCCGTGATCGTGGCCGGCGCCGGGTCCGGCAAGACCACGGTGATGGCCGCCCGGGTGGTCTGGCTGGTCGGCTCCGGCGCCGTCCGGCCCGAGGAGGTGCTCGGCCTCACCTTCACCAACAAGGCCGCCGGCGAACTCGCCGAACGCGTGCGCACCGCCCTGCTGCGGGCCGGTGTCACCGGGGAGGACGGCGCGGAGCCGCTCGGCGAACCGGAGATCTCCACCTACCACGCCTTCGCCGGCCGGCTGCTCAAGGAGCACGGCCTGCGGATCGGCATCGAACCCGACGTGCGGCTGCTCGCCGACGCCACCCGCTTCCAGCTCGCCGCCAAGGTGCTGCGCACCGCCCGCGGCCCGTTCCCCGCGCTCACCGGCACCTTCGCCAACCTGGTCGCCGACCTGATCGCCCTGGACGGCGAACTCGCCGAGCACCTGGTCGAGCCGGACACCCTGCGCGCCCACGACGAGGACCTGCTGGACACCCTCGCCACCGTCAAGCTCACCAACGACGACCTGCGGGCCGTCCCCGCCACCGCCCGGGCCCGGCTGGAGCTGCTGCGCCTGGTCGAGGACTACCGGCGCCGCAAGCACGCCGCCGGGCTGATGGACTTCGGCGACCAGATAGCCGCCGCCGCCCGGCTCGCCCAGCAGCGGCCCGAGGTCGGCGCGCTGCTCCGCGGCCAGTTCCGGGTCGTGCTGCTCGACGAGTACCAGGACACCTCGGTCGCCCAGCGGCTGATGCTGGCCGGCCTGTTCGGCGCCGGCCCAGGGGGACCGGGCGGTGCCCACCCCGTCAGCGGCCACCCCGTCACCGCCGTCGGCGACCCCTGCCAGGCGATCTACGGCTGGCGCGGCGCCTCCGTCGCCAACCTCGACGAGTTCCCCCGGCACTTCCCGAAGGCCGACGGCCGCCCCGCCGCCCGCTACGCGCTCAGCGAGAACCGCCGCAGCGGCGGGCGGCTGCTCGCCTTCGCCAACGAACTCGCCGCGCCGCTGCGGGCCATGCACGAGGGCGTCGAGGCGCTGCGCCCGGCCCCCGGCGCCGAGCAGGACGGCTACGCGCGGGCGGCGCTGCTGCCCACCCACGCCGAGGAGGTCGACTGGCTCGCCGACTCGATCGCCCACCTGGTGCGCACCGGCACCGCGCCCGGCCGGATCGCCGTGCTGTGCCGCGGCGGCGCGGCCTTCCCGGACATCCACGCGGCCCTGGTCGCCCGCGAGGTGCCGGTCGAGGTGGTGGGCCTGGGCGGGCTGCTGCAACTGCCCGAGGTGGCCGACCTGGTGGCGGTCTGCGAGGTGCTCCAGGACCCGACCGCCAACGCCGCGCTGGTGCGCCTGCTGATCGGCCCGCGCTGGCGGATCGGCCCGCGCGACCTCGCCCTGCTCGGTCGCCGGGCCGCCGACCTGGTGCGCACCGACCGACCCGAGGGCGTGGAGGCGCTGACGGCGGCCGTCGCCGAGGCCGACCCCACCGAGGTGGTCTCGCTCGCCGACGCGGTGGAGACCTTCCTCGACGCGGAGCAGCCCGACGAACTGCCCTTCTCCGCCGAGGCCAGGGTCCGCCTGGCCCGCCTCGGCCAGGAGCTGCGCGACCTGCGCCGCTCGCTCGCCGACCCGCTGATGGACGTGCTGCACCGGGTGCTGGCCGTCACCGGTCTGGAGGTCGAACTCGCCGCCTCCCCGCAGGCGCTGGCCGCCCGGCGGCGCGAGACCCTGCACGCCTTCCTGGACGTCGCCGCCTCCTTCGCCGACCTCGACGGCGACCCCGGCCTGGCCGCCTTCCTCGGCTTCCTGCGCGCCGCCCAGGAGTACGAGCGCGGCCTGGACAGCAGCCTGCCCGGCGGCGAGGACACCGTGAAGGTGCTCACCGCACACAAGTCCAAGGGCCTGGAGTGGGACGTCGTCGCCGTCCCCGGCCTGGTCAAGGGCTCGTTCCCGTCCACCACCTCGCGCGAGCGCTGGACCAGCAGCAAGCGGGTGCTCCCGCACGCCCTGCGCGGCGACGCGGACACCCTGCCCGACGTGCGCGGCGGGTGGGACGGCAAGGCCATGACCGCGTTCAAACGGCAGCTGGCCGAGCACTCCGGCACCGAGGAACTGCGCCTGGGCTACGTCGCGTTCACCCGCCCGCGCACGCTGCTGCTGGCCTCCGGGCACTGGTGGGGGCCCAACCAGAAGACCGTCCGCGGCCCGTCCGCCTTCCTGGAGCAGCTGCGCGAGCACTGCGAGCGGCCCGGCGCCGGGGAGGTCGAGCACTGGGCCGAGCAGCCGGAGAAGGGCGCCGAGAACCCGGCGCTGGCCGCCCCCGTCGAGCACCCCTGGCCGCTGCCGCTGGACCCGGCCGCCCAGCTGGCCCGCCGCCGGGTCGCCGAGGTGGTGCACGCCCGGCTGGCCGGCGCGCCCGCCCCCGAGCCCGAGCCGATGGCCGCCGAGGACCAGCGCCAGGCGGCCTCCTGGGACCGCGACCTCACCGCGCTGCTGGGCGAGTTGGAGCGCTCCCGGCGCACCGCCCGCGACGTGCCGCTGCCCGCCGCGCTGTCCGCCACCCAACTGCTGCGCCTGGCTGCCGACCCGGACGGCTTCGCGCGCGACCTGGCCAGGCCGATGCCGCGCCCGCCGCAGCCGGCCGCCCGGCGGGGCACCCGCTTCCACGCCTGGGTGCAGTCCCGGATCGAACCGCTGCTGCTGATCGAGCCGGGCGCGCTGCCCGGCGCGGACGACGACGGCATCGAGGACGAGCAGGACCTGGAGCAGCTCAAGGAGGCGTTCCTGCGCACCCCGTACGCCCAGCGCCGGCCGCACCGGGTGGAGGCGCCGTTCCAGCTGGTGCTCGGGGGGCGGGTGGTGCGCGGCCGGATCGACGCGGTCTACCGGGACGGTGACGTGACGTCAGTAGCCGGTGGCGCGTCACGCTACGAAGTGGTGGACTGGAAGACCCACCGCGAGGAGACTGCCGACCCGTTGCAGCTCGCGGTCTACCGGATCGCCTGGGCCGAGCAGGCGGGCGTTCCGCCGGAGCAGGTCACGGCTTCCTTCCTGTACGTCCGCAGCGGGCGGATCGTCCGTCCGGCAGGACTTCCCGACCGAAAAGAGTTGGAACGGCTCCTGATCGGGAACAGTGAAGAATGAGTCACGCAGAGCATTCAAGTCATCACGGCAGCGCCCGAAACCTGTGCGTCATGCACGTTTCGTGCCTATTGTGGGGTCGGTAACCGGTCAACCCCCGTGCTCCGGCCGCCAGCGAGGCCCGCATTCCCTAACCCTCAGTCATCACCGCAGGTGCCCCAGGGCATCGGCGTCTTCTGCTGGAGTAACGACGTTGAGCGCGACCGGATGGATCAGAGAGCGGTTCACCGGGCCGACCCCGGGACCCGCTCCGGGCACGACCGGCACCTGGCCGAGGACGGCGCTCGCGCTGCCCTTCATCGGCATGGCGCTGATCGTCGCCCTCGACTTCGTCAGCAACACCGAGGTGACGGTCGAACCGGCCCTCACCGCCGTCCCCGCGCTGGCCGCCGTGGTCAGCCACCGAACCTGGTACCCGCTCGCCATCGGCCTCTTCACCGAGGCGGTGGCCTTCCTGATGGCCTTCCGCAGCGACGCGCTCGACCAGTCCGTGCACGCCGCCAGCGTCTTCGCGATCCTGCTGGTCGCGCTGATCGGCTGGGTCAGCGCCACCCTGCGGCTGCGCCAGGAGCGGGCGCTGGCCGACGCCCAGCTCGTCGCCTCGATCGCCCGCCGGGTGCTGCTGAGGCCCGTCCCCGAGCGGGTCGGCACCGTCCAGGCGGCCGTCCACTACGAGGCCGCCGCCGCGCACGCCAGGATCGGCGGCGACCTGTACGAGGTGGTCAACACCCGGCACGGGGTGCGGGCCGTGGTCGGCGACGTCCGCGGCAAGGGCCTCGGCGCGGTCGAGACCGCCGCCGCCGTCCTCGGCGCCTTCCGCGAGGCCGCGCACCAGGAGCCCGCACTGGACCGGGTCGCCGGCTGGCTGGCCGTCAGCCTCGACCGGGCCCTGCACGAGAACGACCACCCGGGCGTGGAGGAGGAGTTCGTCACCCTGGTGCTGATCGGCGTCGGGGCGGACGGCACCGCGGAACTGGTCAACTGCGGCCACCCCTCGCCGCTGCTGCTGCGCGGCGGGGATGTCCGGCCGCTCGAACTCGCCGAGACCGTCCCGCCGCTGGGCGTCCTCGACCCGGCCGACGTCCGGCCGCCGGTGCACCGGGTGGCACTGCGGCCCGGCGACCGGGTCCTGCTGTTCACCGACGGGGTGATCGAGGCCCGCGACCGCTCCGGCGCCTTCTACCCGCTCGCCGAGCGCCTCCCGCGCTGCGCCGACGGCCGCCCGGCGGACGTCCTGCAGCGCCTGCACGAGGACGTGGTGCGCCACGTCGGCCGCCAACTCGGCGACGACGCGGCCATGCTGCTCCTCCAGTACGCGCCGGCCCCCGCCGCCGGCACCCAACTACCGCACCAGCACGGCGTCCTGACCCGGCACTAGTCCCGTGCTGGGCCCGCACTAGAGCGAGACCTCCACCAGCAGCGGCCGGTGGTCCGACACCGCCGCGCGCGGCGCCGCCGCCGGGCCGACCGCGGCGCGCGGCACGCCGACCGCCAGCACGTGGTCGAACTGCACCGCCGGGCGGTGCGAGGGGTACGTCGGGGTGCGGGCCAGGTCGTACCAGCCCTGCAGACGGGGGCGGGGCTCGCGCACCCGGCGCCGGCGCGGCTCGGCCAGGGCCGGCCGGGCCCGCCGGGCCGCCCGCAGCTCCCGGACCCGTGCCCGGGGCGCGGTGCGCTCCAGTGCGGTCGCCCCGCCGAGGACGGTGCGCGGCACCGCGCCGACCAGGTTGAAGTCGCCCAGCACCAGGTACGGCTGCGGCAGGTCCGCGATCCACCGCCGGATGCCGGCCAGCTGCGCCATGTTCCACCCGGGGACGAAGGACAGGTGCGCCGCCACCACGGTGAACGGGCCGTGGTCGCCCTCCAGCACGGCCGCCAGCGCCGCCCGCGGCTCGTCCGGCACCGGGGTGAGCCCGCGCCGGCCGGCCACCCGCAGTGGCAGTCCGAACGGGGCCGGGGCGAACCGGCGGGCCCGCCAGTGCCGCACCGGCAGCCGGGTCAGTAGCGCGGTGCCGTACGAGGGCGGGGCGCCGTCGCCGACGTCGCCGGGCCCGTACACCCGCAGGCCGCCGGGCACGGAGGGCTCCGGCACCCAGCCCGCGACCGGCGCCGGGCGCCCGTGCAGGGCGGCGGCGAACCGCCAGTCGGCGGCCCCCATGGCCTTGGCGGCCACCGCGGCCTGGTCGGTGCCGCCCGAGCGGGACTGGTGGCGGTCCACCTCCTGGAGGGCCAGTACGTCGGCGTCCAGCGCGGCCACCGCCTCCGCCAGCGGCCCGCCGGCGTCGGCGGGGTAGGGCCGCGGGGCGCCGTCCGGGGCGAGCGGCTGACCGTGCAGCAGGTTGAAGGTGGCGATGCGCAACTGGCTCACACCGCACGACGGTACCCGCTCGCCGGGGGAGGGGGCGCGGCTTGAGCCCGTGGGGCATACCGGGTATACATACTGAGTATGTCCATCCGACACGGCCTGCTCGCCCTGCTCGACCAGGGCCCGCGCTACGGCTACCAACTGCGCACCGAGTTCGAGGCGCGCACCGGCGCCACCTGGCCGCTCAACGTCGGGCAGGTCTACACGACGCTGTCCCGACTGGAGCGGGACGGCCTGGTCGAGCCCGCCGGAGAGGACGACGAGGGCCACCAGTTCTACGCCGTCACCGAAGAGGGACGCACCGAGCTGCGGGCCTGGTTCGACACCCCGGTGCCCCGGACCAACCCCCCGCGCGACGAACTGGCCATCAAGCTCGCCATGGCCGTCACCGTCCCCGGGGTGGACGTCTCCGCCGTCGTCCAGGGCCAGCGCCGCCACAGCATCAAGGCGCTCCAGGACTACACCCGGCTCAAGGGCCGCGCGCTGGCGGGGGAGTCACGGCCCGGCATCGCGCCCTCCGCGAGCAACGACCTGGCCTGGCTGCTCGTCCTCGACCAGCTGATCTTCCAGACCGAGGCCGAGATCCGCTGGCTCGACCACTGCGAGACCCGGCTCCACCAGCACGCGGAGACCGAACAGGCCCGCGCCGCCGAAGCCGCCCGCGACGGCGGCGCCACGGCCGCCCGGCCCGCCCGCCGTCGCTCGCGCACCTGACCCCGCCCGCCGTCGCTCGCGCACCCGAACCCGCGACGGCCGCCGCTCGCGCACCTGACCGCGACGGCCCGCCCGAACCACCGGCCCGGACCCGACGCCGAGCCCACCACCAGCACAAGGGGGGAACCATGTCCCACACCGACCCGGCCCGGCAGACGCCGGTACTGCACCTGGAGAACGTCACCCGAGTCCACGGCCAAGGCGCCGCGGAGGTCCAAGCCCTGCGCGGCATCGACCTCAAGGTCCACCCCGGCGAGTTCGTCGCCGTCATGGGCCCGTCCGGCTCCGGCAAGTCGACGCTCCTCACCCTCGCCGGCGGACTGGACACCCCGACCACCGGCCAGGTCCTCGTCGAGGGCGTCGCCCTCGGCGGGCTCAACCGCAAGCGGCTCGCCCAGGTCCGCCGCCGCTCCATCGGCTACGTCTTCCAGGACTACAACCTGATCCCCGCCCTCACCGCCGGCGAGAACATCTCGCTGCCGCGCGAACTCGACGGCCTCTCCGCCCGCGCCGCCCGCCGCGAGGCGCTCGCCGCCCTGGAGGAGCTCGGCATCCCCGAGCTCGCCGACCGCTTCCCCGACGACATGTCCGGCGGCCAGCAGCAGCGCGTCGCCATCGCCCGCGCCCTCATCGGCGACCGCCGCCTCGTCCTCGCCGACGAGCCCACCGGCGCCCTCGACTCCACCACCGGCGAGGCCGTCCTCGCCGTCCTGCGCGCCCGCTGCGACGCCGGCGCCGCCGCCATGATGGTCACCCACGAGGCCCGGCACGCCGCCTGGGCCGACCGCGTGGTCTTCCTGCGCGACGGCCGCATGGTCGACGAGAGCGTCAGCCAGGACGCCGCCAGCCTGCTCGTCAGCGCCGCCACCAACAGCATGAAGGTGGACGAGTGAAGCTCAGCGCCTGGCGGGTCGCCCTGCGCATCGCCCGCCGCGACGCCCTGCGCGCCAAGGGCCGCAGCGCCCTGGTGGTCGCCATGGTCGCACTGCCCGTCCTCGGCGTCACCGGCGCCGACGTGGTCTTCCGCAGCGCCGACCTCGAACCCGCCGAACACGTCTTGCGCGTCATGGGCCAGGCCGACGGCGAACTGCAGATGCTCGAACGCGGCGCCATCGTCCTCCAGGCGCCCGACCCCGACAAGGGAATGTCCACCAGGAGCGCCAAGGACGAGGCGAAGAACGGCGCCGCCCCCCAGTACACCCCCGCCCAGCAGCGCAGCCTCGACACCGAACCCGTCGAACTGGCGAAGCAGCTGCTCCCGCCCGGCACCGTCCTCGTGCCCGAGCGGCAGGGCCCCTACACCGCCGCCGGCAGCTCCCAGGGCCTGCTCAGCACCCGGACCACCGAGCTGGACCTCACCGACCCGGTCTGGAAGGGCCGGGTCGACCTGGTCAAGGGCCGCGCCCCCGCCACCGACGGCGAAGCCGCCGTCACCCGGGACTTCCTCACCCGCTCCGGCCTCAAGATCGGCGACCAGACCGCCGTCCGCGGCCTGGAGGACACCCCCTTCACCATCACCGGCGTCGTCGAGTACCCCGGTGAACTGACGGCCACCGAGATCATCGCCCGGCCCGGCACCCTGATCGGCAAGATCGCCAAGCTCCCCGGCGCCGACCGCAGCCGCAACGCCGGCACCGACGCGCCCACCCGCTGGCTCGTCAAGCTCCCCGCCGGCAGCCTGGACTGGCCCAAGGTCACCGAACTGGGCGGCTACGGCTTCACCCTCGCCTCCCGCGCCGTCCTGCTCGACCCGCCGGCCCGCGCCGACGTCCCCTACTACGTCGAGGCCGACAAGCACGGCGGCCCCACCCCGGGGTACCTCGACCGCACCTCCGTCGTCATCCTCGCCACCGTCGTCGGCATGGCCCTGCTGGAGATCGTCCTCCTCGCGGGCCCCGCCTTCGCCGTCGGGGCCAGGCGCTCCCGGCGGCAGCTCGGACTGCTCGCCGCCGGCGGCGGTGAGCGCGCCAACATCCGCGCCGTCGTCCTCGGCGGCGGCATCGTCCTCGGCATCACCGGCGCCGTCGTCGGCCTCGGACTCGGCATCGGCCTGGTCGCCCTGCTGCGCACCCGGGCCGAGGAGTACGCCGGCCAGCGCTTCGGCCACTTCAACCTCCAGCCGCTCGACCTGCTCGGCGTGCTCCTGGTCGGCCTGGTCACCGGCCTGCTCGCCGCCGTCGTGCCCGCCGTCCAGGCCTCCCGCCAGGACGTCGTCGCCGCGCTCACCGGCCGCGACTCGCTCAAGCCCCCGAGCCGCAAGCTCGCCCTGCTCGGCCTGCTGATGCTCGGCGGCGGCTCCGCGCTCGCCCTGCTCGGCGCCACCAGCGGCTTCGCCAACCGCAGCCTGTCCGTCCTCGGTGGCTCGGCCGTCGCCGAACTCGGCATGGTCGCCCTGACGCCCTACCTGGTCGGCCTGTTCGGCCGGCTCGGCCGCTGGCTCTCGCTCGGCCCCCGGCTCGCCCTGCGCGACTCGGTGCGCCACCGCGGCCGCACCGCGCCCGCCGTCGCCGCCGTGATGGCCGCCGTCGCCGGCACCGTCGCGGTCAGCGTCTACCTCGCCAGCTACGACGAGGGGAACCGCCGCGAGTACACCGCCGCCGCCCCCTCCGGCGCCGTCATGCTCGGCAGCGGATGGCTGCCCGCCTCCGAGGGCAAGCTGCTGCCGCAGATGCGCGACGCGGTGGAACGCAACATCCCCGCCCTCGGATCGCGCGCCGACATCCAGCGCGTCGACTACAAGGGCGACTGCGCCGACGGCGGCAGCGGCTGCGGCTACATCCAGGTCGAACTGCCCAAGGAACTGCGCTGCCCCGCCCTCGACGACACCGAGCGCAGCACCGACGAGACGGAACGCATCCTCGGCACCGACCCGCGCTGCCAGGGCATCGGCCACCGCGGCAACCACTTCAGCAACCTCTCCGCGGGCGACGCCACCCTGCTGCGCAACCTCTACGGCGTCACCGACCCGGCCGCCGGGCAGGCCCTCGCCGCCGGCAAGGCCGTGGTCTTCGACGCGAAGTACCTCAAGGACGGCAAGGTCGCGGTCGGGTTGAACGATCCGATGGAGGAGACCGACGGGCCGTCCCCCCGGAAGCGCGGCCACACCGAGATCTCCGTCGACGCCGTCCTCGCGTCCGCGGTGGTGCCGGCCAGCGGCCAGGCCGTGATCAGCCCCGACACCGCCACCCGGCTCGGCCTCACCACCTCCCCGGCCGGCTCGGTCTGGCTGCCCGACAGCTCGCCCTCCGACGGCGCCCAGCAGAAGGCCAACGGGGCGCTGGCCAAGCTCACCGACCAGGACGTCCTCTCGATCGAGCGCGGCTACCAGTCCAGGTCCGACCTGATCGGCCTCGGCCTGTCGATCTTCGCCGGCATCGTCGCCCTCGGCGCGGCCGGCATCGCCACCGGACTCGCCGCCGCCGACTCCCAGCGCGACCTGACCACCCTCGCGGCGGTCGGCGCCGAGCCCCGGATCCGGCGCACGCTCTCCGGCTTCCAGTGCGGGGTGATCGCCGCCATGGGCACCCTCCTCGGCACCGTCTGCGGGATCGTGCCGGCGGTGGCCCTGCGCAAGGTCCAGGGCGTGGCGACCTCCGTCCCCGGGATGAGCGCCGAGACGATCGCCAACAACTCGGTCGTGGTCCTCCCGTGGCTCACCATCGCGGTCACCGTGGTGGCGCTGCCGGTGCTCGCGGCGGGCCTGGCCGCGCTGCTCACCCGCTCGCGGATCTCCCTGCTGCGCCGCTCCGGCTGAGGTTCGCGCCCCCTCCCGTCACCCCCGTCCGCGCCCCCTCCACTCCGGGGGCGCGGGCGGGGGTGACGGAGGTTACAGCCCCGACGGCGCCCGGCAGCCGGACGGCCGGGGCGGGCACCCGCACGGGCGAACTAAAGTCGTCCGTATGACGAGAACTCCGGACAGCGTCGTCCGCTCCTTCATCGACCAGCACCAGGCCGGCTTCCTCGCCGACCTCTCCGAGTGGCTGGCCATTCCCTCGGTCTCCGCCGACCCGGCCCGCGCCGGCGACGTGCGGCGCTCCGCCGAGTGGCTGGCCGCCAAGCTGCGCGACTCCGGCTTCCCGGTGGCCGAGGTGTGGGAGACCGACGGCCTGCCGGCGGTGTTCGCCGAGTGGCCCTCCGGGGACTCGTCCGCGCCGACCGTCCTGGTCTACGGGCACCACGACGTGCAGCCCGCCGCCAAGGAGGACGGCTGGGACACGGAGCCGTTCACCCCGACTGTGGTCGGCGGACGGCTGTTCGCCCGCGGCGCGGCCGACGACAAGGGCCAGGTGTTCTTCCACACCCTGGGCGTGCGCGCCCACCTGGCCGCGACCGGCCGCACCGCGCCGGCCGTCAACCTCAAGCTGTTGATCGAGGGCGAGGAGGAGTCCGGCTCGCCGCACTTCGCCGACCTGGTCCGGCGCGAGGCCGGGCGGCTGGCCGCCGACGTGGTGGTCATCTCGGACACCGGCATGTGGTCCGAGACCACGCCGACCGTCTGCACCGGCATGCGGGGCCTGGCCGACGCCCAGATCGACCTGTACGGCCCGGACACCGACATCCACTCCGGCTCCTTCGGCGGCGCCGTCCCCAACCCGGCGCAGGTCGCCGCCGAGCTGGCGGCCGGCCTGCACGACGCCGACCGCCGGGTGGACATCCCGGGCTTCTACGACGGCGTGATCGAGCTGACCGACCGCGAGCGCCAGCTGTTCGCCGAACTGCCCTTCGACGAGGCGCAGTGGCTCAGGGTCGCCAAGTCGTACGGCACCCGGGGCGAGGCCGGCTACTCCACCCTGGAGCGGGTCTGGGCCCGCCCGACCGCCGAGGTCAACGGCCTCTGGGGCGGCTACACCGGCCCCGGCGGCAAGACCATCGTGCCGTCCTCGGCGCACCTCAAGCTGTCCTTCCGGCTGGTCGCCGGGCAGGAGGTGGAGAAGGTGCGCGAGGCCGTCCGGGAGTGGGTGGCCGCGCGGGTGCCCGAGGGCGTCCGCCACGAGCTGACCTTCCCGGGCGCGACCCGGCCCTGCCTGACCCCGCTGGACCACCCGGCGCTGCAGTCCACCGTCCGCGCCATGGGCCGGGCCTTCGGGCAGAAGATCCTCTTCACCCGCGAGGGCGGCTCCGGCCCGGCCGCCGACCTCCAGGACGTGCTCGGCGCGCCGGTGCTGTTCCTCGGCATCTCGGTGCCCTCGGACGGCTGGCACTCGGTCAACGAGAAGGTCGAACTGGACCTGCTGGCCAAGGGCGTGGAGACGGCCGCGTACCTGTGGGGGGACCTGGCCGAGAACTTCCGGCCCGGCGCGTGACCCCGCGCGGGCACACCATGGCAGTCAGATCACTCATCCGGATGATTCATCACGTGGGGATGGAACGAAGTGAGCACCGTGCCTGAGACCGAACGCCCACTGAACCTGGCACTGGCCCGGGCCGGGGTGGACCGGGCGGCCGAGCACCGGCTCGACGAGCCCTGGCTGGCCGCCGCCTGGAGCCACCCGGCCACCCGGGTGCTGCCGATCGCCGGCGGCGAGGCGTTCGTCGTCGACACCGCGCAGGGCACCGAACTCGTGCTGATGCCCTCCTTCGAGGCGCCGCAGACCGGGGACCGGTACTTCCTCGGCACCGACGAGGACGGCGTCTCGTACTTCGCGCTGGCCGGTGAGAGCCTGCCCGGGCGGCTGGACGGCGACGCCCGCCCGGCCGGACTGCGCGAGGTCGGCGCGCTGCTGTCGGACCGGGACGCCGGACTGCTGGTGCACGCCGTGGCGCTGGAGCACTGGCACCGGCTGCACAGCTTCTGCTCGCGCTGCGGGCACCCGACCGAGAAGGCCGGCGCCGGGCACGTGCGGCGCTGCACCTCCTGTGCGGCCGAGCACTACCCGCGCACCGACCCGGCGGTGATCATGGTGATCACCGACGAGCAGGACCGCTGCCTGCTCGGCCGCCAGGCGCTGTGGCCGGAGGGCCGCTGGTCCACCCTGGCCGGCTTCGTCGAGCCGGGGGAGTCGATCGAGCAGGCGGTGGTGCGCGAGGTGCACGAGGAGGCCGGCGTGCAGGTCGGCGAGGTGCGCTACGTCGCCAGCCAGCCCTGGCCCTTCCCGTCGAGCCTGATGCTCGGCTTCACGGGCCGGGCGCTGCCGGGCGGCACGGCGATCACCGTGGACGGCGAGGAACTGGCCGAGGCGCGCTGGTTCTCCCGCGAGGAGCTGCGGGCCGGGATGGAGGCGGGGGAGATCCTGCCGCCCTCCGGGATCTCGATCGCGCGCCACCTGGTCGAGCTCTGGTACGGCGGACCGCTGCCGTCGGCGGCGCGCTGGTAATCCCCGACGAATGGGGGGCGTGCGGGTTATCCCGCGCGCCCCCGTTTTTCTTTTCCCTTCCTTTCCGAATCCGCCACGATCGGATGTTCGTGGCCGGACGGGCCAGTTCTGCTACCACCGCCCGCCGTCCCGAAGCCGTCGTCAACCCGCGCGGACGACATTGCCGGAAACGGCTGAAACCCCGCCATCGCGCTCGCTACATTCACTCGGGTGACAATCCCCCGGGGCACCGCCCAATCCCCCAAATACCAGCGTCTCGCCGCCGACCTGCGCCGCCGGATCGCCGAGGGCGAGTTCACCGCCGACGCCGCACTCCCGGTCGAGAGCGAACTGGAACGCCAGTACGGAGTCGCCCGCAACACCGTCCGGCTCGCCGTCGACGTCCTGGTCAACGAAGGCCGCCTGGTCCGCCTCCAGGGCAAGGGCACCTACCTGCGGGAACATCCCGTCCTGGACCACCGCGCCTACGGCCCCACCCTGGCCCCCGCCCCCCGGGACTGCCTGGCCGTGCCCTCCGCCGTCTACCTCGGCGAGGCCGCCGAGGCCGGCCGCGAACTCACCACCGACTTCGAGATGATGATCGTCCGGGCCCGGGTCGACATCGCCGAACGGCTCGGACTGCGCCCCGGCGAGGCCATCGTGGTCCGCCGCCAACTGCGCCTGCTCGACCGCGAGCCGTACTCCATCGAGGAGAGCCACTACCGGGCCGGACTCGCCGCCGGCACCCCGCTGATGGAACCCGACCCGGTCGAGGGCGGCGACGAGGCCGTCCTCAACGAACTCGGCCGCACCGAGATCGGCGCCGTCGACCACCTGGTCGCCCGGATGCCCGGCCCCGAGGAGGCCCAGTGGTTCCAGGGCGGCCCCGGCGTGCCGCTGATGGTCCAGACCCGCGTCACCTACGACCGGCGCGGGCCCGTCCGGGTCATCGAGACCCGCTACTCGGCCGACCGCAGCCGGCTCGTCTACGGCATCGGCGACCTCGGCGCGCGCGCCACCCTGCCCGCGCCCGCCGCACCCGTCGACCCCGCCAGGGCCGACGCGCAGTGACGCGCGCCGGCCCGGACCCCGGGCCGGCCCGGCCGGGCTGTTCAAGCCCGCTCGGGCAGCACGGACCATGCGGGCCGCTCGGGTCGCGCGGACCGCTCAGGCCGTTCGGACCACTCAGACCCCGAGGGCCTTCTTCACCTGGAGCAGGCTCGGGTTGGTCATCACGACCCGCTCGCCGCCGGCGTTCGGCGTCACCAGCACCGTCGGCACGGTCTGGTTGCCGCCGTTGACCGACTCGACGAACGACGCCGACGCCGGGTCCTCCTCGATGTTGACCTCCGTGTAGCCGATCCCCTCCCGGTCCAGCTGGCTCTTGAGTCGGTTGCAGTACCCGCACCAGGTCGTGCTGTACATCGTCACGCTGCCGGACATCGAGGAGGCTCCTTCAGGAAGAGGGCGTACGGTCTCAGGGCAGGAACGCCCACCGCGCGACGGTCATTCCGCACGGCCACGCTCCGTCGCACCACGACGGCGCCCGAACGGCCCCGCGCGCCCCGGTGCGCAGCGATCATCCTGCGATCACACCGTGCCTGTGGACAACCCCGCCCCCGTTGTCCCAGCGGGCTGAGAGGATGGAAAGCATGCAGGAAGACCTCTTGAGCGGCAGCCCGTCCGACGGCCCCCACGGCTCCCTCTGGGCCGACCCCACCGCCGCCACGGGCCCCGACGCCGTGCTCGCCGGGCTCGACCCCGAACAGCGCGCCGTCGCCACCGCCCTGCACGGGCCCGTCTGCGTCCTCGCCGGCGCCGGCACCGGCAAGACCCGCGCCATCACCCACCGGATCGCCTACGGCGTGCGCAGCGGCGTGTACCAGCCCCAGCAGGTCCTCGCCGTCACCTTCACCGCCCGCGCCGCCGGCGAGATGCGCGGCCGGCTGCGCCAACTCGGCGCCGACGGCGTCCAGGCCCGCACCTTCCACGCCGCCGCCCTGCGCCAGCTCCAGTACTTCTGGCCGCGCGCCGTCGGCGGCCCCGTGCCCCAGCTGCTCGAACGCAAGGTCCAGCTCGTCGCCGAATCCGCCGGCCGCTGCGGCCTGCGCGTCCAGCGCACCGAACTGCGCGACCTCACCGCTGAGATCGAGTGGGCCAAGGTCACCCAGCTCGGCCCCGACGACTACCCCGCCGCCGTCCAGAAGTCCGGCCGCGACGCCCCCCGCGACCCGGCCGAGACCGCCCAGGTCTACCGCGTCTACGAGGAGACCAAGAGCCGCCGCGGCGTCATCGACTTCGAGGACGTCCTGCTGCTCACCGCCGCCATCCTGGAGGACCGCCCCGACATCGCGGACCAGGTCCGCTCCCAGTACCGGCACTTCACCGTCGACGAGTACCAGGACGTCTCCCCGCTCCAGCAGCGGCTGCTCGACCAGTGGACCGGCCCCGGCGGCGGGGCCAGCCTCTGCGTCGTCGGCGACGCCAGCCAGACCATCTACTCCTTCACCGGCGCCACCCCCGACTACCTGCTCAACTTCCGCACCCGCCACCCCGAGGCCACGGTCGTCAAGCTGGTCCGCGACTACCGCTCCACCCCGCAGGTCGTCCACCTCGCCAACGGACTGCTCAGCCAGGCCCGCGGCGAGGCCGCCCGCCACCGCCTCGAACTCGTCTCCCAGCGCGAGGCCGGCCCCGAACCCGTCTACACCGAGTACGAGGACGAACCCACCGAGGCCGAGACCACCGCCCGCCGGATCAAGGACCTGCTCGCCACCGGCGTGCGCGCCAGCGAGGTCGCCGTCCTGTTCCGCACCAACGGCCAGTCCGAGGTCTACGAGCAGGCCCTCGCCGACCTCGGCGTCCCCTACCAGCTCAAGGGCGCCGAGCGGTTCTTCGAACGCCCCGAGGTCCGCGACGCCGGCGTCCTGCTGCGCGGCGCCGCCCGGGCCGGCGCCGACCCGCTCACCGCCGACGCCCCCGACCTGGCCGGCCAGGTCCGCGCCGTCCTCGCCGCCCGCGGCTTCACCGCCGAACCGCCCGCCGGCTCCGGCGCCGTGCGCGACCGCTGGGAGTCCCTCGCCGCCCTCGTCCGGCTCGCCGAGGAGTTCGAGCGCACCCGCACCGCCGCCGGCCACAGCGCCGACCTCGCCGCCTACGTCGCCGAACTCGACGCCCGCGCCGCCGCCCAGCACGCCCCCGCCGTCGAAGGCGTCACCCTCGCCTCGCTGCACGCCGCCAAGGGCCTCGAATGGGACGCCGTCTTCCTCGTCGGCCTCACCGAGGGCACCCTGCCGATCATCTACGCCAAGACCGACGAGCAGATCGAGGAGGAGCGCCGACTCCTCTACGTCGGCGTCACCCGGGCCCGCAAGCACCTCTCCCTCTCCTGGGCGCTCAGCCGCTCCCCGG
This sequence comes from Kitasatospora sp. NPDC043949, assembly GCF_056435365.1. Taxonomy (NCBI): domain Bacteria; kingdom Bacillati; phylum Actinomycetota; class Actinomycetes; order Kitasatosporales; family Streptomycetaceae; genus Kitasatospora; species Kitasatospora sp. NPDC043949. The sequence goes on along the minus strand of NZ_JBWKEQ010000010.1, from coordinate 23,035 downwards.
GCGGCCGGGCCAGCCGCAAGCCCAGCCGCTTCCTGGACGGGCTGCGCCCCGGTTCCAGCGCCCCCGGCGCACGCACCGGCGGGCGGGGCGGGCGCGGGGGCGTGGAGCCCGGCGAGCGCTCCGCCGGACGGCGGGTCCGCGGCCCGGTCAAGTGCCGGGTCTGCGAGAAGGTGCTCACCGAGGCGGTCGAGCGCAAGCTGCGCCGCTGCGAGAGCTGCCCGTCCACCATGGACGAGGCGCTGTACGAGCGGCTGCGCGAGTGGCGGGCCCGCCAGGCCAAGAAGCAGGGGGCGCCGGCCTACGTGGTGTTCACCGACGCCACGCTGATGGCCATCGCCGAGGACGTGCCGGCCAGCCGCCAGGAGCTGGCCGTGATCTCCGGGGTCGGCGCGATGAAGCTGGACAAGTACGGGGCGGCCGTGCTCTCGTTGTGTGCGGGGGAGGAGCCCGAGGAGGATCCGGACGGCGTCGAGGACGGCGAGCCGGTCGATTCGGCGTGAGCCGGTCCGGGCGCGGTCCAGGGGAGTCTCCCGGGGGCCGCTCGGGGGACATCCGAACCCGCCGTGAAAAATAGTTTGCGCGGCATACCGGGAGCGCAATAGCCTGCCGGAGCGGTCAAGGGGACGAGATCGCACGGGGTGACACCTGTGCCGAATCCCCTGCACCCAACAGCTTCACCGAGACAGACATCCGAACATTCGGAACCGGGGCGACCTGGCTCCGCGAGACGCCGAGAGGAGGCGATGACAGTGGGAAACATCATGATCACCAAAATGACTGGCCAGACCGTTGTTGCTGCCTCCCTGCGTGCCGCCCGTCTGCGGGCGCTCGCCGAGCTCGGTGGAACCGGTCTGGGTCTCGACACCACCGGTGTCTCCGTCGTCCCCGCTGTCAGTGGCCTTGGACACACTGATGTCTGCGCCGCGGGCGGCAGGAACGTCGAAGGCACCTCCGTCGAGGCCGGTCTGTCCGGCGACTGGGCGTCGTTCGGTACGTCGCGCTCCCTGCGTGATGAGCGACCGACCCAGGCACCGAAGGCAGTCGTAGCAGCCGCCATGCATGGCGACTATGCGCAGGTCGTCGGTGCCGGAAGCACCCAGAAGCAGAACGAGCAGCAGATTAACCAGGCCATGGCCGCCTTTGCGGGCGCCACGGCCATCCGGATGCGGGCCTTCCGCGGGCCTGAACCCTGGAGAGAACGAACCTGAGTAAGCCTCAGGTCGGCACCTCCAGGGCCGCGGAACCCGTCACACCGGGATCCGCGGCCCTTCTGTTTTGTCCGGTACGCAAGACCACCCAGGCCCCCCGGGGCCTCCGGCCCAGACCCACCAGCCATCTGGGCCGGAACCACTGAGAAGACGAGGAAGACGCCACAGTGTCCACGGTCATCACGCCGCCCATCCCGTCCGTACCGCCGACAAGCCAGATCACCAAGGCCGACCAGGCCGACCCCCCGGAGGTTCCTTCCATGCAGATCAGCTCCATCGAGCAGGCCGAGGCGCTCGGGCTCCCCATCCCCTGCCGCGCCTTCGACCCCGAGGTCTTCTTCGCCGAGACGCCCGCCGACGTCGAGTACGCGAAGTCCCTCTGCGGCACCTGCCCGGTCAAGGACGCCTGTCTGACCGGTGCGCTGGAGCGGCGCGAGCCGTGGGGCGTCTGGGGTGGCGAGCTCTTCGTCCAGGGCGTCGTCGTGGCCCGCAAGCGGCCGCGTGGCCGTCCGCGCAAGACCGAGGTCATGGCGTGAACCCCGCCCACGGCGCCAGGGCCGTCCGCCGGGGAGAGCAGCCCCTGCTGGACAGCTCCCTCCGCCGTTCCGTCCGGATCGCCGCCGCCAAGGCCGACGCATCCCGGCCAGCCCCCTTCCCGAGCACGCACCACGAGCAGGACCACCACATGACCGCCGCCGCCATCGATCCGACCGTCCGCGCTGAGCAGACCACCGAACTTCAGATCCAGAACAGGACCCTCGAAATGCAACTCCTCCACGAATCCCTGGCCCGGGCCCATATGCAAGAGCGCCTGCACGAGGCCGAGCACCAACGCCTCGTCACCCGGGTCGCCCGGGCCCGCCGGCTCAAGCAGCGGGCCGAGCGCGCCTCGCTGCGGGCCCGCAAGGCGATCGCCGTCGCCCTGATGTAGTCGCGGCTGTCGTCGCGTGCGGGGCCTCCCCGCGTTCCACCCCCGTCGTGCCGCAGGCCGCCCCCCGTCACGGGGAGCGGCCTGCGGTCGTCGGGGGCGGCGTTCCGGTCAGCTCTTGCGGGTGCGGCTGGCGGGCCTGCCGCCTGCCGGCTTGCGACCGGCGGGCTTCGCCGTCCCCGCTGGGTTGGCCGGCTTCGCCGGCTCCCGGCCGGCGAACTGGGGCAGCCACGCCAGCATCTCCGCCCGGAACGGCGCCTGGGCGCCCAGCTGGCAGAGCACCCCGATGGTGCTCAGCGTCACCCGGTGGATCAGCAGGTACGCGGGCGGCAGGTTCAGCTGCTTGCCCAGGTTGTAGGCGGGCGAGCGCGGATCGGCGATCCGGGCCGCCTGCGCGCGCATCCAGGCCCGGGTGAAGTGGAAGCTGTCCACGGCGGCCGGCTCGATGATCGGCCGCAGGTAGTCCAGCACCGCGTCCGGGTCCAGCTCGATCGAGGGCTTGACGAAGCCCTCCTCGCGCAGCATCTTCAGCACGCCCGCCGCGTCGCCGTCCAGGGCCATCCGCAGCGACGCCCCGATCGGCGCGGGCAGCCCGCCCGGCAGCCGGTCCACCGTGCCGAAGTCCAGCACCCCCAGCCGCCAGCCCGACGCCGGGCCGTCGTCCTTCAGCAGCCGGAAGTTGCCCGGGTGCGGGTCCGCGTGCAGCAGGCCGGTCCGGGACGGGCCCGCGAACAGGAACCGGGCCAGCAACTGCCCGGCACGGTCGCGCTCCTCCTGGGTGCCGTCCGTGATCACCTCGGCCAGCGGGGTGCCGTCCATCCACTCGGAGACGAGCACCTGGTCGGCCTGCGCCACCACGCCGGGCACCACGATGTCCGGGTCGCCGGCGAACTCCTCGGCGTGCCGGCGCTGGGCCTGCGCCTCCAGCTCGTAGTCCAGCTCCTCCGACACCCGTTCGCGCAGCTCGGCGATCAGCGGCTTGATGTCCAGCCCCGGGATCAGCGGGCCCAACAGCCAGGCCACCCGGCTCAGTTGCGTCAGGTCGGCGAGCAGCGCGTCACCCGCGCCCGGGTACTGCACCTTGACCGCGACCCGGCGCCCGTCGTGCCAGACGGCCCGGTGCACCTGCCCGATCGAGGCGGCCGCGGCCGGCCGGTCGTCGAACTCCCGGAACAGCTCGCGCCAGCCGTCCCCGAGCCGCTGGGCGAGCGCGGTGTGCACCTTGGCGGCGGGCATCGGGGGAGCGGCGTCCTGCAGCTTGGTGAGCGCGGCCCGGTACGGCCCGGCGACCTCCTCGGGCAGCGCGGCCTCGAAGACGGACAGCACCTGCCCGAACTTCATGGCTCCGCCCTTGAGTTCACCCAGGACCTTGAACAGCTGGTCGGCGGTGGCCTGCTGGAGCTCGGCCGTCACCACCTCGGCGGAGCGGCCGCCGATGCGCTTGCCCAGACCGAGCGTGGCGCGTCCGGCTATCCCCAGCGGCAGGGCGGCGAGCCGTGCCGTGCGGGTCACTGCCTTGCGCGGAAGATCGCTCACCCGGGCCTCCATTCCCTGGCCCCCCGACACCGGACGGCCCACCATCACTAGGCCATTGTGCCCGCTCCCCACCCCGCGACCGCCGGTATTTCGCCAGGCGGGGAAGGGGCGCCCGCACGTGGGACGCGACCGCTGTCCCTTTGCGGGGGAGTTGGACGGCTTGGTCCGGTCGGCCCGGCGTGGTGGGCGGACGGCGGCTGCGCGCTGAGCGGAGTGGCCGGGGGTCGTCCGACCGGAGAGTCAGCGGGGCAGGCGGAGGGCCAGGCCGTCCAGGACCACGTCGAGGCCGTAGGCGAACTTGGCGTCGCGCGTGGCGGCCGGGTCCGGGTCCGCGGAGACGGTCGAGTAGGCGTCGGTGAGGTGGGCGAAGCCCGCGGTGGCCTCCCGGGCGGCGGGCATCAGCCGGGCGATGAACGCGGCCTCGCTCTCGCCGGCCCGGGCGACGGTGGTGAGCCAGGCCGCCTCCGTGGTGCTCATGCCGACGACGTAGGAGATGACCGCGTCGATCGCCCGGACCGGCTCGGGGAAGCCGGCCGAGGTGAAGAAGGCGGTCAGCCGCTCGCCGTAGGACATCAGGTTGGGGCCGAGGTAGGCGAGGCCGGCCTGGCCGAGGACGGACGACAGCCAGGGGTGGCGCAGGGCCGTCGCCCGGAAGGCGCCGGCGGCCTCGGTGGCGGCGGCGCGCCAGTCGGGGCTGTCGGCGGGCGGGAGGGTGATCTCGCCGAAGACCTCGTCCACCGCGAGCTCCATCAGCTCGTCCTTGGTCGCCACGTGCCGGTACAGGGAGGTGGCGCCCGCGTTCAGCCGGGTGGCCAGCTTGCGCATGCTCAGGGCCTCGATGCCCTCGGCGTCCAGCATGGTGATCGCCTCGCGGACGATCGCGGCCCGGCTGAGTGCGGGCTGGTCGGGCTCGCGCTGCCGACGGGCCCACACGGACGGGATCGGGTTCGTTTCGGCGGCCATGGCGGCTCCCCTTCCCTCTGCTCCTGCTTCGCTGCGTACACCGTTCGCATCGAGCGTACAGGAGTCGGGTGTTGCGCACACCGTTCCGCAGTGCGTACAGTGTGCGCAACGAAGGAGCGACGTGCGCATCGGGGGAACGGTGTGCGCAGAATGGAGGGGTGGCTGATGACAGCGCTCAACGCGACCGAGGGCCGCAACCCGCACCGCTGGTGGATCCTGATCGTGCTGTGCCTGAGCTCGCTCGTCCTGGTGGTCGACAGCATGGCGCTCACGGTCGCCGTGCCCTCGATGACGGCGGACCTCGACGCCAGCGCCCAGGACACCCAGTGGATCCTCGACTCCTATGTCCTGGTCTTCGCCGGGCTGCTGCTCACCGCCGGCAGCCTCGGGGACCGCTTCGGCCGCCGGAAGATCATGATCATCGGACTGCTGCTCTTCGGGGCGGCCTCCCTCGCGGCCACCTTCTGCACCAACCCCGGCGAGGTGATCGCGGCACGGGTCGCCATGGGCGTCGGCGGATCGCTGATCATGCCCTCGACGCTGTCGATCCTCATCACCGTCTTCGACGAGGACGAGCGCAACAAGGCGATGGCCGCCTGGAGCTCGGTGGCGATGCTGGGGCTGGTCGGCAGCCCGGTCCTCGGCGGCGTGCTGATCGACCACTTCTCCTGGCACTCGATCTTCTTCATCAACGTTCCGGTCGTCGCCCTGGCGATCCTGGCGGGCCTGCTCCTGATGCCGGAGTCCAAGGGGCCGTGGCAGAAGCCCGACCCGCTCGGCGCGGTGCTGTCCGCGGCCGGCATGACCGCCCTGGTCTGGTGGATCATCGAGATCCCGCAGCACGGCGCCTTCGGCGGCCAGTCCCTGGTCACCCTGGCCGTCGCGGTGCTCGCGCTCGGCGGGTTCGTGGTGTGGGAGAACGTCACCTCCGCGCCCATGGTCCCGCTGGCGCTCTTCAAGCACCGCAACTTCAGCGGGGGCTCGCTGTCGCTGACCCTGGTGCAGATCGGCAATGGCGGCCTGCTGCTCGTGCTCACCCAGTACCTGCAGTTCGTGCTCGGCTACTCGCCGGTCAAGGCGGGCCTCGCGTTCGTTCCGCTGGCCATCGCCGCCCTGGTCGGCAACGGGGTCGGCGCCAAGTTCGCCGCCACGATCGGCAACCGCCTGCTCATCCTCACCGGGATGCTCGTCATGGCCGCCTCCTTCGCCCTGCTGACCACCGTCACCGCCGGCACCGGCTTCACCGTCCCGGCGGTCGCCCTCGGGCTGCTCGGCCTCGGCGCGGGCCTGGCGATGCCGGCGGCGGTGGGGGCGCTGATGGGCACCATCCCGCCGGAGCAGGCGGGCGTCGGCTCGGCGCTGAACGACACCATCCAGCAGGCCGGCACCGCGCTCGGCATCGCGATCCTGGGCTCGCTGCTGTCGAGCGGCTTCGCCGCCGAGATGCCCGCCGGGATGCCGGAGGAGGCGAAGCACTCCGTCGGCGGGGCGCTGGCGCTGGCCAACGGGGACGCCGGGCTCGTCCGGACCGTCCGGGAGGCCTTCACCTCGGCGATGTCGACGACCTTCACGATCAGCGCGATCGGGGTGCTGGCGGCGGCGGTCGTGGCCACGCTGGTGATGCGCGACCGGAAGGCCGGGACGGCGGCGGGGGAGCCGGTGGCCGGGGCGTCGGTGGAGGACGCCGGGATCGCCGCCTGACTTCGCTGGACCTGGCTGGTCCGCCTCGCCGTGAAGGCCGGTGCCCCCGGGGCACCGGCCTTCGGTGCGGTGGGGTGGGGCGGTGGTGTGGTGGTGCGCAGGAAGTCGGACGGGCCGACTTCCTGCGCGTGGTTCTTTGCCTGATCTCTGGGGCCCCCTCCCCCCCCCGCCCCCCACCCTCCCCACCTCCCGCCCACCACCTCCCGCTGGCAACAGCGGATCCCCGCCTTGCATGGCCCGCGCCCGGTAGGTTCTCTCCTCGGCCAGGCCCGCGCCCGGCAGGTTCCTCTCCTCCTCACCTCGGTGGCTGCGGCTGCCAGAGGCACCCGCAGTCCGGGTGTCCGCGCAGTCGCAGACGTCGTGGCATCCCTTCGCCGGCCGACACCTCGCACCACCCGTCCACGCTCGGGGGCCGCCCGCCGTCCAGGTGGACCTGGACGTGCAGCGCCGCCAGGCCGGCCACCATCGTGGCCAGGGCCGTGTCGCAGGCCGGGGTGCGCGCCCGGCCGGGCCCGCCGTCCGCCAGCTGGGCCAGGATCCGGGGCCAGGCGGCGTCCTCGTCCTCCCGGCGCAGGACCAGGCAGTGTCCGCAGGCCGACACCCCTGGCAGCACCAGGGGCCCGACCACCCCGAACTCCTCGACCACTCCGACGTACAGGTGCGGCACCCCGGCCCGGAGCAGCAGTCGGGCCTCGTACGTCCCGCCGGCGAACGCCCCGCTCCCGTCCCGGGGCGCGAGCACCACCAGGTCGGGCGGCGGCCCGTCGGGCTTTCGCCGGGGCACGGGCACCAGTGGTCGGCCCGCCGCCCGTTGCACGGCCTCCCGGGCGGCCGTCAACCGCAGCCGCCCGACGTCCCCCGGCGGCAGTCCTGCCGGGGAGCAGTCCCCGGGGCGCACCCGGCCGCCGTCCACCACGGTGACCGTGCCCGCCCCGCCGGCCGAGAGCACGGCCGCCACGGCGGCGCCCACCCGGCCCGCGCCGCGGACCTCGATCCGGACGCCTGCCCGCCGGGCCAGGACGGCCGGTGCGGCGCCGGGGCCGGAGTGGACCAGGGACAGCGAGGCGAGGTCGGGGCCGAGCAGGTCCCGGTGGGGCTGGGGGAAGCGGGCCATCGCGGTGCCGGCCGCCTCCGCGTCGTCCAGTAACCCGGTCTCCTCCAGGTCGGTCAGCAGTGCGTCGGCGGGCTCCCGGCCGAGGCCGAGCTGCTCGCCGGCCTCCAGCAGTTCGGGGCGGTCCCTGGTCCCGTCGACCAGGCCGAGGAAGTCGCAGAGGGTCTTGTCGGCCTGGCCGAGCACCCCGGCGTAGCGGGTGATGGTCCCGAACTGCAGGGTGTCGGAGTCCCGCCAGCTGCGGGACAGGGCGGGCTTCAGTACGAGGCGCACGGCGATCTCCCTTCCGATCGTTTCCGGACGGCTGACCGCAGCATGCCCCATCGCGCCGACGTCGTGCGCAAAGTTATCCACAGGCCCAGGCTCATGATCACATCATCTGTTCGCAGACCCTGTGGATAACCGCCCATCCGCTCCGGCGCCGGTTTCCGGACACCCGCCGTCGACTTTTCGTTCCCGATCACTCCATGAAAGATTTCGGCCACGGCACCGGACTTCTGTCCGTGGTACCGGGTAACGTCGTGTGCCATGGCAGCCGAGCGGGACTCCCATCCACCGGCGTCGCGTCGGCGTGCCCGTGCAGCGTCCGGGTCGCAAGTGGCGGCGCCCAGCACGCGTGGGCGTCGGGACCAGGATCAGCAGGCGAGGCCCGCGTCGCCGCAACACCCACCCGCCGCCGCGCCACCGGAGCCGCACGACCGCGGCCGGGTGGAAGTGCGCCGCAGCGCCCGTCGCAGCCGCACCGTCTCCGCCTACCGCGAGGGCGACCGCACGATCGTGCTGATCCCGGCCCGGATGTCGCACGCCGAGGAGCAGCGCTGGGTCGCGCAGATGCTGGAGAAGCTCGCCGCCCAGGAGAGCCGCCGGATCCTCGGCGACGACGCGCTGATGGACCGGGCGCGCGGGCTGTCGGCCGCCTACCTGGGCGATCGCGCCCGGCCCGCCCAGGTCCGCTGGGTCACCAACCAGAACTCGCGCTGGGGCTCGTGCACCCCCAGCGAGGGGACGATCCGCCTCTCCCACCGTCTGCAGGGCATGCCGGAGTACGTCCTGGACTACGTGCTGCTGCACGAGCTCGCCCACCTGCTGGTGCCGGACCACGGCCCGGCGTTCTGGGCCCTGCTGGAGGCCTACCCCCGGACGGAACGGGCCCGCGGCTACCTGGAGGGCGTGGTCTCGGCGGCCCGGCTGCCGCACATCCCCGGCGCCCGGCACGCCGACCGGGATGCCGATCCGGCCTGTTCCTGCGGCTGACGGCTTGACGCCCGGCCGGGAGGCGGCGGCGGAGAGGGTGGCGAGGAGAACGATGCGGGGAACGATGCGGGGAACGAAAAGAGGGGGCGGGGGGGGGGCGGGCCCCCCCCCCCCCCCCCCTTTTCCCCCCCCCCCCCCCCCCCCCCCCCCCCCCACACACCCCCCCCCCCCCCCCCCCCCCCCCCCCCCCCCCCCCCCCCCCTCTTCGCGTTTCACCTCAGCTGGTCAGCCGGCGGGCCCGTGCCACCAGGTCCCGCACCGAGTGGTCGGTCAACTCCGGCAGCCGGTCGTAGTCGAACCAGCGCAGGTCCAGCGACTCCTCGCTGATCAGCGCCTGCGCACCGGCCGGTGCCACCGCGATGTACTGGACGTCCAGGTGGGTGTTCTCCGGCCGGTCCTTGCCGGTGCAGCGGACCCGGTGCCGGTCCAGCTTGGCCGGCACCGGGACGCCGTCCAGCTCCAGCAGGGCCAGGTCGGGGATGCCGGACTCCTCGACGGCCTCCCGCAGCGCCGCCGACGCGAGGTCCCGGTCGTCGGGCTCGCAGTGCCCGCCCATCTGCAGCCAGATGCCGACCTTGGGGTGCAGGGTGAGCAGCACCCGCCCGGCCGCCGGGTCGACGACCGCCGCGCTCGCGGTGATGTGCGCGGGCAGGCAGGACCGGTACAGGCCCTCGGGCTGCTCGGCCAGGTGCGCCAGGTAGTCGAGCCGCAGCCGGTCCTGCTCCTCGTCGGCGGGGCGCCACCCGGTCAGGGTGCGCACGGCGTCCGCGTGCAGGGACATCGCCCCGGTGTCGGTGGCCGTCATGCGGTGGGCTCGCCCTTTCCGTCGGTGCCGTCGCCGTCGCCGTCGCCGTCGCCGTCCCGCTTCGGCTCCTCGCTCTTCGCCGGCCCGTCGTTCTTGGTGAGGTCCGGCTTGGCGGCGGTGCCGCCCGCGGCGGCCTCGCCGAGCAGCTTGTCGATCGCGTCGAAGTCGAGGCCGCCCTCCAGGTCGCCGGTGCCCCGGTGCACGAAGGCGTCCGGGTCGTCCAGGTCGGCGGCGGTGGGCAGCATGTCCGGGTGCTGCCAGAGCGCGTCGCGGCCCTCGATGCCGCGCGCGTCGGCGAGCAGCGCCCACAGCCGGGCGGCGTCGCGCAGCCGGCGCGGGCGCAGCTCCAGGCCGACCAGGGTGGCGAAGGTCTGCTCGGCGGGCCCGCCGGCGGCGCGGCGGCGGCGGACGGTCTCGCGCAGCGCGCCGGCCTGCGGCAGGTGCGGTTCGGCGGCGGCGTGCACGACCGCGTCGACCCAGCCTTCGAGCAGCGCGAGCGCGGTCTCCAGGCGGGCGAGCGCGGCCTTCTGCTCGGGGGTGTCCTCGGGCTGGAGCAGCCCGCCGGCCAGCGCCTCCTGGAGCGCCTCCGGGTTGTTCGGGTCGAGCTGGCCGACGAGCTCCTCCATCCGGGAGGTGTCGACCTTGATGCCGCGGGCGTAGGCCTCGACGGCGCCGAGCAGGTGGGCCCGCAGCCACGGCACGTGGGCGAAGAGCCGCTGGTGGGCGGCCTCGCGCAGGGCGAGGTAGAGCCGGACTTCGTCGGCGGGCACGTTGAGGCCCTCGCCGAACTCGGCGACGTTCTGCGGCAGCAGTGCGGCCTTGCCGGCCGGGGCGAGCGGCAGGCCGACGTCGGCGGAGCCGACCACCTCGGCGGCGAGGGCGCCGAGCGCCTGGCCGATCTGGGTGCCGAACATGGCGCCGCCCATCGAGCGCATCATGCCCATCAGCGGGCCGGCCATGGCCTGCATCTCCTCGGGCAGGACGCCGCCCATGGCGTTGCCGACCCGCTCGGCGACCGGGTCGACGAGGTCCTTCCAGACCGGGAGGGTGGCCTCGATCCACTCGGCGCGGCTCCAGGCGACGGCGGTGCCGGCGCCGGAGGGGAACTCGGTGGCGCCGTCGAGCCACAGGTCGGCGAGCCGGACGGCCTCGGCGACGGCGGAGTGCTCGGCGGCGCTGACCGAGCGGTCCTTGCTCTTGCCCTCGGCGGGTTCGGCGACGACGCTCTGGCGGGCGATGTTCTTGGCGAGGTCCCAGTTCACCGGGCCGCCCTCGAACGAGAGCATCTGCCCGAGCTGCTGGAACGCGCTGCCGAGGTCGTTGGGGTTGAGGCCGCCGAACATCGCGGCGAACGGGTTGTCGGCCCCGCCGGGGCCGCCCGGGGCTCCGCCGCCGGGCATGCCGAACAGCGCGCCGAACGGGTTGCCGGCGCCGAAGCCGAACGGCTGCGCGCCGCTCTGGTCGGAGCCTGTGGAGCCCTGGTCCTTCTTCTGCTGCTCGTTGTCGGGCTTGGCCTTGCCGTCCTCGGGCTCCTCGGGCGGAACGCCGAATCCGAAGGGAAGGTCGCTCACGGGGTCCTCGATCCGGTCGGCCGTCATACGGGTGTGGCGGGAAGTGCTGCCCGCCCGGGGCACCAGCGGAGTGGGGGACTCGTGGGCGGCTCCAGTGCGGCAGGCCCGCGCCGGGTGCACCGCCGGGCCTTCGCCTCGGGCAGGATGGACGTACGTGACACACGTCCGTACGCACATAAGCTAACCGTGGAGGATGGTCGGTGAGTTCCCCGCCTTCGGACGTTCGCTCTGGGCTGACCGGAGACGAGGACGCCCCGGACATCACGGCGTCGCCGCCTCCAGCCTACGGCGGACGGCCGCTGACCGTGGCCGTCACCGGTGCCGCCGGCGTGATCGGCGAACGGGTCGCGGCCCGTCTGGTCGCCTCGCCGCACGTGCGCAGGGTGCTGGCGGTGGACGACCGGCGCGGTGAGGTGCCGGGTGTGCAGTGGCGGGTGCTGGACGTGCGCGACCCCGCGGTGGCCGAGCGGCTGTCCGGGGTGGACGTGGTGGTGCACCTGGCGATGGACTTCGGCATGGAGTCGGATCCGCGCGCCCGCAGCGCCTACAACGTGCGCGGCGCGCAGACCGTGCTGACGGCGGCCGCGGCCGCCGGGGTGCACCGGGTGGTGCTCTGCACCTCCGCGATGGTCTACGGCGCGCTGGCCGACAACGAGGTGCCGCTGGCCGAGGACTCCGAGCTGCGGGCGACCGAGGAGGCCTCGCTGGTCGGGGACCTGCTGGAGATCGAGCGCCTGGCCCGCCGGGCGCCGCGCGCCCACCCGGGGCTGCAGGTGACGGTGCTGCGTCCGGCGGTGGTGGTCGGCCCCGGCGTGGACACCGTGCTGACCCGGCACTTCGAGGCGCCGAGGCTGCTGGTGGTGGCCGGTTCCCGCCCGTGCTGGCAGTTCTGCCACGTGGACGACCTGGCGGCGGCGCTGGAGTACGCGGCGCTGGGCCTGGTGGAGGGCGAGGTGACGGTCGGCTGTGACGGCTGGCTGGAGCAGGAGGACGTGGAGCGGCTGTCGGGGATCCGGCGGATGGAGTTGCCGGCCTCGCTGGCGCTGGGCACCGCGGCCCGGCTGCACCGGCTGGGCCTGACCCCGGCCCCGGCGGGGGACCTGGCCTACACGATGTACCCGTGGGTGGTGTCCGGCAGCCGGCTGCACGAGGCGGGCTGGCGTCCGGAGCACAGCAACGAGCAGGTGCTGGCCGAGCTGCTGGGCCAGGTCGCCGGGAAGCACGCGGTGGCCGGGCGCCGGCTGGGCGGCAAGGAGGCCGCGACCAGCCTGGGGGCGGCCGGGGCGACGGTGGCGCTGGTCGGTACGGCCGCGCTGGTGCGCCGGGCCCGCAAGCGGCGCCGCTTCTGAGACCGGCGGCCCCGAGGGACGGGCAGGTTTTCTCACGATGCGGAATCCCGCCATCGTGATGCGGAACCTGCTTGCCTCAAACCACCCGGGATGGGGAATCATGGGGGCATGTCCGAGAACCACGACCCCATCCGCCTGCTCGCCATCCGCGACACCCCGCTCTCGCTGGACGAGGTGTACGAGGCGGTCGGCGACGACGCGGCCGGCGGGACGACCGTCTTCGTCGGGACGGTCCGCGACCACGACGGCGGCAAGTCGGTCACCGCGCTGGAATACAGCTGCCACCCCACCGCCGAGCAGGAGATGCGTCGGATCGCCGAGAAGGTCGTCGCCGACTTCCCGGTGCGGGCGCTGGCCGCGGTGCACCGGGTCGGCCGGCTGGAGATCACCGACAAGGCGGTGATCGTCGCCGTGTCCTGCGCCCACCGGGGCGAGGCCTTCGCGGCCGCCCGGCGGCTGATCGACGACCTCAAGCACGAGGTGCCGATCTGGAAGCACCAGGTCTTCACCGACGGCGAGGAGGAGTGGGTCGGCGCCGGCAGTTGCTGACCCGGGTGCCCCTGCGGACCGGACCGGATCGGACCGGGGCGGACCCGAAAAGGGCGATTGGCTGCGGAGAGTGGCCACCTGCGCACGGAATGCGACGAACATGCCGGGCGGGCCGGGCTCTCACTCGAACGGGTCTGGGTCAGTGGGCCGAATACTCCCTGGCAGTGAGCCGATCGGCCGTCCCGTAACCCGGACGGCGCCGGCCGCGTTGTCCGCCGGAGTGGTTAATCTGCTCATAGACACGACGAGCTGGGAGTACTGATATGGGTGCGCTCGCCTGGTTGATCATTCCGGTCATCGCCGTCCTGCTCGCCGCCCTGTGGGCGGGCTGGGCCCAGCGTGCCCCGAGAGCCACGGGGGACCCGGCCTCGCTCGCCGAGCACCGGCGCTTCATGGCCGCGATGGAACGCACCACCGCCGGAAGCGCCGCCTCCGAGGACGGTTCCGGCCGCTAGCCCGGGGGGCGCCCGCTCATCCGCGTCCCGTACTGTCGAGGCATGCCACGCCGCTCCGCGACGATGCTCGCTGCCACCCTGCTGCTCATAGCGCTGCTCTGCGTCTCGGTGCTGATGAAGGTGCCGTACACGGAGATGAGTCCGGGGCCGACGTACAACACGCTCGGCAACCAGGGGGGCAAGTCGGTGATCACCATCACCGGGCGCGACTCGTACCCGACCACCGGGCACCTCAACATGACCACCGTCCAGGTCACCGGGGCCAAGTACGAGCCCAGCCTGGTCAACGCGGTGGTCGGGTGGCTGCGCGACGACGTGATGGTCGTGCCGCACGACAACGTCTACCCGAAGGGGCAGACGGACGCCGACGCCAAGAAGCAGAACGCCGAGGAGTTCGCCTCCTCCGAGGACAGCGCCCGCACCGCCGCGCTCAACCAGATGGGCATCCCGGTCGGCACCGAGCTGATCATCAAATCGGTCACGGCGGGGGCTCCGGCGGAGGGCCGGCTGCACGCGGGCGACCAGATCGTGGCCGTCGACGGCACGCCGGTCAGCACGGCCGAGCAGGTGGTGGCCGCGGTCACCAGGCACAAGCCGGGTGAGTCGGTGGTCTTCACCGTGGTCCCGCGGGTCAAGGACGCGACCGGCAACGGCGGCGCCAACCCGGGGGACCGGACCGACGTCACCGTCCCCACCGTGCGGGCCAAGGACCTCGACCCGAAGGCCCCGGCCGAGCGGGCGGAACTCGCGGTGGTCGGCATCGGCACCACGATCCGGCACACCTACCCGTTCCAGATCGACATCGGCCTCCAGGACGTCGGCGGGCCGAGCGCCGGACTGATGTTCTCGCTCGGCATCATCGACAAGCTCACCCCCGGCGGCGACCTCACCGGCGGCCGGTTCGTGGCGGGTACCGGCACCATCGACGACGACGGCAAGGTCGGCCCGATCGGCGGGATATCGATGAAGCTGATCGCCGCCCGGGACGCCGGCGCCGAGTACTTCTTCACCCCGTCCTCGAACTGCGCCGAGGCGACCAAGAACGTCCCGTCCGGGCTGAACCTGATCAAGACGGACACGCTGGACGGCGCGCTGAAGTCGCTGGAGCAGATCCGCTCCGGGCAGACCTCCGCGCTGCCGTCCTGCGCCGTGAAGTAGTGCCGTGAAGTAATGCCGTGACGTAGTGCGGTGAACGTGAAGGGGTGCCGCCGGGGCGGCCGGGGGCTACGAGAAGGTCGCCAGCAGCGCCGCGGTCAGGCCGGGCACCAGGTCCGGGCCGGTCAGCACCTCGCGGGCGACGTCCTTGGAGCGCAGCCGCAGCGCGATCTCCTTCTTGCCGTTGCGCAGCACGGCGGCGGTGATCCGCACCTCCTCGCGCTTGGGGTGGTTGGCCACCCACTCGGCGAGCTGGGCGTCGCTGGCGTTGCGCGGGCGGGTCTGCTCGGAGCCCGGAGGCAGCATCAGGCGCTCGACGACCAGGGCGCAGCCGACCACCGCGTCGGGCCAGGCGATGGTGCCGAGGAACTTGTCCAGCTCCATGCCGGCCGGCAGCTCGTCCTGCTCGACCGGGGTGAGGCCGGCCGTGTCGTCGTCGCCGAGGCCGAGCTGGGCGGCGATCTTCGGGTCGGCCTTGCGCAGGGCGGTGCTGTCCACCAGGGCGAACAGCCGGGCCGGGAGGTCCCAGCCGAGCGTGGCGGCGTACTCGTCGATCTCCAGCGCGGCCCGGGTGAGCGGGGTGGCGGCGGGGAGCTTGGAGACGTCGTCGGGGGAGCCGGGGGTGTTGAGTGCATTGGACGCGTCGGACATGCCTCAATCCTCACACGCCGGGCGGGGGCCCGGGCGCCGGGCGCCGCCGGTGGGCCGGGGAGCGGCCGGGACGGGGAACGGCGTCGTAACCGTCTGCTAACGGTGGGAACTCGGCCAAAGCCTGGTTAAGTTTCCCTGAAGACCGACTGACTCCAGACGACACAGCTGAGGTGCCACCGTGGTATTCCAGATGCCGGAACGCTCAGGGCCGGGTTTCCGGCGCAGGGTAGGGCCGCCCTCCCGGCGGGCGCGGGTGGCCCTGCTGACCCTGGGCGTGCTCGCGGTGCTGTTCCTGCTGTTCGTCATGTTCGCCGGGTTCTGGACGGACTGGCTGTGGTTCAGATCCGTCCGTTACTCCTCGGTGTTCACCACGCAGCTGTGGACGAAGATCGGCCTGTTCGCGGTGTTCGGCCTGCTGATGGCGGTGATCGTCGGCTTCAACGTCTGGCTGGCGCACCGGCTGCGGCCGCCGCTGTCGGCGATGTCGGTCGAGCAGCAGAGCCTGGACCGCTACCGGTCGGGCCTGGCGCCGTTCAAGCGCTGGGCGCTGATCGGGGTCTCGCTGGTGATCGGCCTGGTGGCGGGCGCCGCGGCGTCCGGCCAGTGGCGGACCTGGCTGATGTGGACGAACGCGACGCCCTTCGGCGAGAAGGACGCCCAGTTCGGCATGGACGTCTCGTTCTACGCCTTCGACCTCCCGTTCTACGAGTTCGTGCTGGGCTTCGCGTTCAGCGCGGTGATCGTCTCGCTGCTGACCTCGGCGCTGGTGCACTACCTGTACGGGGGGCTGCGGCTGCAGGGCCCGGGCCGTCGGGCGAGCGCGGGCGCGCAGGGGCACCTGGCGGTGCTGCTGGGCGTGTTCGTGCTGCTGAAGGCGGTGGCGTACTGGCTGGACCGGTACGCGCTGGCGGTGAAGACCGGCTCCTACAAGGGGGTCTCCGGCTGGACCGGCCTGCGCTACGTGGACGCCAACGCGTTCCTGCCGGCCAAGACGATCCTGTTCTTCGTGGCGATCATCTGCGCGCTGCTGTTCTTCCTGACGCCGGTGCGCCGCACCTGGGCGCCGGCCCTGATCGGGCTGGGGCTGATGGTGCTGTCGGCGGTGCTGATCGGCGGGCTGTACCCGGCGATCGTGCAGCAGTTCCAGGTCAAGCCGAACGAGCAGGCCAAGGAAACGCCGTACATCCAGAAGAACATCGACGCGACGCGGCAGGCGTACGGGATCGCGGACGCGCAGACCACCCAGTACAGCCCGCAGGGGTCGACGACGGCCGAGGCGCTCAAGCCGGACGCGCAGACCATCTCCGACATCCGGCTGCTGGACCCGAACGTCGTCTCGCCGACCTTCCAGTCGATCGAGCAGCAGCGCAACTACTACGCCTTCCCGAACACCCTGGACGTGGACCGCTACGGCTCCGGCACGGACAAGCAGGACACCGTGATCGGCCTGCGCGAGCTGGACCTCAACGGCGTGCAGCGCAACTGGATCAACGACCACTTCAAGTACACCCACGGCTACGGCGCGGTCGTCGCCAAGGGCAACCAGGTCAGCGACAAGGGCGAGCCGGTGTTCACCGAGTCCGGCCTGCCGGCCACCGGCGCGCTGGGCGACTACCAGCAGCGGATCTACTACGGCGAGAAGACGACGTCGTACTCGATCGTCGGCGGCTCGAACAAGGAGATCGACTACACCACCAAGACCGGCGAGAACAAGGAGTACACCTACACCGGCAACAGCGGTGTCTCGCTGGACAACCCGATCACCCGGGCCGCGTACGCGGTGCGCTTCGCCGAGCCGCAGATCCTGTACGCGGGGGCGATCACCGACGGCGCGAAGGTGATCTACAACCGGACGCCGAAGGAGCGGGTGGAGAAGGTCGCCCCGTGGCTGTCGATCGACGCCGACGCGTACCCGGTGGTGCAGGACGGCCGGGTGGTCTGGGTGCTGGACGGCTACACCACCTCGGACGGCTACCCGTTCTCGTCGAAGACGACGCTGGGCACCGCGACCAAGGACTCGCTGACCAACCAGCGCGGTGAGCTGCTGACCGTCGCCAACCAGGTCAACTACATCCGCAACTCGGTCAAGGCCACGGTGGACGCCTACACCGGCGAGGTGAAGCTCTACCAGTGGGACGACCAGGACCCGGTGCTGAAGACCTGGATGAAGGCGTTCCCCGGCACCGTCGAGCCGAAGGCGGACATCCCGGGCACGCTGCTGCCGCACCTGCGCTACCCGCAGGACATGTTCAAGGTGCAGCGCGACCTGCTCGGCCAGTACCACGTGACCGACGCCAACTCCTTCTTCAACGGCAGCGACATCTGGCAGATCCCGGTCGACCCGACCAGCGACACCAAGCAGGTCCAGCCGCCGTACTACGTGACGGTGCGGATGCCGGACCCGCAGGTCACCTCGGCGAGCTTCTCGCTGACCACGACCTTCGTGCCCAACGGCCGCCCGAACCTGGCCGCGTTCATGGCCGTCAACGCCGATCCGGGACCGGACTACGGGAAGATCCGCATCCTGAAGATCTCGGGGGACAACAGCGCCCCCGGCCCGGGCCTGGTGCAGTCGACGTTCAACTCCCGGCAGGAGGTGGCCTCGCAGATCTTCGCGCTGAAGAGCGGCGGTGACACCGAGCTGGAGTACGGCAACCTGCTGACCCTGCCGGTCGGCGGCGGGCTGCTCAACGTCGAGCCGGTGTACGTGCGCGGACGCGGCGCCAAGTACCCGACGCTGCAGAAGGTGCTGGCGGTGTACGGGAACGACAACGTGGCGTTCGAGAACACCCTGGAGGACGCGCTGAAGAAGGTGTTCGCCGGGGCGGCCCCGGGGACCACGCCGACCGCGCCGTCCACGCCGAACAACCCGGGGACGCCCACCAATCCGGGGACGTCGACCGGTCCGGGGACGGCGACGCCGGGCGGGACGATCTCGCCGGAGCTGCAGAAGGCGCTCGGGGACGCGGAGAAGGCGTACAACGACAGCCAGACCGCGTTCAAGAACGGCGACTGGGTGGCCTACGGCAACGCCCAGAAGGCGCTGGGCGATGCGCTGAAGGCGGCCGAGGCGGCCCGCGGCGGGAGCCCGGTGCAGGCCCCGACGCCGGGTGCGACCCCGGGTGCGACGCCGACCGGATCGCCGTCCGGGCAGCCGTAGCCGCAGCCGTAGCCCGCTGAGCTGCGGCAACCGATTCCTGTTCCACCCCGCACCCGTGCTATGGTTCAACTACCGACGCGGGGTGGAGCAGCTCGGTAGCTCGCTGGGCTCATAACCCAGAGGTCGCAGGTTCAAATCCTGTCCCCGCTACTCAGTGGCCAGAGGCCCGGAGGATTCTTCCTCCGGGCCTCTGGCGTTTTTCCCCCGAAGCGGTGGGAACCGCTCCGGTACCATCAACCGTCGCCAACGACGACGGCACGGGGTTTGTGGGGCCCGAGTGTCGGGAAATCGACAAAGCGCCGAAGCAATTTCGTCGGCTTCGGGTCGGCCCCGCCCGAATTCGGCCGGGGCAGGTGTACGCGGGTTGCGGGTGGTGCGACGATGGGACACATGGGGGACGGTGCGCGGCTGCTGACCGGCCGTCGGTTCCGGTACCTCCCCTGGGGGTCCCCCCGGCCGCGGGCCGGGGCACGATGCCGCGACACTCTGGGGGAGCGGGAGTCGGCATGAGGCTGATCGGCAAGAACGGGTCAGGCACCAAGTCCGCGGCGGCCACCGAGGCGGACACCGACGCCTGGGCGGAGAGCCCCGAGAGCCGCCCCGGAGCCCTGCCCGCCCAGCGCACCAGCGGCCTGTCCGAGCGCCCCCCGGTCGCCGGCTACGGCCCCGACAGCCTGGTCCGCGTGCCCACCCGTCAGTTCGCCGACGCCGTCCGCCCGTACGGGCCCGACGGCGCCGCCGCCGACGGCCCGAACGCCGCCGCACTCGACCCGGCCGGCCTGGACACCACCAGCTTCGAGACCGCGCTGGCCGCCCGCGAGAGCGCCGCGCTGGAGGCCCGCCACCGGCAGGCCGCCGACGACGGCGACCCGGACGCCGCCAGCCGGCTCGGCACCCTGCTGCTGCGCCGCGGCGACCTGGAGGACGCCGAGCCCTACCTGCGCGCCGCCGCGGCCGCCGGGACGCGCGCCGCCGCCAACAACCTCGGCGTGCTGCTGCACCAGCAGGGCCACCGCGCCGAGGCCGCCCAGTGGTGGCGCCAGGCCGCGGTGGCCGGCAGCGCCCCCGCCGCGCACGCGCTCGGGCTCCAACTGCGCGACCAGGGCGAGGAGGAGGCCGCCGAGTACTGGCTGCACTTCGCCGCCGACCACGGCCACCCGCTCGGCGCCTACGCGCTGGGCGACCTGATGGAGCACCGGCGCGACGTGCGCGCCGAGCGCTGGTTCAAGGTCTCCGCCGACGCCGGGCACCGGGAGGCCGCCTACCGGCTGGCCCGGATGCGCGAGGCCGCCGGGGACAAGGAGATCGCCGAGGCCTGGTACCGCACCGCCGGCGCCCGCGGCCACGCCCGCGCCGCGCTGCGCCTGGGCGTGCTGCTGGAGGAGCGTGCCGCCACCGACCAGCCGCTGCTGGAGGAGGCCGCCCGCTGGTACCGGCAGTCCGCACAGAACGGCGAGCCGCGGGCCGCCTGCGCGCTGGGCTTCCTGCTGCGCGACTCCGGGGACCTGGCCGCCGCCGCCGAGTGGTGGCGGGAGGCCGCCGAGGCCGGCGACGGCAACGCCGCCAACGCGCTGGGCGCCCTGCACGCCGGCCGCGGCGAGTCCAAGGAGGCCGAGCACTGGTACCGCACCGCCCTGGACGCGGGCGACCAGAACGGCGCCTTCAACCTCGGCCTGCTCTGCGTCGCCACCGGCCGCGACCAGCAGGCCGAGCAGTGGTACCGCCGGGCCGCGTACGCCGGGCACCGGGAGGCCTGCAACGCGCTGGCCGTGGTGCTGTTGCAGCGCGGCGAGGAGACCGGCGCCGAGCCGTGGTTCTCCAAGGCGGCCGAGGCCGGCAGCGTGGACGGCGCGTTCAACCTGGGCGTGCTGCACGCCGGGCGCGGCGAGCAGCGGCAGGCCCAGGAGTGGTACGCGCGGGCCGCCGCCGAGGGCCACGGCGAGGCCGCGCTGCAACTGGCCGTCGCCCAGGAGCAGCGGGGCAACCTGGCCGGCGCGCTGGAGCGCTACCGGCAGGCGGCGTCCGGCGGGTCGGCGGAGGGCGCGTTCCGGCTGGCCTCGGTGCTGGACCGGCGCGGTGACGCGGACACCGAGGCCGAGCACTGGTACGCGCTGGCGGCCGATGCCGGGCACCGGCGGGCGCAGGTGCGGATGGGGGTGCGGGCGGCCGAGCGCGGCGCGCTGGAGATCGCCGAGAGCTGGTACCGGCGGGCGGCCGAGGCCGGCAGCCGCAGTGCCGCCTTCAACCTGGGGCTGCTGCTGGCCCGGCAGGACCGCGAGGCGCAGGCGATGCTCTGGTACACCCGGGCGGCCGACGCCGGGCACGGGCGGGCGGCGCTGCGCCTGGCACTGCTGGCGCTGCGCCGGGGGGAGCCGGTGCAGGCGGAGAACTGGTGCCGCCGGGCGGCCGACTACGGGCCGGCCGAGGTGGCGGAGCGGGCCGGGCGCCTGCTGGGCGCGCTGCACGCGGAGCTGAGCGCGTAGGGCGTGTCCGGAGGCCCCCCGGGGCGGCGGTTTCTGGGGGCCGTGTTACGGCGTGCCCGTGCAGTCCGGGCAGAGGCCGCGGTAGGTGACCTCGGCGGTGGTGACGGTGAAGCCGAAGCGTTCGCCGGCCGGGAGGGCGGCGAGCGGGTCGCCGTGCGGGTGGACGTCGCGGATGGCGCCGCAGCCGGAGCAGACCAGGTGCTGGTGGGCGCGGTGGGCGTTGGGGTCGTAGCGCTTGGCGCGTCCGTTGGTGGCGACCTCCAGGACCTCGCCGAGGCCGACCAGTTCGCCGAGGGTGTTGTAGACGGTCGCGCGGCTGATCTCGGGCAGGCGGGCGACGGCGCGGGCGTGCACCTCGTCCGCGGTGAGGTGCACGTGGTCGCCGTCGAGGACCTCGGCCACGACCCGGCGCTGTGAGGTCAGCCGCCAGCCGCGTCCGCGAAGTCGTTCCAGCAGGTCGCTCATGGGAACAGGATAAGTCACGCTCTGAGATTGGTTCCAGTGTTGACTTGGACAAAGTCCAAGTTAGGATCGAGTCGTCACGACCGGATAACGCGGAGGCCCTCTTATGACGACCCAGGACGAGCTGCGCCCCACCCTCACCACGGAGGCGGGTGCCCCCGTCGCCGACAACCAGAACACCGAGACCGCGGGCCCCGGCGGCCCGGCGCTCATCCAGGACCAGCAGCTCTTCGAGAAGCTCGCGCACTTCAACCGCGAGCGGATCCCGGAGCGCGTGGTGCACGCCCGCGGCGCGGCGGCCTACGGCACCTTCACGGTGACCGCCGACCTGACGCCCTACACCCGGGCCTCGTTCCTGTCCGAGGTCGGCAAGCAGACCGAGGTCTTCCTGCGGTTCTCCACCGTGGCCGGCAACCTCGGCTCGGCCGACGCGGTGCGCGACCCGCGCGGCTTCGCGCTGAAGTTCTACACCGAGGAGGGCAACTACGACCTCGTCGGCAACAACACCCCGGTGTTCTTCATCAAGGACGCCGTGAAGTTCCCCGACTTCATCCACACCCAGAAGCGCGACCCGTACACCGGCTCCCAGGAGGCGGACAACGTCTGGGACTTCTGGGGCCTGTCGCCCGAGGCCACCCACCAGGTGACCTGGCTGTTCGGCGACCGCGGCATCCCGGCCAGCTACCGCCACCTCAACGGCTACGGCTCGCACACCTTCCAGTGGCAGAACGAGGCCGGCGAGCACTTCTGGGTCAAGTACCACTTCAAGACCGACCAGGGCATCAGGAACCTCACCCAGGACGAGGCCAACCGGCTGGCCGGCGAGGACCCGGACAGCCACCAGCGCGACCTGCGCGAGTCGATCGAGCGCGGCGAGTTCCCCAGCTGGACCGTGCAGGTCCAGATCATGCCGGCGGCCGACGCGGCGAACTACCGCTTCAACCCCTTCGACCTCACCAAGGTCTGGCCGCACGCCGACTACCCGCCGGTCGAGATCGGCCGGCTGGAGCTCAACCGCAACCCCGACAACGTCTTCGCCGAGGTCGAGCAGTCGATCTTCTCCCCGTCGCACTTCGTGCCCGGCATCGGCCCGTCCCCCGACAAGATGCTGCAGGGCCGCCTGTTCGCGTACGCGGACGCCCACCGCTACCGCGTCGGCATCAACGCCGACCACCTGCCGGTGAACCGCCCGCACGCCACCGAGGCGCGCACCAACAGCCGCGACGGCCACCTGTACGACGGCCGCCACGGCCGACAGAAGAACTACGAGCCGAACAGCTTCGGCGGCCCGGTGCAGACCGGCCGCCCGCTGTGGGCCGCCACCGCGGTCACCGGCGCCACCGGCAACCACGAGGCGCCCTCGCACGCCGAGGACGACGACTTCGTGCAGGCAGGCAACCTGTACCGGCTGTTCTCGGAGGACGAGAAGCAGCGGCTGATCGCCAACCTGGCCGGCTTCATCGCCAAGGTCTCCGCCGACCGCGAGGACATCGTCGAGCGGGCGGTCGACAACTTCCGCAAGGCCGACGCCGACTACGGGCAGCGGCTGGAGGCGGCCGTCCGGGAGCTGCGCAAGCAGTAGCCGGGACGCGCCCCGATGAGCGGCGGGGGGGGGGGGGGGGGGGGGGGGGGGGGGGGGGGGGGGGGGGGGGGGGGGGGGGGGGGGGGGGGGGGGGGGGGGGGGGGGGGGGGGG
>NZ_JBWKEQ010000009.1:84390-206156 GCF_056435365.1 Kitasatospora sp. NPDC043949 | reverse complement strand
TCCCTCGACACCGTCGCCGACACCGCCGTCGCCGTCCTCCCCGACGCCTCCGGCAACCCCCGCCTCATCGGCTACCTCACCGGCCCCGGCGTCGATCCGGACCGGATCCGCCGTCAACTGGCCGAGCTGCTGCCCGGGTACATGATCCCGGCGTCCTGGCTGGTGCTGCCCGCCATGCCGCTCACGGCCAACGGCAAGCTCGACCGCAAGGCCCTGCCCAGGCCCGACCTGGGGGACCAGGAGGAGGCCCGCGGCCCCCGCACCGAGCGCGAGCGGGTCCTCTGCGACATCCTCGCCGAGGTCCTCGGCACCGGCCGGGTCGGCATCGACGAGGACTTCTTCGCCCTCGGCGGCGACAGCATCCGCTCCATCCAGGTCGTCAGCCGCGCCCACAAGGCCGGACTCACCCTCACCACCCGCGACATCTTCACCCACAAGACCGCCGCCGCCCTGGCCCAGGTCGCCGAGGAGCAGGAGCAGAGCCCCGCCGAGTCCGCCCCGACGGAACCCGAAGGCAGTCTGATCGCCCTGTCCGACGAGGAACTGGCCGATCTGGAATTCGAGTTGAATGAGGAACTTTCGTGACGACCGCCCCCAGAACCGGGTCGAAGATCAGCGAAGTACTTCCGCTCTCCCCCCTCCAGCAGGGGCTGCTGTTCCTGTCCTCGTACGACCAGGCCTCGCCCGACCTGTACACCCTCCAGTTCGTCGCGGAGATCGACGGGCCGGGCGCGGGTGACGGCGAGCAGCTCGCCGCCCGGCTGCGCGCGGCCTCGGCCGCGCTGCTGCGCCGGCACCCCAACCTGCGGGCCTGCTTCCGCAACCGCAAGACCGGCGAGCCCGTCCAGGTCGTCCTCAAGGAGACCGAGGTCGAGCCGGAGTGGCAGCTGCACGACCTCACCCACCTGCCCGAGGCCGACCGGGAGGCGGCGGCGCAGCGGCTGACGCGCGAGGACCGGCTGCGCCGGTTCGACCTGGCGCGGCCGCCACTGATGCGGTTCACCCTGATCCGGCTCGGCGCGGGGCACCACCGGTTCGTCTGGTCGGTGCACCACATCGTCATGGACGGCTGGTCGTTCCCGCTGGCCGTCCGCGAGCTGGTGCTGCTCGGCGACGAGGCGGGCGCGGCGGGCGCGGCGGCGCTGCCCGCGCCCGCGCCGTACCGCTCGTTCCTGACCTGGCTGAACGGCCGTGACCGGGCCGCCGCGCGGGCGGCCTGGGCGCAGCTGCTGGACGGCCTGGACGGGCCGGTCCGGGCGCTGCCCGGCGCCGGTGCCGGCGATTCCCGCGAACTGCCGTCGCTCGTCCGGGGGTTCCTGTCGCCGGAGCGCACCGCGGCGCTCGCCGGCTGGGCCCGCGGCCGGGGCCTGACCCTCAACACCGTGGTGCAGGGCTGCTGGGCACTGCTGCTCGGCCGGCTCACCGGCCGCGAGGACGTGGTGTTCGGGTCGGTCACCTCCGGCCGCCCGGCCGAGGTCCCGGACGTCGAGTCGATGATCGGCCTGTTCGCCAACACCCTGCCGGTCCGCGCCGACCTGCGCCCGGACCAGCGGGCGAGTGAGCTGTTCGAGGCGCTGGCCCGCCAGCAGCTCGCGATGATGCCGCACGAACACCTGCCGCTCGCCGAGGCGCAGGCCGCCTCCGGCGTCCAGGGCGAGCTGTTCGACACCGTCCTCGCCTTCCAGAGCTACCCGCTGGACGAGGCCGCGCTGTTCCGCGAGTCGGGCGGCACCGTCAGTTCCGCGCAGGTGCTCTCGGCCACCCACTACCCGCTGAGCCTCACCGTCTTCCCCGGCGAGCGGCTGGACCTGCACCTCGCCTACCGGCCCTCGGCCTTCGCCGGGAACCCCGAGGGCCTCACCGAGGACCCGCGGCCGTCCGCGCAGCGCGTCCTGGACCGGCTGGTCCGCGTCCTGGAGCAGGTCGCCGACGACCCGCAGGCCCCGCTCGCCCGGCTCGGCGCGCCCGAGCCCGCCGAACTGGCCCGCATCCTCGGCGAGTGGAGCGGCGCCTCGGCCGCCCCCCGGGAGCCCGCGCGGCGCGCCACCATCGCGGAGCTGTTCGCCGAGCAGGCCGCCCGCACCCCGGACGCCGTCGCGGTCACCGCTCCCGGCGAGGCAGCCCTCAGCTACCGCGAGCTGGACGAGCGGGCCAACCGGCTCGCCCACCTGCTCGCCGCCCGCGGCGCCGGCCCGGAGAGCCTGGTGGCCGTCGCGCTGCCGCGCGGCGCCCAGCTGATCGTCGCCGTCCTGGCCGTCCTCAAGGCGGGCGCGGCCTACCTGCCGCTGGAGCCCGGCCACCCGGCCGACCGGATCGGCTACACCCTGCGCGACGCCCGTCCGGCACTGCTGCTGACCGCCGGCGGCGTGCTGCCCGAACCGCCCGAGGCCCCGGACCTGCCGCGCCTGGACCTGGACACCCCGAAGACGGCCGCCGCGCTGGCCGCCCACCCGGCCACCGCCCCGGACACCGCGGCCTCCCCCGAGCACCCCGCCTACGTCATCTACACCTCCGGCTCCACCGGCCGCCCCAAGGGCGTCGTGGTGCCGCACCAGAACGTGGCGCGGCTGCTGGAGGCCACCGACGGCTGGTTCGACTTCGGCCCCGGCGACGTGTGGACGCTGTTCCACTCCATCGCCTTCGACTTCACCGTCTGGGAGCTGTGGGGCGCGCTGCTGCGCGGCGGCCGGCTGGTCGTGGTGCCGTACGACGTGTCGCGCTCCCCCGACGCCTTCCTGGACCTGCTCGCCGAGGAGCGGGTGACCGTCCTCAACCAGACGCCGTCCGCCTTCTACCAGCTGATGCGCGCCGACGCCGACCGTCCGCGCCCGCTCGCCCTGCGGACCGTGGTGTTCGGCGGCGAGGCGCTGGACATCGGCAGGCTCGCCGACTGGTACAGCCGGCACTCCGACGACGCGCCGCGCCTGGTCAACATGTACGGCATCACCGAGACCACGGTGCACGTCTCCTACCAGGAGCTGGACGCCCCGACGGCCGCCGCCGGCGGCGGCAGCGTGATCGGGCGCGGCATCCCGGACCTGCGGGTCTACCTGCTCGACGGCGCCCTGCGGCCCGTCCCGGCCGGCGTGCCCGGCGAGCTGTACATCACCGGCCCCGGCCTGGCCCGCGGCTACCTGCGCCGCCCCGACCTCACCGCGGCCCGCTTCGTCGCCTGCCCGTTCGAGCCCGGCGGCACCCGGATGTACCGCACCGGCGACCTCGGCCGCTGGCGGGCCGACGGCACCCTGGAGTACCTGGGCCGCGCCGACGAGCAGGTCCAACTGCGCGGCTTCCGGGTCGAATTGGGCGAGATCGCGACCGTCCTCGGCCAACACCCCGCGGTCGCCGAGGCCGCCGTGATCGCCCGCGAGGACCGGCCCGGCGACCAGCGCCTGGTCGCCTACGTGGTGCCCCGCGACGGCGCGAACCCGGACGGGCTGCGGGAGTTCGCCGCCGAGCGGCTGCCCGAGTACATGGTCCCGGCGGCCGTGGTCCCGCTCGCCGCGCTGCCGCTGACCGCCAACGGCAAGCTCGACCGCCGCGCCCTGCCCGCCCCCGCGTACACCACCTCGGCCCGCGGCCCGCGCACCGCCGAGGAGGAGCAGCTCTGCGGCGTCTTCGCCGAGGTGCTCGGACTCGACCGGGTCGGTGTCGACGACGACTTCTTCACCCTCGGCGGCCACTCGCTGCTCGCCACCCGGATCGTCAACCGGGTCCGCGCCGAACTCGGTGCCGAACTCCAGGTGCGGGACCTCTTCGAGGCCCCCTCCCCCGCCCGCCTCGCCGAACGGCTGGCCGCCGCCGCACCCGGCCGCGCCCCGCTCGCCGCCGGGCCTCGCCCGGCCGTGCTGCCGCTGTCGTACGCGCAGCAGCGGCTCTGGTTCGTCGAGCACCTGGGCGCACCCGGCGGGCTGTACGCCATCCCGCTGGCGATCCGCCTCTCCGGGCGGCTCGACACCAACGCCCTGGCGGGCGCCCTGCACGACGTGGTCACCCGGCACGAGGCGCTGCGCACCGTCTTCCCGCAGCGCGCCCCCGAGAGCACCGGGTCCGGCGCCGTCCCCGGGGCCACCTCCGGGACCACCGGCAGCGGACCGGCCGAGCAGCGGGTGCTCACCCCGGCCGAGGCCGCCGTCCCGCTCCCGGTGAGCGAGACCACCGAGGCGGGCCTGCCCGCCGCCCTCGCCGCCGAGGCCGCGCGCGGCTTCGACCTGGAGCGCCACCTCCCGCTCCGCGCCCGCCTGTTCCGGCTCGGCCCGGACGAGCACGTGCTGACGATCGTCCTGCACCACATCGCCGGCGACGGCTGGTCGCTCGCCCCGCTCACCCGCGACCTCACCGCGTACTACCGGGCCCGGGTGGCCGGCCGCCCGGCCCAACTGCCGCCGCTGCCCGTCCAGTACGCCGACTACGCCCTGTGGCAGCGCGGACTGCTCGGCGCGGAGGACGACCCGCGGAGCGAACTCGCCCGCCAACTCGGCTACTGGACCGCCACCCTGAAGGGCCTGCCGGAGGAACTGGCGCTGCCCTTCGACCACCCGCGCGGCACCCGGGCCGAGCACCGCGGCGACGTCGTGCGCACCACCGTGCCGCAGCCGCTCACCGCCGAGCTGCACCGGCTCGCCGCCGCCTGGGGCGTCAGCGTCTTCATGCTGCTGCGGGCCGGGCTCGCCGCCCTGCTCACCCGGCTCGGCGCGGGCACCGACATCCCGCTCGGCAGCCCGATCGCGGGCCGCACCGACGAGCGGCTCGACGAGCTGGTCGGCATGTTCGTCAACACCCTGGTGCTGCGCACCGACACCTCCGGCGACCCGGGCCTGCGCGAACTCGCCGAACGGGTCCGCGCCTACGACCTGGCCGCCCACCAGCACCAGGACGTGCCCTTCGAGAAGCTGGTCGAGGTGCTCAACCCCGAGCGCTCGATGGCCCGGCACCCGCTGTTCCAGGTGATGCTCGGCTTCCAGCAGGCCGGCCCGGCCCCGGCGCCCGAGCAGGACCCGGAACTCGCCGTGGCCGAGCAGCCGGTGCCCGTCCGGACCGCCAAGTGGGACCTGTTCTTCCAGCTCACCGAGCAGGCCGGCGGCGCGCTCGCGCTCGCCGTCGAGTACCGCACCGACCTGTTCGAGCCCGCCACCGCCCGCCGCATCACCGACGCCTACCTGCGGCTGCTCGCCGCCGCCCTCGCCGAGCCCGCCCGGCCGCTGTCCCGGCTGGACCTGCTCGGACCCGAGGAGGAGGCCGAACTGCTCGCCCTCGGCACCCACCGGGCCGGCACCCCGCGCAGCACCCTCACCGCCCTGGTGGACCGCCGGATCGCGGCCACCCCGGACGCGGTCGCGCTGGTCCACACCGAGCCCGGCCACCCCGAGCGGCTGCGGCACACCAGCTACGCCGAACTGGACGCCGAGGCCAACCGCCTGGCCCACCTGCTGACCGCGCGCGGCGCCCGCCGGGGCGACCTGGTGGCGCTGCGCCTGGAACGCGGCCCGGCCGTGGTGAGCAC
Source organism: Kitasatospora sp. NPDC043949 (assembly GCF_056435365.1). Classification (NCBI taxonomy): domain Bacteria; kingdom Bacillati; phylum Actinomycetota; class Actinomycetes; order Kitasatosporales; family Streptomycetaceae; genus Kitasatospora; species Kitasatospora sp. NPDC043949. The sequence goes on along the minus strand of NZ_JBWKEQ010000009.1, from coordinate 200,653 downwards.
CCTGCTGGCGATCGCCCGCACCGGCGCGGCCTACCTGCCGATCGACCCGTCCTACCCCGACGAGCGGGTCCGCGACATGCTGGCCGACAGCGGCGCCCGGCTGCTCGTCACCGAACGGTCACCGGCCGGACGGGAGCTCCCCGCCGGGGTCGTCGAGCTGCTCCTGGACGCCCCCGAAACCCTGGCCGACCTGGCCGGCCGGCCCGTCACCGCCCCGGTGCCCGCCGCCCCGATCGACCCCGACGACCTGCTGTACGTCATCTACACCTCCGGCTCCACCGGCAAGCCCAAGGGCGTCGCGGTCCCGCACCGCGCCGCCGTCCGCCTGGTCCTGGGCCTGCCCGAGCTGGCGCCGACCGCCGCGGACACCTTCCTCTACTTCGCGCCGGTCGCCTTCGACGCCTCCACCTTCGAGATCTGGGGCGCGCTCGCCCACGGCGCCCGGGTGGCGGTCCACCCGCCGGGCCCGGCCGACCCGCGGGCCCTGGAGTCCTTCCTGGCCCGCGCCCGGGTGAGCGTCGCCTTCCTCACCACCCAGTTGTCCAACACCATCGCCGACACCCGGCCGCGCGCCCTGGCCCCGCTGCGGGCGCTGCTCACCGGCGGCGAGGCGCACTCCCGCGACCACCTGGACCGGCTGCGGGCGGCCCTGCCGGACACCACGGTGTTCAACGTGTACGGCCCCACCGAGACCACCACCTTCGCCACCGGCCAGGACCTCGGCCGCGCCGAGGGCACCGTCCCGATCGGCCTGCCGATCGGCGACACCCGCGCGTACGTCCTGGACGAGGCGCTGCGGCCGGTGCCGCGCGGCGTGGTCGGCGAGCTGTACCTGGCCGGCGAGGGCCTGGCCCGCGGCTACCTCGGCCGGCCCGCGCTGACCGCCGCCCGCTTCACCGCCTGCCCGTTCGGCGCGCCCGGGGAGCGCATGTACCGCACCGGCGACCTGGTCCGCTGGGACCGGCACGGCCGGATCGAGTACGTCGCCCGCGCCGACCAGCAGGTCAAGATCCGCGGCTACCGGGTCGAACTCGGCGAGGTCGAACGGCTGCTGGCCGAGCACCCGGACGTCGCCCGGGCCGCCGTCCTGGCCCCCGCCGACGCCGCCGGCCAGCGCCGCCTGGTCGCCTACCTGGTGCCCGCCGACGGCCGGCCGGCCCCCGGACCGGCCGAGTTGCGGGGCCACCTGGCCCGCTCGCTGCCCGGCCACATGGTGCCGGAGAGCTACACCGCGCTGCCGGAACTGCCGCTGAACGCCAACGGCAAGCTGGACGTCAAGGCCCTGCCCGCCCCCGCGGCCACCCCCTCGGCCCGCGCCCCGAGGGCGCCCCGCACCGAGCCGGAACGGCTGCTCTGCGCCGCCGTCGAGGAGGTCCTGGGCACGGGCCCGGTCGGCCCCGAGGACTCCTTCTTCGCCCTCGGCGGGGACAGCCTGAAGGCGATCCGGCTGGTCAACGCGGCCGGCCGGGCCGGGCTGCCGATCAGCCTCGGGGCGGTCTTCGAGCACCGCACCCTGGAGGCGCTGGCCGCGGCCGCCACCACCGGGGGCGGCGCGGTCGACCTGCTCGGGCCCGTCCTGCCGATCCGGCCCACCGGCGGGCGGCCCCCGCTGTTCTGCGTGCACGGCGGCCTCGGCTTCGCGATCCCGTTCGCGGCGCTCGCCGAGCACCTCGACCCGGAGCAGCCGGTCTACGGCCTCCAGGCCCGCGGCCTGTCCGACGACGGCCCGCTGCCGACCGACCTGGGCGACGTCGCCGAGGAGTACCTGGCCCGGGTGCGCGCCGTGCAGCCGCACGGCCCGTACCACCTGCTCGGCTGGTCCTACGGCGGCGTCGTGGCGCACGAGATGGCCGTCCGGCTGCACGCCGCCGGCGAGCGGGTGGCGTTCCTGGCCAACCTGGACGCCTACCCCGACGACGCCCTCGGGGCCCGGCCCAGCGACGCCGAGTTCCTCGCCGACTTCCTGGCCGAGGCCGGGGTCGACGCGGCGGAGCCGGAACGGCTCACCCCGCAAGGCGTCGCCGCGCACCTGGCCCGCACCGAAGGCCCCCTCGCCGCGCTCGAACCGGGTACGCTGGAACGGCTGCTGGGGGTCATGCGGAACAACCTGGAGCTGTTCCAGCGGTTCACCCCGGGCCGCTTCGACGGCTGCCCGATGACGCTCTTCGTGGCGGCCGGCGGCGACACCCGCCCCACCCCGGAGGAGCGCGCCCTCAAGGTCAAGAGCTGGGAGCCGCACGTCGGTTCCGCCGTCCTCGCGCACGACGTGGACAGCGGGCACCAGCAGCTGCTGCAACCCGCACCGGCGGCGGCGATCGGCGTGGTCGTCGAACACGCCCTCGCCGCCCTGGCCGCGGACCCGACCGGAACCCCGGCCGCACCGGCCGCCACCCCGACCACCTGACGCCCGATCAACCCGGCACGTCCCGAGATCCCGAGACCTGGAGAACAGTCATGGCGAACCCCTTTGACCGCGAAGACGGCACCTTCCTCGTCCTCGTCAACGCGGAGGGGCAGCACTCCCTGTGGCCGTCCTTCGCCGCCGTCCCGGAGGGCTGGTCGGTGACCCTGGAGGCCACCGACCGGGCCACCGCCGTCGCCCACATCGAGGGCAGCTGGACGGACATGCGCCCGCTCAGCCTCCAGCAGCAGGGCTGACCGGCCGGGCCCGCGCCCGGAATCCGGAAGAACGCCGCCGGACGGCTCCGACCCCGCCGCCCGCCGCACCCCCAGGGCCTTCGCCCGACGGTGCGGCGGGCGGCCGTTTTGTCCCCGACACCCCTCCCCACCAGGCACGCGACACCCCGCCAGGACCCGTCAGTGAGCGGTCAGTTGGACGTCATCGACCCGTCATCGGGCCTGACTAATTTGCTGCCCAGAGGCCCGGTTTCCGGGCACCCCAGGGCACCCCCACAGGGCGCCCGCGAAAACGGAGGAAAACGAGCATGACGACGGTAGCGCCGGAGCGTCTCACCCGGATCCGCGAGATCATCGCCGAGAACATCGACGTGCACACCGAGTTCGCCGACACCGCGCTGTTCGTCGACGAGCTGGGCGCCGACTCGCTGAAGCTCATCGACGTGCTCAGCGCCCTGGAGATGGAGTACTCCATCGTCATCGACATGAACGAGCTGCCGAAGATGGTGAACGTGGAGGCCACGTACCAGGTGACCGCGACGGCCGCCGGCTGGTGATCGGGGCGGGTTCCGGGACCGGAACCCCCGCCCGCAGGCATCCCACTGCTTAAGGAGTCCCATGTCCACCGCACAGTCACCAGCGGCACCCCGCGCCGGCGTGCCGGCCGACCGCCGCCGGGTCGTCCTCACCGGCCTCGGGGCGATCTCCAGCATCGGCACGGGTGTCGAGGAGTACACCGCGGGGCTGCGGGCCGGCCGCTCCGGTGCGCGGCCGATCACCCGGTTCGACACCGAGGGGTTCGGCCAGAACATCGCCTGCGAGGTCCCCGACTTCGAGCCGGAGCGCTGGATCCGCAACGTCCCCCTCGACGACATGGGCCGCGCCGGGCAGTTCGCCGTCGCCGCCGCCCGGATGGCCGTGGAGGACGCCGGGCTCACCGAGGCCGACCTCGGCGAGCGCCAGGCCGTCATCAGCGTCGGCACCACCGACGGCGAGGGGCACGACATCGGCGTGCTGGTCGAGCAGGAGCTCGCGGCCGGGGACCCTGAGGCCATGGACCCGGTACTGTCCCGCCGGATCAACGCCGGCCGGCTCACCACCGTCATCGCCCGCGAGCTGCGGATGCCGAACGTGGAGCCGACCACCATCACCACCGCCTGCGCGGCGGGCAACTACTCGATCGGCTACGGACTGGACGCGATCCGCTCCGGCGAGGTCGACATCGCGCTGTGCGGCGGCGCCGACGCCGTCTGCCGCAAGGCCTTCGCGCTGTTCAAGCGCTTCGGCGCGCTCACCCCGGACGTGGTCCGCCCGTTCGACAGGAACCGCCAGGGCATCCTGACCGGCGAGGGCGCGGGCATCCTCGTCCTGGAGAGCCTGGAGTCCGCCCTCGCCCGCGGCGCGCACATCTACGCCGAGGTGCTCGGGTACGGCCTCAGCTGCGACGCCGCCCACCCGACCGCGCCGAACCGCGACGGCATCGCGCGCGGCATCCGGCTCGCCCTGGACGACGCCGGGGTCGAGCGGGACGAGATCGACTTCATCTCCGCGCACGGCACCGGCACCAAGGCCAACGACAAGACCGAGTCGGCCGCCATCGTCGACGTGTACGGCGACGCACCGCCGCGCACCGTCGCGGTGAAGTCGATGCTCGGCCACTCGATGGGCGCGGCCAGCGCGCTCGGCGCGATCGCCTGCAGCCTCGCCATCGAGCACCAGTTCATCCCGCCGACCATCAACCACGTGGAGACCGACCCCGACTGCCCGCTGGACGTCGTGCCCAACCAGGCCGTCGACGCGGAGGTCCGGATCGTGGAGAACAACTCCAGCGCCTTCGCCGGCAACAACGCCATCCTGATTCTGGGCACGTACGGAGAGCGAGTCTGACGATGACCACCGCAGCCACCCCGGCGGCCCTGCCGCCGGAGACACTCGTCATCACCGGCTGGTCGGCCGTGTCGCCGTACGGCCTGACCCGCCAGGACTTCGCGTCCGGCGTGCGCGCCGGCGCCAAGACCGCCGTCAAGGCGGACGCCGCGCTCGGCACGCTGCCGTCGCCCGACGTCTGCCTGGTGCCCGGCTTCGACATCAAGGGCCTGCTCGGCCCCACCGGCACCGCCAAGATGGACCGGCTCACCGCGCTGGCCCTGGTCGCCTCCGACGGCCTGCTCAAGGACGCCGACGGCAACCGGGTGGTGGAGACCGACGACCGCACCGGTGTGGTCCTCGGCATCTCGATGGGCAGCCTGGAGAACGTCACCAACTTCCTCAAGCAGTCCTACACCAACGCGCTGCCCTTCCACGTCGACGCCGGCCGCATCCCCTTCGGCAGCCTCAACCACGCCGCCGGCGCCACCGCCATCCGGCACGACCTCAAGGGCCCCAACACCACCGTCGCCGGCGGCCGGGTCAGCGGCCTGCTCGCCCTCAACTACGCGCGGCGCCTGATGGGCCAGGGCCGGGCGACCAAGTACCTGGTCGGCTCCGCCGAGGAGTTCTCCGCCGCGCACGCCTGGATCGAGCACACCGCCGTCGCGGCCGGCGACTCCACGCCGCTGCTCGGCGAGGGCTGCGGCCTGTTCGTGGTCGAGCACGCCGGCACCGCCCAGCGCCCGGCGCTCGCCGCGGTGCTCGCGGTGGAGACCCGCGTCGACATCGACGACGACCCGAAGGCCGCCGTCACCGCGTGCGTGCAGCGCGCCCTGGCCCGCGCCGGCGTCACCGCCGACGAGGTCTGGGCCGCCGTCCCGTGCGCCGCGCCCACCGCGGCCGGCCGGGCCGAGTACGACGCGCTCGCCGCGCTGCTGCCGGCCGAGGCACTGGGCCGGGTCCCGTCCATGGAACTGCTCGGCGACACCGGCGCGGCCTCCGCGTCCTTCCAGATCCAGGCGGTGCTCGGCGTGGCCGGGACCGACCCGGCGGCCCGGGGCCGGATCGCCCTGGTGTCCGCCGTCGACCGTGACGGCGCGGTGGGCTGCGCCGTCCTGAGACTCTTCGGGGAGCACGCGTGATCGCCCTGGTCAGCGGCGGGTCCCGGGGCATCGGCAAGGCCATCGTGCTGCGCCTGGCCCAGGACGGCTACGACGTCGCCTTCTGCTACCGCTCCAACGCCGAGGCAGCCGAGCAACTCGCCAAGCAGGCAGGCGAGTTCGGCACCCGGATCACGGCCACCCAGTGCGACGTGGCCGACCCGGAGCAGGTCCGCGACTGGTACAACCGCACCGAGCGCGAGGTCGGCCCGGTGGACGCCGCCGTCACCTCGGCCGGCATCACCCGGGACCGCCCGGTCATCCTGATGCCGGAGGACGACTGGAACCAGGTCCTGCGCACCAACCTGGACGGCGTGTACCACGTGTGCCGCGCCGCCGCCTTCGCGATGAGCAAGCGCCGCAGCGGATCGATCGTCAACCTGTCCTCGGTGTCCGGCATCTACGGCAACCTCGGCCAGGCCAACTACGCCGCGTCCAAGGCCGGCATCATCGGCTTCACCAAGTCCCTCGCCAAGGAGTGCGGCCCGCGCGGCGTGCGCGCCAACGTGGTCGCGCCGGGCCTGATCGCCACCGACATGGTCGGCGACATGTCCGACGCCGCGGTCGAGCGGATGCTGAAGAACGTCGCCCTCGGCCGGGCCGGCAAGCCCGAGGAGGTGGCCGACCTGGTCTCCTTCCTGCTCTCCGACCGCGCCGCCTACATCAGCGGGTCGGTCTTCGAGATCCACGGCGGCGGCACGTTCTGATGGGAGCACGCATGCAGGGGGCCCAGGGACTGCGCGACCACTACGACGCGATCGTCGTCGGCAGCGGCATCGGCGGCCTGACCACCGCCGGCTACCTGGCGGCCGACGGGCGCAGCGTCCTCGTCCTCGAACAGCACGACATCGCCGGCGGCAACGCGCACGTGTTCCGCCGCCGGCGCAAGTACGAGTTCGACGTCGGCACGCACTACCTCGGCGACTGCGGCCCCGACGGGCACTTCCCGGCGATCCTGGCCGGCCTCGGCGTCCTGGACCGGGTGCGGTTCCGGCCGATGGACAACGAGCAGGGCTTCGACCGGATCATCACGCCCACCGCGACCGTCGACGTGCCGGCCGGCTGGGACGCCTACCGCGACCGGCTGCGGCAGGCCCTGCCCGAAGAGGCCGACCGGATCGCCGGCTTCCTCGAACTCGCCGAGAACGTGGCCGGCTCGACCCGCGCCGGCCTGAACGGCGTCTCCCTGGTCGACCTGTTCCGCAAGTCCCCGCAGACCATGCGCTGGTCCCGCCGCACCTTCGCCGACGCCCTGGGCCACTTCGGCCTCTCCGCCAAGGCGCGCACGCTGCTCGCGGCACAGGCCGGCAACTACGGCACCATGCCCGACGGCATCAGCCTGGCCCACCACGCCTCGATGATGGACCACTACCTGCGCGGCGCGTACTACCCCGAGGGCGGCGGCCAGGCGATGGTCGCCGCGTTCGTCGAGGCGCTGGAGGCGCACGGCGGCGAACTGCGCACCCGCTGCGACGTCCGCCGCATCCTGATCGAGAACGGGCGCGCCACCGGCGTCGAACTCACCGACGGGCAGCGGGTCTCGGCCCCGCTGGTCATCTCCAACGCGGACTACCGGCGCACCGTCCTCGACCTGTGCGGCGGCGAGGACGCCTTCCCCTCCGAGGTGGTGGCCCGCACCCGCGCGGCGACCATGCGCGGCTCCTTCGTCTCGGTGTACATCGGGCTCGACACCGAACTGCCGGGCCTGCCCAACGCCAACCTCTGGTGGCACGACAGCGACGACATGGAGGGCGCGCACGCCGCCATGCTGGAGCGGTACGCGCGGGACGGCTCGATGGACTCGGTGCCGGCGCTCACCTTCTCCTTCGCCTCCCTCAAGGACCCGGGCGCCGCCGCCGTCTGCCCGCCCGGCCACAGCAACTTCCAGCTCATGACGGGCCTGCCGCCCGGCTACGGGTTCTGGGGCCTGGAGAGCGGCCCGGCCGACGGCGAGCCCTACCGCCGCAACGCCGCCTACCTCGCCCGCAAGCAGCAGCTCACCGAGGTCATGCTGGCCACCGCCGAGAAGGTCATCGGCCCGTTCCGGGAGCGCGTCACCCACCTGGAGACGGCCACCCCGCTCACCCACGAGCGCTACATCCGGGCCACCGGCGGCACCCCGTACGGCATGGCCAGCTGGGGCGGCTCCAGCCAGCGGCCGGACGTGCGCACCGAGGTCGAGGGCCTGTACGTGGTCGGCCAGAGCGTGCGCTACGGCAGCGGCATCGCCGCGGTCGCGAACAGCGGCATGGCCGCCGCCTCCGACATCATCGGCCGCGCGCTGCTGCGCGAGGTGTTCGGCGGCGCGGTGCTCGGCGACCCCTCCCGGCTGCCCGAACGCGGCCCGGACTGGGACCCGCTGGTGGTCTCGCGCGGGCGGGCGCGGCAGCGTGCCAAGGGCCTGGCCCGCATCGGCTGACCCCTCCCCCTCCGTTTCCTCACCCTCCGATCCTCACCCCTCCGATCCTCACCCCTCCGACCAGGAGCACTGTTCCCATGAATCAGGTACCTCCCTTCGCCGTGGTCTCCGGCGCCCAGGTGCACGAGGCCCTCAACGGGCACGAGGACGAGGTCGTCGCCACGGTCGAGGCCGCGTACCGGCTGCACGGCGAGGGGCAGACGGTCAACCCGGACTCGTACTTCCTGCGCTTCCCCGACCGCCCGTCCTCCCGGATCATCGCGCTGCCGGCCTCGGTCAAGGGCGAGGTCGGCGTGCACGGCATCAAGTGGATCTCCAGCTTCCCGGACAACGTGGCGGCCGGCCTGCCGCGCGCCTCGGCCGTCCTGATCCTCAACGACGCCGAGACCGGCTACCCGTTCGCCTGCCTGGAGAGCTCGATCATCAGCGCGGCGCGCACCGCCGCCTCCGCGGCCCTCGCGGCGGCCCGGCTCGCCGACGCCCGCGGCGAGCGCCCGACCCGGGTCGGCTTCTTCGGCGTCGGCCTGATCGCCCGCTACGTGCACACCTACCTCGCCGCCAACGGCTTCGACTTCACCGCGGCCGGCGTCCACGACCTGTCCGCCGAACACGCCGAGGGCTTCTCCGACTACCTGCGCCGGGCCGAGGGCGAGGGCGTGGAGATCACCGTCCACGACAAGGCCGAGGACCTGATCCGCTCCAGCGACCTGGTGGTCTTCGCCACCGTCGCCGGCGAGCCGCACGTGACGGACCCGCAGTGGTTCTCGCACAACCCACTGGTGCTGCACGTCTCGCTGCGCGACCTCTCCCCCGAGATCGTCCTCGACTCGTGGAACGTCGTCGACGACATCGAGCACTGCATGAAGGCCGGCACCTCGCCGCACCTGGCCGAACAGCTCGTCGGCCACCGCGAGTTCGTCGCCGGCACGCTCTACGACGTGCTCACCGGCACGATCACCCCGCCGTCCGACCGGCCGGTGGTCTTCTCCCCGTTCGGCCTCGGCGTGCTCGACATGGCCGTCGCCAAGCACGTCTACGACCGCGTCCTCGCGGCCGGACAGCTGCACACCGTCCCGGACTTCTTCCACGAGCTCAAGCGCTACGGCTGAGCCCTCCCCGCCCCGTCCCGGAGGCCCGCCCGCGCTCCCGGCGCCGGCGGGCCTCCGGCCTTTCCCGCCGCCCCGCCCCCTCCACTGACGGCCAACTGACACCGCGCTGACCGAACGGCCCCCCGGCCCCCCGACGCCTTGTCCGCGCCATGGACGGCCGCCCAGAATCACCCGCATGAGATCCTTTGCCAACCTGGCCGAGTTCACCGGGGCGACCGGGGAGCACCTCGGCTACAGCGAATGGCTCGACGTCACCCAGCACAGCGTCGACCAGTTCGCCGACGCCACCGGCGACCTCCAGTGGATCCACGTGGACCCGGAGCGCGCCGCCACCGGCCCGTTCGGCGGGACCATCGTCCACGGCTACATGACGCTCGGCCTGCTGCCCGCGATGATGCGCGCGATCTTCGAGATCCACAACGTCGAACTGGGCGTCAACTTCGGTCTGGACAAGGTCCGCTTCCCCCGCCCGATCCCGGTCGGCGCCCGGGTCCGCGGCGGCGCCAAGGTCACCAGCGTCCGCGAGACCCCGATGGGTCACCTGGCCGCGGTCCGGATGACGGTGGAGGTCGAGGGCCAGCAGCACGCGGCCTGCGTGGCGGACACCCTGTCCCTCTTCGTCGCCGCCCCCGACACCGCCGAGGGCGCATCGGACGGCTTCTGAGCCCGCCCGCCGACGTCACCGCCGCCGCCAGGTAGAAGAACCTCCCCCTCCGGTCGCGCAAGAGGGGGGTTATTACTACCGATTTCGCCGCGCCGCCCCCGCCAGAATGGTCACACGGCCACCACGGCCGGGGCACAGCGAACGGCACCAGAGAGGAGCGGGCCATGGACCGCACGATGAAGCTCGGGGGAAGCCCCTCGGCGGTCGAGATCAGGGGATTCTCCGTCCCCGCCGGATTCACCGGACTGCGGCGGGCACTGGCCCTCTGCTGGATGTCCGTCGCGGCCTTCGGGCGCTCGCTCGGGGTCACCGGCGCGATCTCCCTGGTCGGCCCCGGCCTCGGCCTGGTGCCGCGGGCCATGGAGCGCGTCCGGGCACTGGCCGCCCGCCAGCGCGGCCTGTCCGAGCGCTGGTCCGGCGTGCAGATCCCCGGCCCGCCCAGCGGCCTGCCGGCCGCCCCCGAGGGCGCCTCGGGAGCCGTCGCCCGCTACCGCTGGATCATGAGCGACCCGCAGACCAAGCGGGAGTTCACCTGGGTGCTCACCGACCCGATCGTCGGCGGCTTCCTCGCCTTCATGCCGATCGCCGTCCTGCTCAGCGGCTTCTGGGGCATCTTCCTGGCCTTCTTCGGCGTCCCGCTGTCGACCCAGTGGGACGGCCTCTGGTACCAGTTCATCCCGATCGACGGCCAGGCCACCGCGGTGCTGGCCGGCGTCCTCGGCGTCCTGCAACTGCCGCTGGCCCTGTGGATGGCCCCCCGCGCCATCCGCAAGCACGCCCGGTACACCCACTCCATGCTCGCCCCCAGCGAGCAGGAACTGATGGCCAGCCGGATCGAGCACCTCACCACCACCCGCAGCACCGCCGTCGACACGCAGATGGCCGAGATCCGGCGGATCGAACGCGACCTGCACGACGGCGCCCAGGCCCGCCTGGTCGCGATGGGCATGACCCTGGACGCCGCCGAACACCTGCTGGAGACCAACCCGGAGGCCGTCCGGGCCCTGCTCATCGAGGCCCGCCAGTCCTCCTCCAAGGCCCTGGAGGAGATCCGCAACCTGGTCCGCGGCATCCACCCGCCGGTCCTCGCCGACCGCGGACTCGCCGACGCGGTGCGGGCGCTGGCCATGGTCTGCCCGGTCCCCACCGAGGTCGTCGTGGACCTGCCCGGACGCCCCGAGATGCCCGTCGAGTCCGCCGCCTACTTCGCGATCTCGGAGATCCTCACCAACGTCGCCAAGCACTCCGGCGCCGACCGGGCCTGGATCGACATCCGTTACGATCACGGCATGCTGCGCATCACCGTGACCGACAGCGGCCGCGGCGGCGCCGACGCCACCCGGGGCACCGGCCTGCGCGGCATCGAGCGACGACTCAGCACGTTCGACGGAGTCCTGGCCGTGAACAGCCCCGTCAACGGCCCGACCATGGTGACGATGGAGCTTCCGTGCGTATTGTCCTCGCCGAAGATCACTTCCTCCTGAGGGACGGCCTGATCCGCCTCCTCCAGGCCTACGGACACGAGGTGGTGGCCGCCGTCGACAACGGCGCCGACCTCCTCGCGGCCCTCACCGAGCAGCAGCCGGACGTCGCGGTCGTCGACGTCCGGCTTCCGCCGAACTTCACCGACGAGGGCCTGCGGGCCGTCCTCACCGCCCGCCGCACCATGCCCGACCTCCCGGTCCTGCTCCTCTCCCAGTACGTCGAACCGCTCTACGCCCGCGAACTCCTCGCCAGCGGCGGCCGCGGCGTCGGCTACATGCTCAAGGACCGCGTCACCAACGGCTCCCAGTTCCTCGACTCGATCCGCCGCGTCGCCGACGGCGGCACCGCGATGGACCCCGACGTCATCTCCCAGCTCCTCGTCCGCAAGGAACGCGACGAGAACGTCGGCAGCCTCACCGACCGCGAACGCGAAGTCCTCGAATGGCTCGCCCAGGGCCGCTCCAACGCCGGCATCGCCCAGGGCCTCTTCATCACCGAGAAGGCCGTCGCCAAGCACATCAGCAACATCTTCACCAAGCTCGGCCTCCTCCCCACCGACGGCGACAACCGCCGCGTCCTCGCCGTCCTCGCCTACCTCGACCAGTAACCCGCCCCACCCCGCCCGCCTCCGCCGGCCCGCGAGCGGCCGGTTCAACCGTGGCGGGCGCCCGAGTCCCAGACCCAGGCCGCGATGCCGACCCGGTTGTTCACCTTCAGCTTCCGCTGCACGTGGGTCATGTGGGTCTTCACCGTGCCGGCCGAGATGAACAGCGCCTCCGCGATGTCGGCGTTGGTCAGGCCGTCCGCGACCAGCCGCGCGACCTCTAGCTCACGCGGCGTCAACTGCTCGATCTTGGGCGCCTTCTTCTGCTTCGGGCCGGCCAGGCTTCGCAGCAGCCGGGTGGTGATCTGCGGGCTGATCAGCGAGTCGCCCTCGACGGCGGCGCGCACCGCCTCGATCAGCAGCGGCGCACCGGAACGCTTCAGCAGGAAGCCGTACGCGCCCGCCTTCAGCGCCGAGTGGACGTACTCGTCGAGGTCGAAGGTGGTGACGATGACGACCCGTACGCCCGGGCTCTCCTCGGCCAGCCGGCGGGTCAGCTCCAGCCCGTCCATCCGCGGCATCCGGATGTCGGCGAGCAGGACGTCCGGCCGCAGCGTCCGCGCGATCTCGAGCGCCTCGTCACCGTCGCCCGCGACCGCGAGCACCTCCATGTCCGGTTGCAGGTCGAGGATGTGTCGAAAGCCTTCCCGCACGGTTGCCTGGTCGTCAGCGATCACGATGCGTGTCGTCATGGGCTGATCCTCGCACGGGGTAGCATCCGAGCACATGACAAATCAACTGGCCAGGATCGGACGCCCAGTTGGCGCGGCGTTCCTCGCGGCGGTCGCCATCTCGGTTGCGGTGTGGGCGGGTTCACCGGTTTCGACACTGATCCGGGGCTCGACGACGGCGGCAGTGCTGGCCGCCGCGGTCCTGATCGTGTGGCTGCCGGGGCAACCGCGGACCCGAAACCTGGTGACCGTCCCGGTGGCCTGCGCGATCTCGCTGTACGCGACGTTCCGCTACGAGGGCCCCGCCGACAACACCTCGGGGCTCTGGATCCTGGTCGAGTCGGTCGCCCTGCTGGTCACCGTCATGCCCGCGGTGCGCGGGTCCGCTCCGGCGGTCGCCGCCCTGCTGGGGCTGCTCCTGCTGGTGACCGTGACCCTGCTGCCGCTGCGGATCGCGCTGACCCTCGACCCGCCGGCCGGGCCGCGCGAGACCATCGGGCTCTGCGTGGTCTGGGGCCTGGCCGCGGTGGCCGCGGTGGGGGCGTCCTGCTACCTGCGCTCACTGGACAGCCGGCGCAAGCTGGCGGTCACGGAGGAGCGGCGCGCCCAACGGCTGCACGTCGCCCGGGATCTGCACGACTTCGCCGCGCACGACGTGACCGGGGTGATGGTGCTGGCGCAGGCGGCCCAGATGCTGGCCAAGGAGTCGCCGGAGAAGGCGCTGGCGCTGCTCCCGCAGATCGAGAGCGCCGGCATCCAGGCGCTGAAGTCGATGGACCGGACGATCCGGATCCTCAGCGAGCTGGAGGAGGACCGCCGGCCGGGCCGGGGCGGGGAGGAGCCGGCGGCGGACGATCCCGAGGAGAACGCGGCGGCCCGGCCACACTCGCTGGACGAGCTGCCGGACCTGATGAACCGGTTCGAGCGCACCGGGATGATCCCGGCCCGGCTCGAACTCTCCCCCGGCGCCGTGGACGGCCTGCCGGAGCAGGTCGGCGCGGTCGGCTACCGGGTGGTGATGGAGGCGCTCACCAACGTCCGCCGGCACGCCCCCGCCTCGCCCAGGGTGACGGTCACCGCCGAGCGGGTGGCCGACGGCGGCGCCCTGCGGGTCCTGATCTACAACGAGCCGGTTCCGGCCGGCGCCCGGGCGGACGCCGCGGCGGCGGTCGACCGCGAGGGCGGCGGCACCGGCATCCGGGAGCTGCGTCCGCGGGTCGCGGGGCTGGGCGGCGAGCTCGCCGCGGGGGCCTGCGCGAACGGCGGCTGGCAGGTCGCCGTCCTCCTGCCGCTGGACGGCGTCCCGGCCGCCCGCGACGTCGGCGACGGGGCGGGCGGCCCGGCCGGGCACGCTCGGGGCACTCTCACCCGTTCGGGCGATCAGTCCTCTCCGGGTTGACCGACGTCCCTCACCTGATCGGCGGACGGCAGCCGCAGCGAGCCCGCCGCCGCGCCGGCCAGCCCGAGCATCGCCAGGCCGACGGCGCAGCCGAGCATCGCCTCGGTGCCGCTCAGCCACTGCGAGAGCAGCCCGCCCAGGGCCGCGCCGCCGGCCTGCGCGCCACCGTTGAACAGGTTGGTCGCCGAACTCAGCCGGCCGCGCATGCCGTCCGGGGTGAGCAGGATCTGCTGCGTACCGACGACGGTGTACGCGGTCGGCGCGAGGAAGGCCATAGCGGCCAGGAAGCCGCCCCAGACCAGCGCGCCGCTCGTGACGGACATCAGCGGGACGAGCACCGCGAGCAGCCAGATGATCCCGACCACGGCCTGGTAGGGCGTGATCGAGCGGGAGATCCGCGGCGCCGCGAGCGCGCCGATCAGGCCGCCGACGCCGAACATCGCGGCCATCGTGCCGACCTTCCCCGGCGAGGCCCCGTTCTGCTCGGCGGCCACGATGACGACCAGGTAGAGCGCCTGGAACAGCAGGTTGAGGCCGAGCAGCAGCAGGGTGGTCAAGCGCATGAACGGCTGGCGCACCAGGAAGGCGAAGCCGGCCACGATGTCACGCGGGATGGTCGAGATCGGGGAGGGCTTGCGCTCCTGCTTCGGCAGCCGGACGAACAGCAGCGTCACGAAGGCCACCAGGTGGGCGACGGCGTCGGCGAGGAATGGAACGGCCCGCCCCAGGCCGAACAGGAACCCGCCGCCCGAGGTGCCGACCAGCTGCCCGAGGTGCATCCGCGCGGTGTTCACCGAGAGCGCCGTGGGCAGTTGCCCGCGGGTCACCACCAGTGGCAGCGAGGCCCGCTCGGCCGGGTCGAACAGGCTGGTGGCCGCCCCGGCGACGGCCGCGGTGAGCAGCAGCAGCCAGGTGGTGACGTGCCCGGTGGCGGCGGCGAGCGCGAGCAGGCCGAGCATCACCGCCCGGACCAGCACGCAGACCACCATGATCTTCTTGCGGTCCCAGCGGTCCACCAGCGCACCGGCCGGCAGCCCGACGGCCACCTGGGCCACCGCGTTGACCGCGCTCACCGCGCCGGCCACCCCGGGGGAGCCGGTCGTGGCGAGGGCGAGCAGCGGGAAGGCGATGGTGGAGACGTTGAGACCGGTCTCGGAGGCCGTGGTGCCGATCCACAGCAGGTGGTAGACCCGGTTGCGGCGGAGCGGGAGCTCCGGTTCCGTGACGGCCACCGGGCGGTCGGCGGCGGGTGCGAGCTCGCTCATCCCCGCACCTCCCGGCACTCGTCGGCGATCGCGCGCAGCACGTCGGCGAACTCCGCGGCCAGCCGCTCCACCGTCCCGTGGTGGTGGACGGCCGGGGAGTAGTACCAGGTGAACTCCAACCGTCCGTCGTGGATCCCGCCGACGATCTCCAACACGTGCTCCATCCGGTCGTCCGGGCCGAGGTCCTGGCCGATCGCGCCGTGCACGGTGTGCACGAGCCCGCTGCCGGGCCCGCCGTCGCTGCGGTGCCGGCCGAGGAAGTTGAACACCACGTCCGGGTCCGGCCCGGTGAGCGGGGTGTCCGGGTGCAGGTGGCGCAGCGGGCCGTGGCCCAGGCCCTTGCCGGGGACGGCACGCAGCTGCCGCCGCACGACGCGGGTGAGGGCCCGCCAGTCGTCGCCCTCGGGCACGGTGAGGCGGACGGGGTGCACCGCGGTGAACCAGCCGACCGTCCGGGACAGGTCGACGTCGTCGAGCAGCCGCTCGCGGCCGTGGCCCTCCAGGTCGACGGTGACCTCGTCCTCGCCGGTCCAGCGGGCCAGCACCCGGGCGAGCGCGGCGAGCGCGATCTCCTCGACCTTGGTGCGGTAGACGGTCGGCGCGTGCTCGGCCAGCTGGGCCGAGTCTTCGGCGCCGAGCCGCACCCGCACCTCCCGGCCGCCGCCCACGGTGGCGACGCCGTCGAGGTCGCGGGGCACCGGCCGGGCGGCGCCGACCCCGTTCCAGTGGTCGAGCTCGTGGTCCAGCCCCCCGGAGCGCACGTGCTCGACCAGGCGGGCGGACCACTCCTGGAAGGTGGTGCTCCGCGGGCCGAGGTCGACCGGCCGACCGGCCGCCGCCTGGGCGTGGGCCGCGTCCAGGTCGTCCAGCAGGATGTTCCAGGACACGGTGTCGACCACCAGGTGGTGGACCGTCAGGAACAGTCGGTCGCGGCGGCGTCCACCGGACTCGAAGAGGACGGCGGCGAGCAGTGGGCCGCGGCCCAGGTCGAATCCGGCCTGGGTGGCGCGGGCCTCCCGGTCCAGCAGCGCGCCCAGTTCGCCGTCGGGGGTGGCGGAGGTGTCCACCACCCGCAGCAGCGGCTCGCCGGCCCGGTAGGGCGGGTTCTCCTGGGCCCAGCCGTCGCCGGTGCGGGTGTAACGCATCCGCAGCGCGTCGTGGTGCTCGACCAGGGTCTCCAGCGCGGCCGTGAGCGCCGCGCGGTCGGCCGGCGCGCCGAGCTCCAGCAGCACCGACTGGTTGAAGTGGTGCGGGTGGTCGTGGGTGTCGAAGAACCAACGCTGCACCGGGGTCAGCGGGACGGGCCCGACGGCCGGCGGCCGGCCCTCGGCCGCGCCGTCGCCGACCTCGGTGGCGACGGCGGCGAGTTCGGCCACGGTCTGGTGCAGGAAGACGTCCTGGGCGTCCAGCCGCAGCCCGGCCCGGCGGGCCCGGGCGACCACCTGGATGCTGAGGATGGAGTCGCCGCCGAGGTCGAAGAAGCTGTCTTCGACGCCGACCCGCTCGACGCCGAGCGTCTGCGCCCAGATCCGGGCGAGCAGTTCCTCCTTCCGGCCGCGCGGCGCCACCCGGGCCGCCACGGCGGTGTCCGGTCCGGTCGGCGCCGGGAGCCGGCGCCGGTCCACCTTGCCGTTGGTGCCGACCGGGAGCTGGTCGAGCACCTGGACGGCGGCCGGCACCATGTAGCCGGGCAGGGCGCGGGCCACCGCGTCCCTGAGCACCGCGGGCGAGAGCTCGGAGGCGCCCGACCGGGCGCCCGGGGCCACGTACGCGGCCAGCAGCTCGCGGCCGCCCTCCGGCTTGAAGACCACCACGGCGGCGTCCCCGACGCCGGGCTCGCGCAGCAGCACGGCCTCGATCTCGGAGGGCTCGACCCGGTGGCCACGAACCTTGAACTGCGTGTCGGTGCGGCTGACGAACTCCAGCTCGCCGCCGGCCACCCGGCGGACCAGGTCGCCGGTGCGGTACATCCGGCTTCCGGGCCCACCGAACGGGTTGGCGACGAACCGTCCGGCGGTCAGGCCGGGCTGTCCGGCGTAGCCGCGGCCGAGCCCGGGGCCGTCGATGTAGAGCTCGCCGGGCACGCCGTCCGGCACCGGCCGCAGGTGGCGGTCGAGGATGTGCAGGCCGACGCCGTTGAGCTCGGTGCCGACCGGCACGGGGGCGCCCTCGTGCAGCTCGCCCGGGCTCCACAGGGTCGAGACCAGCGTGGCCTCGCTCGGCCCGTACACGTTGAAGAACTCCCGGCCCTGTGACCAGGTGCGTACCAGGTCGGGCGGGCAGACGTCGCCGGCGGCGGCGACGGTGGGCAGCCGGCCGCGCAGCCGCTCGGCGTCTATCACCGCCAGCAGCGCCGGGGGCAGCACCGCGACGGTGGCGCCGGTCCGGATGATCTCCCCGGCCGGGTCGGGTGCGGGGCGCGGACTGGTGAGGCAGAGCGCGCCGCCTGCGGTGAGGGTGCAGAACAGGTCGCACACCCCGCCGTCGAAGCTGGCCGGCGCGTACTGCAGCACCCGGCTGTCAGCGGTGATGTCCCAGGCCTCGCGCAGCACCCGGGCGGTCCGGGCGATCGCGCCGTGGCTGATCACCACGGCCTTGGGGCGGCCGGTGGAACCGGAGGTGTGCACCACGTACGCGACGTGGTCGGCCTCCACCCGGTACGGGGAGCCCGGCTCGCCGGGCAGCGCGGTGCCGGCCGGGGCCGCATCGCCGTCCGACCCGTCCGACCCGTCCGACCCGTCCGACCCATCCATCCGCAGGACGGTGAACGGCCCCTCGGGGAGCCGCTCGGCCAGGTGCGCCTGGGTGAGCAGCAGCGGGACCGCGGTGCCGCAGATCATCGCGCCGATCCGGTCGGCCGGGTACTGCGGGTCCAACGGCACGTAGCCGCCGCCGGCCTTGAGCACCGCGAGCGCCGCCACCACCATCTCCACCCCGCGGTCGGCGAACACGCCGACCAGGGTGTCCGGGGTGACGCCCCGGGCGACCAGGCGGCGGGCCAGGTCCCCGGCCCGGGCGTCGAGTTCACCGTACGAGACCTCGGTGCCGTCGTCGGCGACCACGGCCACCGCGTGCGGGCGCTCCTCGGCCCGCCGGCCCACCAGCTCGTGGGCGAGCACGCCGGCTTCCTCGTCAGGCTCCCGGTGCCAGCGCCGGGGCTCCAGCACGAGCTCCTCGGCCGGGACGTAGGGGAGTTCGCGCAGCGGGTCGCACGGGCGCTCGGAGATGCCGCCGAGCAGCAGGACCAGGGCGTCGGCCATCCGGCGGGCGGTGCTCCGGTCGAACAGGCCGACGCTGTACTGGAGGGCGGCGTCCAGGCCGCGGTCGGTCTCCTGGAACTGGAAGGTGAGGTCGAACGCGGCGCCGCCGGTGGGCAGGCCGAACTCCTCGGTGTGGGCGCCGTCGAGGCGCACCGGGCCGCCCGGGGCGTCCTGCAGGACCACCATGGCCTGGAACAGCGGGGTGCGGCTCGGGTCGCGCTCCGGCCGCAGCGCCTCGACCAGCCGGTCGAAGGGCACGTCAGCGTGGGCGAAGGCGCCGTTGACGGACTCCCGCACCCGGCCGAGGAAGCCGTCGAAGCCCTCCTCCCAGTCCACCTCGGAGCGCAGCACCAGGGTGTCCACGAAGAAGCCGACCACCTGCTCCAGTTCGGGCCGGTCGCGACCGGCCGAGACGGTGCCCACCGCGATGTCGTCCTGGCCCGACCAGTGCGCGAGCAGCAGCTGGGTCGCCGCGACCAGCACGGTGAACAGCGTCGCGCCGCGGTCCTGGGCGATCCGCTTGAGCCGCTTGGCGGTCTCCGCGTCCACGGCGAACTCCAACTGCGCCCCCTCGCGGCCGCGCACCGGCGGCCGGGGCCGGTCGGTGGGCAGCTCCAGCGGCTCCAGGCCTGCCAGCCGCTCCCGCCACCAGTCGAGCAGGCCGCTCCCCGCGCTCTCCCAACGGGCACGCTGCCAGGCCGCGAAGTCGGCGTACTGGACGGGGAGTTCCGGCAGGTCGGCAGTACCGCCGTGCCGCCGGACGCGGTACAGCTCGGCGAGGTCGCGGACCAGCACGCCGGCCGAGCGGCCATCGGTGACGATGTGGTGCAGGACCAGGGTCAGCACGTGCTCGTCCTCGGCCAGCCGGACGAGGTGGGCCCGGAACAGCGGCCCGGTGCGCAGGTCGAAGGGGGTGGCGCCGTCGGCGCCGACGGCCTCCCGCAGCCGGCCCTCGCGCTCGTGCGCGGGGTGGCCGGACAGGTCGGTGCGGGCCAGCGCGAAGGGCCTCCCGGCCGGGGCGATCAACTGCCGCCCCTCGCCGTCGACCTGGCCGAAGAGCGTGCGCAGCGACTCGTGCCGGTCCACCAGGTCGGCCAGCGCCAGTTCCAGCGCGTCGGCGTCCAACGGGCCGTGCACCCGCAGGCCCAGCGGTGAGTTGTACTCGGCGCCGGTCCCGCCGAACTGCCCGAGGAACCAGAGTCGTTGCTGGCCGAAGGAGAGCGGCGGGGCACTTTCCCGGCCGACCGGCACCAGCGCGTCGGCGGGCGCCTTCCGCTCGGCGGCGAGCAGCGCGGCCAGCGACCGGACGGTCGGCGCGCTGAACAGGGCGCGCGGGGAGATCCCGGAGTCCACGTGCTGCCGCAGCCGGGACACCACCCGGATGCTCAACAGTGAATCACCGCCCAGCTCGAAGAAGTTGTCCTCGGCCCCGATCCGCTCGACGCCCAGCACCTCCGCCCAGATCCCGGCCAGCAGGGTCTCCGACGCGCCCTCGGGGGCCAGGTACTCGCCGCCGAGGGCGAGGTCCTCGGGCGGCTCGGGCAGCGCCCGGCGGTCGGTCTTGCCGTTGGGCAGCAGGGGGACGCGCTCCAGTCCGACGAAGGCCGAGGGCACCATCGCCTCGGTGAGGCCGACGGCCAGTCGGGACCGCAGCCCGGCCGGGTCGATCCCGGCGCCGGGCACGGCGGGCACCACGTACGCCACCAGCCGGTCCCGGCCGCGGTCGCGGCGGGCTACCACGACCGCCTCGGCCACGTCGTCCAGCGCGGTGAGCGCCGCCTCGACCTCGGCGAGCTCGATCCGGAAGCCGCGGATCTTGACCTGGTGGTCGGCCCGGCCGAGGAACTCCAGGACGCCGTCGGCCGTCCAGCGGCCCAGGTCGCCCGGCCGGTACAGCCGGCCGCCCGGGGTGAACGGGTCGGGCAGGAAGTGCTCGGTGGTCAGCTCGGGACGCCGCCAGTAGCCGGCACTCACGCCGTCACCGCCGATGTGGATGTGGCCGGGCACGCCGACCGGCACCGGCTCGCCCCGCTCGTCGAGGACGTACACCCGGGTGTTGCCGATCGGGCTGCCGACCGGCACGTAGGCGGCGAGGCGGGCCAGCCGCTCGGGGGTGGGGACGAACACCGTGGAGTCGACGGTGGCCTCGGTCGCCCCGTAGGCGTTGACCACCATGGTGTCCGGGTGGGCGTGTTCCAGCAGCTCGCGGCAGTCGTCGACGCGCCAGCCCTCCGAGCCGACCGACATCACCTGGAAGGCCGGCAGCCGCTCGCCGCGCCCCCCGACCTCCTCGACCAGTGCCTTGGCAAGTGAGGGGACCAGTTCGATCGCGGTACCGCCGACCCGCTCGACCAGCGCGAGCAGCCGGGCGGGGTCGGTGACCAGGTCGGTCGGCACGACGAGCATCGAACCGCCGAAGAAGACCGAGCGGAGCAGGTCGGCCAGGAAGAGGTCCACCGAGAGGCTGGTGATGGAGACGAAGCGCAACCCGCGTTCCGTCAGGTCGTACAGCTCGTCCCAGGCGCCGGCGATGTGGAGCAGGTTCCGGTGGGTCACCACCACGCCCTTGGGCCGGCCGGTGGAGCCGGAGGTGTACACCACGTACACCGGGTCGTCCGGCCCGGCGGCGACCTCCGGCGGGGTCTCCGGGCCGGTGTCGGCGACGGACTCGACGGACTCGACGGTGACCAGGGCACCGCCGTGGCCGGGCAGCCGGTCGGCGATCGCGGCGTGGCTCAGCACCACCGCCGGCTCGGCGTCCTCGAGCATGAACTCCAGCCGCTCGCGCGGGTACGCCGGGTCCAGCGGCACGTAGGCGGCGCCGGACTTCAGCACGGCGAGCACGGCGAGCACCATGTCGGTGGAGCGTTCCAGGTGCAGCGCCACCCGCTCGCCCGGCCGGGCGCCGGCGGCGACCAGTCGACGGGCGAGCCGGTTGGCCCGGCGGTCCAGCTCCCGGAAGGTCAGCGGAGCCCCGCCGTCCGCCTCCAGGACGGCCACCTCGTCCGGGCGGGCGGCGACCTGGGCGTCGAACAGCTCCTGGACCAGCGTCTCGGTGCGGCGCGGGCGCGCGGTGTCGTTCCACTCGACGAGCAGGGTGTGCCGCTCCCGCTCCGTGAGCCAGGGCAGCGCGGCCGGCCCGCGGTGCGGGTCCGCGGCCACGCCCTCCAGCAGGGTGCGCAGCCGGCCGCCGATCCGCTCCACGGTGGCGGCGTCGAACAGCTCGGGATCGTAGGTGAGTTCGATCCGCAGCGCGGTGTCGGCGTGGCTGCTGACGGTGAGCGGCACGGTGCTGCTGTCCGAGGAGCGCAGCACCTGGACGCCCACCCCGTCGCGGCCGGTGGCGCCCTCGGCGACCGGGTAGTTCTCGAAGACCACCACGCTGTCGAACAGCCGCTCCCCGGAGGCCAGTTCGGCGCAGCGCCGGATGTCGGAGAGGGCCAGGTAGTCGTGCGCGGTGCTCTCCGCCTGCGCCGCCTGCAGGGCGCGCAGCCAGACCCCGAGGTCACCGTCCGCCTCCGGTCCGGCCACCCGGGCCCGGACCGGGACGGTGTTGACGAACATGCCGATGCCGCTCTCGATCCCCGGCACCTCGGGGGTACGCCCGGAGACGACGGCACCGAAAACCACGTCCGGCTCGCCGGCGTGCCGCGACAGCAGGATCGCCCAGGCGCCCTGCATCAGGGTGTTGAGGGTGATCCGGTTCTCCCGGCACCAGTCGGCCAGCACCCCGGTGACCGCCGGGTCCAGGGCGAGCTTGTGCGAGCCGACGGCCCGGGTGCGGTGGTCGGCGGCGGGCTGGCGGTCCACCGGCAGCGCGGTGGGCTCGGCGAAGCCCGCCAGCACCTGCCGCCAGTGCGCCACGGCGGCCTCGCGGTCCTGCCCGGCCAGCCACTCCAGGTACTCGCGGAACGACGGCCGGCTGACCGGGAGGGCGGCCCGCCCCTCGACGGCGGCGACGTAGTGCTCCAGCACCTCCTCGAACAGCTGGGCGGTACTCCAGCCGTCCAGCAGCAGGTGGCTGAACGTCCACAGCTGGTGCACGGTCCGGTCGTCGACCCGGGCCAGGACGATCCGCATCAGCGGCCCGGCGGCCAGGTCGATGCCGCGCTCGCGCTCGGCCCGGACCAGCTCGTCCAGCCGTCGGCCGGGGTCGGGGTCCCCGCGCCAGTCGAGCAGCTCGACCGGCAGCTCCAGGTCCGAGCGGATCAGCTGGACCGGCTCGGGCACGCCCTCCCAGCGGACGGTGGTGCGCAGCACGTCGGTGCGCCGGAACACCTCGCGCCAGGCCGCGGCCAGCGCCTCGGCGGTGGCCAGTCCCTCCAACCGCAGGGCCAGCTGGTCGACGTAGGCGCCGCCGTCCGGGTCGGTCAGGGTGTGGAAGAGCATGCCGCCCTGCAGCGGGGTGAGCGGCAGGACGTCGTCCACGCCCCGGCCGTCGCCGACCAGCCGGTCGAGGGCCGCCTGGTCGAGCCGGGCCAACGGGTGGTCGGACGGCGTGCGGCCGCCGGCGCCGGGCTCGGCGCAGTGCGCGATGACGGCCCGCAGGTGCGCCAGCAGCGACTCGCCGAGCCGCCGGACGGTCTGCGGCCGGTGCAACGCCCGGGAGGTGAACCAGGACAGCGTGAGCACCCCGTCGGAGACGGCGCCGACCACCTCGATCTGCGCGCTCCGCTCGTGGTCGCCGTCCCACTGCGGCCCGCCGTCGCCCAGGTGGGCGCGGTAGAGGGAGCGGGCGGCGAAGGCGCCGTCCAGCTGCCCGTGGTAGTTGAAGGTCACGGCCGGCGCGGCGGCCGGGGTGAAGCCCGCCCGGTGGGCGGCCAGCGCGCCGTGGCCGAAGCCCTTGGCGGGGACGGCACGCAGTTGCTCCTTCACCGACTTCAGTCGCGCGGCGACCCCGTCGCCGGCCGCCACCGTCAGCGCGACCGGGTGGACGGCGGTGAACCAGCCGACCGTGCGGGAGAGGTCGGCGCCGGGCAGGACGTCCTCACGCCCGTGCCCCTCCAGGCCGACCAGCACCCGCTCGCGGCCGGTCCACTCGGCGAGCGCGCCGGCCAGGGCGGTGAGCAGCACGTCGTCCACCCTGGTCCGGTAGACCGGCGGGACGTCGCGCAGCAGCGCCTCGGTCTCCTCGGCGGTGAGGGCGAAGTCCGCGCGCTCCGATGAGGCCGCCGTATTGGGCCCCGTGCCGTCGGTGAGCAGCTCGAAGGACTCCTCGGCGATCCTTCGCCAGTACGGGAGTTCGACGTCCAGGCCACCGTCGCGGACGTACTCGGCGAGCCTGGCGGACCAGGCCGCGAACGGGGTGGTCGGGGTGCCGAGGTCGACCGGTCGGCCGGCCCGGGCCTGCTCGTAGCCGGTCGCGAGGTCGTCCAGCAGGATGCGCCAGGAGACGCCGTCGACCACCAGGTGGTGCGCCGTCAGCAGCAGCCGGGGGCCGGCCCCGGCACCCTCGTCGAACAGCACGGCGCGCAGCACCGGGCCGTGCTCCGGGTCGAGGGCGCGGCGGGCCGACTCCGCCTCCTCGCGCAGCACCGCCGCGCGCTCCGGCCCGCCCAGGCCGGCGGTGTCCCGGCGGCTCAGCAGCGGGCCGTCCTGGTGCGCCGCGGCCTCCTGCAGCCAGCCGCCGTCCGCGCGGCGCAACCGGGTGCGCAGCGCCGGGTGGTGGGCGACCAGGGCCTCCAGCGCCCGCACCAGTGCGGCCGGGTCGGTGCCGGGAACCAGCTCCAGCAGCAGCGACATGGTGAACCGGGGGATGTCGGCCGCGCCGGCCAGCAGCCGGTGCTGCATCGGGGCCAGCGGCGCCGGTCCCCGGTGCTCGTACTGCTGGGCGGTGTCGGCCGCGGTGGTGACGCCGGGGGCGATCCGGGCGATGGTCTGCTTGACCAGGATGTCCCTGGACTGGAGCCGGAACCCGGCGGCCCGGGCCCGGGATACGGCCTGGATGCTGAGGATGGAGTCGCCGCCGAGGGAGAAGAAGTTGTCCTCGGTGCCGACCAGGTCAGCACCGAGCAGCTCGGCCCAGATCCCGGCCAGAGCCCGTTCGACCTCGGTTCGCGGCGGCACGTAGCCGGTGGCCGGCTCCGGCTCCACGGCGCTCTCCGGCAGGGCCCGGCGGTCGGTCTTGCCGCCGGCGGTGCGCGGCAGCGCCGTCAGGAAGGCGAAGGCGGCGGGGACGAGGTAGTCCGGCAGCAGGCCGTGCAGGTGGGCGCGGAGCGCGGCCGCGCCCGGCACCGCGGCGCTCGGCACCACGAAGGCCACCAGCCGCTGGACGCCGGCCCGGCCGACCCGGGGCACCACCGCGCAGTCGTCCACCGCGGGGTGGGAGCGCAGCGCCGCCTCGATCTCGCCCGGCTCCACCCGGACGCCGTTGATCTTGACCTGGTCGTCGCCGCGGCCGGCGAACTCCAGCCGCCCGTCCGGCGTGCGGCGGACCAGGTCGCCGGTGCGGTACATCCGGGTGCCCGCAGGGCCGAACGGGTCGGCGACGAAGCGCTCGGCGGTCAGCGCGGCCCGGTGCAGGTAGCCGCGCCCGACCGGCAGACCGGCCAGGTAGAGCTCGCCGCGCACGCCGACCGGGACGGGGCGCAGGTGCGCGTCCAGCACGTAGGCCCGGGTGCCGCGCACCGGCAGGCCGAGCTCCGGCGCGCGGGCGGTGTCCACCCGGGCGGCGAGGGTGTCGACGGTGCACTCGGCCGGCCCGTAGAAGTTGTGGGCGGTCAGCCCCGGGGTCGCGGCCAACTCGCGCCACAGCTCCTCGCCGACCGCCTCCCCGCCGAGCACCAGCACGGCGGGCCGGTGCGGCGCGGCGGGGGCGAGCAGACCGGCGTCGAGCACCGGGCGGGCGAAGGACGGCGTGAGCTGGAACAGGTCCACCTGCTCGCGCCGCGCGTAGGCCACCAGGTCGTCGGCGTTCAGCCGGGTCTCGCTGTCCACCAGGTGCAGGGTGTGGCCGTCGGCCACCGCCATCAGTGGGTTCCAGGACGCGTCGAAGGTCGGCACCGTGGTCAGCGCGACCCTCAGCGGGCGGCCGAGCAGGGCCGCTGCGGGCCGGAACAGATCGTCCCGCTGGCGGGCGAACAGGTTGGCCAGCGAGCGGTGTTCGACCACCACGCCCTTGGGCCGGCCGGTGGAGCCCGAGGTGTGGATGACGTACGCGGCGTCCCCGGGGGCCGGGGCGGCCGCGGGCTCGTCGTGCCCGTCCCGGGCGGCGACGGCGGCGACCACGGCGGGCTCGTCCAGCAGCAGCCGGGGCAGTTCGGCGGGCACCGCGTCCGCGAGCTCCCCGGTGCCGAGCACCAGCGCGGGCCGGATGCCGCGCAGCAGGTCGGCGATCCGCTCGGCGGGCTCCTCGGAGTTCATCGGCACGTACACCGCGCCGGCCTTGAGCACCGCCCAGAGCGCGACCACGAAGTCGGTCGAGCGCGGCAGCACCAGTGCCACCAGGCTCTCCGCGCCGATCCCCAGGGCCCGCAGGTGGCTCGCCAACCGGTTGGCCCGGCCGTTGAGTTCGGCGAAGCCGAGCCGCTCGTCCCGGAACACCAGGGCGGGCGCGCCGGGGGTGGCGGCGGCCTGCCGCTCGAAGGCCCGGACCAGGGTGGCGGGGCCGTCGTCGGCGGTGGCAGCCGCCGCGTCCCAGCCGCGGCGCAGCTCGGCCGCCTCCTCGGCGGAGACCAGCGGCAGCGCGCGCAACGGAGTGTCCGGCCGCTCGCCGACCGCCTCGAACAGGGCGACCAGCCGCTCGCCGAGCGCCCGGACGGTCCGCTCGTCGAACAGCGCGGTGCTGTACGACAGGCCGAAGTCCAGCTCGCCGTCGCGCTCCTCGAACTCCAGCCCGAGGTCGACGGTGGCCTCCCAGCGCGGCAGCTCCAGCTGCTCGACGGCCACCTTGGGCAGAGCGAGCGGGGCTCCGAACGCGTTCTGCAGCACCATCATGGTCTGGAACACCGGGGTGCGGCTCGGGTCCCGGACCGGCTCCAGCAGCTCGACCAGCCGGTCGAACGGCACCTGGTCGTGCTCGAAGCCGTCCAGCACGCCGTCCCGCACCCGGGCGAGCAGCGCCGCGAACGGCTCCTCCTCGTCCACCGCGGTGCGCAGCGCGACGGTGTTGGCGTAGAAGCCGACGGCACGCTCCAGTTCGGGCCGGCCGCGGCCGGTGGTGACGGTGCCGACGGTGACGTCCGGCTGCCCGGAGAGCCGGGCGAGCAGCAGCTGGTAGCCGGCCAGCAACACCGGGAACAGCGTGGTGCCCTCGCGCCGGGCGAGGTCCTTGAGCCGCGCGGTCGTCGCGGCGGGCACGGCCAGCCGCAGCACGGCGCCGGCCGTGTCGCGAACCGGCGGGCGGGGGCGGTCGGTGGGCAGGCCGAGCGGCTCGGCGCCGCGCAGCCTGCTCTCCCAGTAGTCGAGCCCGGCCTTCACCCCGGGCCCGGTCAGCCACTCGCGCTGCCGGAGCGCGTAGTCGGCGTACTGGACCGCGACCGGCTCCGGGCGCGGCGTCCGTCCGGCGGCGAACTCCGCGTACGCCGAGCCGAGTTCGTCGAAGAGCACGCCCGAGGACCAGCCGTCGATGACGCTGTGGTGGGCGGTGATCAGCAGCACGTGCCGCTCCGGCGCGGACCTCAGCAGCAGGGCACGCAGCAGCGGACCCCGCGCGAGGTCGAAGGGCGTCGCGAGCTCGGCCCGTACGACGGCCGCAACACCGGGCTCCTCGGCACCGGGCTCCCGGGCATCGGGCTCCCCGGCATCGGCGGCGGGCTCGGCGAGGCGCAGCACCCCGGACGCCGCCGGGTGGACGACCTGGCGCACCCGGTCTCCCTCGACCCGGTAGCTGGTGCGCAGCACCTCGTGCCGCTCCACCACCAGGTCCACCGCCCGGGCCAGCGCGTCCCGGTCGAGCGGACCGGTCAGCCGCAGGCCGAAGGCGCTGGTGTACTCGCTACCCTCGGGGGCGAGGCTGCTGAGGAACCAGAGCCGCTGCTGGCCGGAGGAGAGCGGGACCTCCTCCGGGCGCGGACCGGCGCCGATCGCGGCGTCCGCCGCGGCGGCGGGCGCTCCGGGCGCGTCCGGGGCCGCTCCCCGGCCGGCCAGCCGCCGCAGCAGCTTCTCGCGCACCTCGGGCGGCAGCGCCGACAGTCGGTCGGGCCGGGACGTGGGACCGTTCATGCTCATGCTCCTCATGCCTCGCTGCTCGTGCCGGTGTCCGCCAGTCCCTCGGCGGCCAGGATGTCCGCCAGGACCTTGTCCTCGATGAGCGCCGCCAGCTCGGAGACGGTCCGGGCCGTCATGACCTCCCGCGGCGACAGGGAGATCCCGAACGCCCTGCGGACGCTCGCCATCACGCCCAGGCTCCGGATGGAGTCCCCGCCCAGGCCGATGAAGTCGTCGTCCGGGCCGACCTGCGCCACCTCCAGGACGTCCGACCAGATGCCCGCCAGGGCCTGCTCGGTGGGCGTCAGCAGCTCCCGCGGTTCCGGTGCCGCGGGCTCGGCGGGCCGTTCCGCGGGTCGGCCGAGCGCCGCCCGGTCGACCTTGCCGTTGGGGGTGAGGGGCAGCGCCGGGACGAAGACGAAGCCCGCCGGGACCATGTGCTCGGGCAGCAGCCCGGCCAGGAAGCGGCGCAGCTCGGCCGCGTCCGGCGCGTCCGGGCCGCCGGTGGTCACCACGTGCCCGCCGAGCACCCCGTCGGCGACCGTGGCAGCGGCCGCGGCGACGCCCGGGTGGCGGGTCAACGCGCTCTCCACCTCGCCGAGTTCGATCCGGAAGCCCCGCACCTTCACCTGATCGTCGACCCTGCCCAGGTACTCGATCACGCCGTCGGCGCGGCGCCGGGCCAGGTCGCCGGTGCGGTAGAGCCGTCCGCCGGGCGCACCGAACGGGGCGGCGACGAACCGCTCGGCGGTCAGCGCCGGACGGCCCCGGTAGCCGCGGGCCAGGCCGTCGCCGCCGAGGTACAGCTCGCCGGTGACGCCGTCGGGCACCGGGCGCAGCGTGCCGTCGAGCAGGTGGACCCGGGTGTTGCGGATCGGCCGGCCGATCGGGACGGCGCCCGGGGCGAGCGGCTGCCCGGGCTCGGCCCGGTACACGATGCAGCCCACGGTCGCCTCGGTCGGCCCGTACTCGTTGATCACCGCGCTGCCGGGGTGCCGGGCCCGCCAGCCGGCGAGGCTCTCGCCGGGCAACTGCTCGCCGCCGACCACCAGGTCGGCCGAGCCGGCCGCCACGTCGGGCAGGCGCTCCAGCAGCGGGAGGTGACTGGGCGTCGCCTTGACGAAACCCACCGCGGTGCCGGCGGCGGCCAGTTCGGCGAGCGCGTCCGGCTCCAGCGGGGACACCACGACCGTGCCGCCCTGGGTCAGCGGGGTCCACAGCGCGGTGACGGTGAGGTCGAAGGCGATCGAGGAGTGCAGCAGGGCCGAGGTGCGCAGGCCCGGATACGCGTCGGCGGCGTGGGCCAGGTAGTGCGCCAGCGAGGCGTGCTCGACGACCACGCCCTTGGGGGTGCCGGTCGAACCGGAGGTGTAGAGCACGTACGCGGTGTCCGCCGGGGCGGGTCGGACGACCCCGGTGTGGTCGTACGGGCCGGCCAGGCCCGCCAGGTCCACCAGGTCCACCAGGTCGACCGGGCAGCCGGCCGGCGCCTCGCCGTCCAGAGCCGCCGCGCCCTCGGCGTCCGCCAGCAGCCGCACCGGACCGCACTCGGCGAGCAGGGCGCCGAGCCGCCGGGCCGGGTGCTGGAGGTCCAGCGGCACGTATCCGGCGCCGGCCTTCCACACCGCGAGCAGGGTCACCACCAGCAGCACGGAGGGCCGCATGGCGACGGCCACCACGTCCTCGGTGCCGACCCCGGCGGCGCGCAGCCGGGCGGCCAGCGCGTCGGAGCGCGCGGCCAGGTCGACGTAGTCGAGGCGGCCGTCGGGGCCGGTCAGCGCGAGCGCCGCGGGAGTGCGCCGGGCCTGGGCGGCGATCCGCTCCGGCACGGTGGTGCGGTCCACGGCGATCGCGGTGTCGTCGTGGCCGGTCAGGTGCCGCCGCAGCTCGTCCTCGGTCAGCCAGGGCAGGTCCACCAGCCGGGTCGGTGCGTCCCGCTCCGGCTCGGCCATGCCGCCCAGCAGCAGACCGAGCCGGTCGGCGAAGGTCCGCACCGTCCGCTCGTCGAACAGGGCGGGGTCGTAGGCGAACGAGAAGGTCAGCCGCTCGGTCGGGTAGACGCCCACCGCCACGGGATAGTTGGTGGTCTCGGCGTCGGCGCTCACGTCGCGCAGGGCGAGGCCGCCGACGGTGAGCGCGGCGTCGTCCACCGGGTAGTTCTCGAAGACCAGCACGCTGTCGAAGAGCCTGGCCGGGGCGGCGATCCCGCTGCGGGCCTGGATCGCGGTGAGCGGCAGGTGCTCGTGGACGCGGGCCCGCACCTGCTCCTGCTGGAGCTCGCGCAGCCAGGGCCCGAGCTCGGCCCGCGGGTCCGCGAGGGCACGGACCGGCAGGGTGCCGATGAACAGCCCGACCATGTCCGGCGCGCCGTCGAGGTCGTTGGGGCGGCCGGAGACGGTCGCGCCGAAGCAGACGTCGCCCTGCCCGGACAGCCGGGACAGCAGCAGCGCCCAGGCGCCCTGGACCACCGTGTTCACGGTGACCTGCCGGTCCCGCGCGGCCCGGTAGACCCGGGCGGACAGCTCGGCCGGCAGTTCCACCCGCAGCCGCGCGGAGGACCTGACCCGGTGCTCGCCGGTCGGCCTGCGGTCGAAGGGCAGCGGGGTGGCGGTGGTCAGGCTCGCCAGCCGCTCGGTGAAGTACCGCTGCGCCTCGTCGGTGTCCCGAGCGAGCTGCCAGGCCACGTAGTCGCGGAACGGCGGCCGCTCGACGGCGGCGGACGGCCGGCCGGCGCGCAGCGCCGCGTACTCGGCGAACAGGTCGGAGAGCACCTGGTAGAGGCTCCAGCCGTCCAGCAGCGCGTGGTGGAAGGTCCACAGCAGGTGGAACGAGCCGCTGTCCAGCCGGGCCGCGGTGAGCCGGGTGAGCGGGCCGTCGGCCAGGTCCACGCCGAGCGCGCGGTCGGCGGCGAAGAGCCGTTCCAACGCCTCGGCCCGTCCGGCCTCGTCCAGTCCGCTCCAGTCCAGCACGGTCAGCGGGGTGGGGACGGTCCGCAGCACCCGCTGGACGAACCCGCCGGCCCCGGTGTCGGCGACCGTGGTGCGCAGCACCGGGGTTCGGTCGACGGTGCTGCGCCAGGCGCGTTCCAGCAGGTCGACGCGGTCCACGCCGTCCAGCACGAAGGCGAACTGGGCGAAGTAGGCGTCCTGACCGCCGGTCTCGGCGGCGGCCTCCAACGAGTGGAAGAGCATGCCGGCCTGCATCGCGGTGAGCGGGTAGAGGTCCGCCACCGCTCGGCCGTCACCGGCCAGCCGGTCCACCGCGGCCTGGTCCAGCCGCAGCAGCGGGAAGTCCGAGGGGGTCCGGCCGCCGGCTCCGGGTTCGCCCGCGTGCGCGGCCAGCGCGCGCAGCGCGTCGGCGGTGGCCTCGGCGAGGCGCCGTACGGTGGCCTCCTCGTGCACCTGGTCGGAGTACTGCCAGAGCAGCTCCAGGGCGCCGCCGTCGCCGAGGACGGCGATGACGTCGAGCAGGTGGGGACGGACCGACTCCGGGGACTGCCGCAGCCACATCCGTGGCCGGGTGCCCGCCTCGAACGGGCCGCCCTCGGGCAGTTCCTCGAAGCGCCCGAGGTAGTTGAAGCTCACCTCGGGCGCGCGGTCGCGCTCGGTGCGGTGGGCGGCCGCGTCGCGCAGCGCGCCGTGGCCGAGGCCGCCGCCGGGGACGTCCCGCAGTCGCTGCTTGACGGACTTGAGCACGGCCGGCCAGCCGGCGGCCGGGTCGGGCAGGTCGAGGGCGACGGGGTACACGGCGGTGAACCAGCCGACGGTGCGGGACAGGTCGGTGCCGTCCCGTTCGGTCCGGCCGTGGCCCTCCAGGTCCACCAGCACCTTCGGCAGGCCGGTCCAGGCGGCCAGCGCGGTGCCGAGCGCGCTCAGCAGGACGTCGTCCGGGCCGCCCCGGTAGCGGGCCGGGAGCTCCCGGAGCACCGCGTCCGTCTCGGCGGCGGTCAGCCGGACGGTCAGCGTGCGGGTCGAAGCCGCGGTGTTGGAGCCTGCCCGGTCGCGCGGCAGCCGGGGCGTCGCCGGGTCCGGCACGCCGTCCCAGTACGCCCGCTCGGGCTCGAACTCTCCGGCGGCGGTGCGGGTTTCGAGGTCGAGCGCCCAGGCCCGGAACGAGGTGGTCTTGGCGCCGAGCCGCACCTCCCGGCCGACCGCGGCCTGCCGGTAGGCGTCGGCGAGGTCCTCCAGCAGGATGCGCCAGGAGACGCCGTCGACCACCAGGTGGTGGGCCGCCAGCACCAGCACGTCCGGGCGCCCGGTGTCGCCGCGCAGCAGGGTGGCACCGAACAGCGGGCCCTCCGCGAGGTCGAACTCCTCGACCCGCTCGGCCGTGTCGTCGATCCGGCGGTCCTGCTCGTCGACCGGCAGGCCGGCCAGATCGACGACGTGCAGCAGGGGGCCGCCCGGGCCGGGCGCGTGGTGGCCGACGGCCCCGGTGAAGCGCAGCCGCAGGGCGTCGTGCTGCGCGAACAGGGCGCGCAGCGCCCGCTCCAGGGCCGACTCGTCGACTCCGGGGGCCAGTTCGACCCGGACGGTCTGGTCGAAGTGCCCGGGCCGGGCCGGGTCGGTGCCGTGGAACCAGCGCTGGATCGGGGTGAGCGGCAGCTCGCCCTCGACCGGGCCCTGTTCGGCGGCGGGCGCCTCGTCCCGGGCCCAGACCGCCACGGCGGCGAGTGCGGCGACGGTCTGATGCCGCATCACGTCGCCGGAGCGCAGGGAGAGCCCCTCGGCGCGGGCCCGGGCGGCGACCCGCATGGTGAGAATGGAGTCCCCGCCCAGCTCGAAGAAGTTGTCCTCGACACCGACCTGTTCCACGCCGAGCAGTCGGGCCCAGGTCTCCGCGAGCAGCCGCTCCTTCTCGTCGCGCGGCGCCAGGTAGGCCCGCCCGGCGTCGGCCTCGGGCACCGGCAGGGCGGCCCGGTCGAGCTTCCCGGCGGCGTTCAGCGGCAGCGCCGGCAGCGTGACGAAGGCGGACGGCACCATGTACGAGGGCAGGTGCTGCGCCAGCGCGGCGCGCACCGCGGCGGTGTCCGGGCGCTGCTCGGCGGCCCGGGGCACCAGGTAGCCGACCAGGCGCTTGGAGCCCGCGCCGTCCGGCAGTGCCAGGACGGCGGCGTCGGCCAGCTCCGGCAGCCGCAGCAGGGCGGCGACGATCTCGCCGGGCTCGATCCGGAAGCCGCGCACCTTGACCTGGTCGTCGGCCCGGCCGAGGAACTCCAGCACGCCCTCGGGCAGCATCCGGGCCAGGTCGCCGGTGCGGTAGAGCCGCTCGGCCGGGTCGAAGACCGCGGGGCCGAACCGCTCGGCGGTCAGCTCGGGCCGGCCGAGGTAGCCGATCGCCAGGCCGTCGCCGGCCAGGTACAGCTCGCCGGGCACGCCGTCCGCCACCGGCCGTCCGTCCTGGTCCAGCAGGTGGACCCGGGTGTTGGCCAGCGGGCGGCCGATCGGCACCGAGGCCCGCTCCAGGTCCCGCTCGGTGATCCGGTGGGTGGTGGCGAACACCATGGACTCCACCGGTCCGTAGCCGTTGACCAGGCGCAGCCCGGGGTGGCGGCGCAGCACCCGGCCGACGTGCTCGACCGAGACCGCCTCGCCGCCGGTCAGCACCTGGCGGAGCGTCCCGAAGACGCCCGGGTACTCCTCGGCCATCACGTTGAACAGGCTGGAGGACAGCCACAGGGTGGTGACGCCGTGCCGCTCGACGAGCTCGGCGATCGCCTCCGGCTCAGGCGTGGGGGCCGGCTGGAGGACGCAGCGGGCGCCGTGCAGCAGCGCACCGAACAGCTCCAGGGAGAACGCGTCCCAGGAGATCGGCGCCGACTGCAGAACCACCTCGTCCGGCCCGAACCGGGCGTAGTCGGTGCCGACGAAGGTGCGCACGGTGGCGCGGTGGGCCGCCAGCACGCCCTTGGGCCGACCGGTGGAGCCGGAGGTGAACATCACCGTCGCCGGGTCCTCGGCGCTGCCCGGGACGGCCGGGTCGGAGTCGTCCTCGGCGTCGGTGGCCGGGTCGGTGAGCGACAGCAGGACCGGGTCGCCCGCGGCGGGCCAGGCCGCCCGGACGGTCGCCTCGGCGTCGGCCCCGACGAGTGCGACCGGCGCGGCCAGGTCCTCGATCATCAGCCGCAGCCGCTCGACCGGCAGGCCGGTGTCGAGCAGCGCGTAGGCGCCGCCGGCCTTGAGCACCGCCAGCAGCCCGACGACCATCCCTGGCGAGCGCCGGGCGCAGACCGGGACGAGCGTGCCGCGCCCGACCCCGGCGGCTGCGAGTCGGCGGGCCAGCCGGTTGGCCCGGGTGTTGAGCTCGCCGTAGCGGACGGCGGTCTCCTCGTGCACCAGGGCGACGGCATCCGGGCGGAGCCGGGCGACGTACTCGAACAGCTCGTGGACCCGGGCCTCGCGCGGGTAGGTGGTCTCGGTGTCGTGCCAGTCGGCCCGGGCCCGCCGGGCCCCGGCGTCCTCCGCGCCGACCAGGGCGAGCTCCCCGGCGGGCGCGCCGGCGTCGGCGACGGCCGACCGGAGCAGGCCGAGCAGGTGGTCCGCCAGCCGGGCGACCGTGGCAGCGGTGAACAGGTCGGTGCTGTACTCGATGCCGGCGCCGAGCGTGTCGCCGTGGTTCCAGAACTCGAAGAGCAGGTCGAACCGCGAGGAGGATCGCGGGAGTTCGGCCTCGGCCAGGTCGAGCCCGGCGGCCGCCGCCCCGGGGCGCAGCAGCGGTTCCTGGTAGGTGACGGCGGTCTGCACCAGCGGCATCCGGCCCGGTTCGCGGACCGGACGCAGCGCCTCGACCAGCCGGTCGAACGGCACCTCGCCGTGCTCGACCGCGACCAGGGTGGACTCCCTTACGGCGTCGATGAGTTCACCGAACGGCCGGGCGGGGTCAAGCGCGGTGCGCAGCGGCACCAGGTTGGCGAAGAAGCCCTGGGTGTCGTCGTCCACGCCGTCGCGGCGGCTGGCGGTGGCGATGCCGAGCGCGAAGTCGCGCTGGCCGCTGTGCCGGGCCAGCAGGACGTGCACGGCGGCGGTCAGCGTCATGAAGACGGTGGCCCGACGGGCCCGGGACAGGGCGCGCAGCCCGGCGGCCAGCTCGGCCGGGACACGGAACCGGTGCAGGGCGCCGGCGCCGGTGCGGGCCGCCGAGCGCGGCCGGTCGGCGGGCAGGTCGAGCGGCGGCAGGTCCGCGAGCCGCTCGCGCCAGTACGCGATGTCGGCGTCCCAGGCGCCGGCCCGGGCCCGTTCGCGCTGGTCGGCGGCGTGGCGGGCGAACTGGTCGGGCGCCGGCGCCACCGGGCCGAGCGGCCCGTGCACGGCCCGGCCGTAGAGCTCGAAGAGCTCCCGGAGCAGGGCGCGGGTGGACCAGCCGTCGGTGACGATGTGGTGCTGGTCCAGCACCAGCACGTGCCGCTGCCCGGGCAGACGGATCAGCAGGGCGCGCAGCAGCGGCCCGGCCACCAGGTCGAACGGACGGGCCGTCGCCTCGGCGAGCAGTCGCTCGTGCTCGTCCGCCGCCTTCCCGGCCGACAGCGCGGTGAGGTCGACCACGTCGAGCGCGGGCTCGCCGGGCTCGTGCACCACCTGCACGCCGCCGTGCTCGCCGGCCCGGAAGGTGGTGCGGAGCACCTCGTGCCGGGCGAGCACCGCGCCCAAGGCGGCGCGCAGCGCCTCGTCGTCCAGTTCGCCGGCCAGCTCGATGCCGACCGCGGCGCCGTACCCGGCCAGGGCCGGGGCGGCGTCGTGGAGGAACCAGAGGCTCTCCTGGGCGAAGGACATCGGCACGGTGCCGCCGCGGCCACGCGGCGCGCCGTCGCGCGCGACGGCCCCGACCGGGGCGGGGATGTGCCCGGCCGGTCCGACCAGGGCGGCGACCGCGCCCGCGGTCGGCGCGGCGAACAGCTCGCGCAGGCTCGGTGCGGTGCCGAACTCCACCTTCAGCCGGGCCAGGACGCGGGCGCCCAGCAGCGAGTCGCCGCCGAGGTCGAAGAAGTCGTCGGTGGTCCCGACACCGGTGGTGCCGAGGGCCTCCTCCCAGATCCGGACCACGGCCTTCTCGACCGGGCCGTTCGCCGGCACGTGGGCGACCCCGCGGCCGGTCCAGTCCGGCGCGGGCAGTTCGGCGCGGTCCACCTTTCCGGAGGGGTTGAGCGGGAAGTGCCCGACCGGGACCACCGCGGAGGGCAGCAGGTGCTCGGGCAGGGTGCGGCGCAGGTGGGCGGCGAGCTCGGCCCGGGTGGGCGCGGCCAGGCCCGCCTCCGCGCGAACGTGGACGACCAGTCGGCGGTGGCCGCGCTCGTCCTCGGGTGCTCCGGCGGCGGCCTCGGCGACGGCCGGGTGGGTCAGCACGGCGGCCTCGACCTCGCCCAGCTCGACCCGGAAGCCCCGGATCTTGACCTGGTCGTCGGTCCGGCCGCGGTAGCGCAGCACGCCGTCCGCGGTCCACTCGGCGAGGTCGCCGGTGCGGTAGAGGCGGCCGCCGGCCGGTCCGTACGGGTCGGCGACGAAGCGCTCGGCGGTCAGACCGGGGCGGCCCAGGTAGCCGAGCGCCAGCCCGTCCCCGGCCACGTACAGCTCGCCGACGGCGCCGGGGGCGACCGGCCGCAGCCACTCGTCGAGGACGTGCACCCGGGTGCCGGTCACCGGGCGTCCGATGTCGGGGGCGGTGCCGTCCCCGGGGATCGGGTCGCTCATGGTGGCGCAGACGGTGGACTCGGTCGGCCCGTACCCGTTGACCATCAGCCGGCCGGGCGCCCAACGGGCCGCGACCGCGGCGGAGCAGGCCTCGCCGGCCGTGACGACGGTGACGCCGGCCGGGACCGCCCCGTCCGGCAGGGTGGCGAGCACCGCCGGCGGCAGGGTGACGTGGGTGATCCGCAGTTCGGCCAGCAGGTCGGCGAAGGCCGGACCGGGTACCAGCCGCGCGGCATCGGCCAGGACCAGCGTGCCGCCGGTGAGCAGCGCCATGGAGAGTTCGAACACCGAGGCGTCGAAACTGGGGCTGGCGAACTGCAGCACCCGGGAACCGGGGCCGGCCGCCAGCTGGGCGACGTGCTGGGCGGTGAGGGCGGCGAGGCCGTGGTGGGGCACGGCCACGCCCTTGGGGCGCCCGGTGGATCCGGAGGTGTAGATGACGTACGCGGCGTCCAGCGGGTGTCCCGGCCCGACCTTCCCGGCCGCGGCCGGGTCGGTGTCCGGGCAGCCCGCCAGCGCCTCGGCGACGGCCGGGTCGGCGAGGTCCAGCACGGCCGGCGGGCCGTCGACGGCCCGGACCGAACCGGCGCCGTTGGTGAGCAGCAGCCGCGGCGAGGCGTCGGCGAGGACGTAGGCGACCCGCTCGGCCGGGTAGGCCGGATCGACCGGCAGGTAGGCGGCTCCGGCCTTGGTGGTGGCGATGGCCGCCAGCACGAGATCCGCGCCGCGGGCCATGCCGAGCGCCACGATGCTGCCGGGGCCGACGCCCCGGTCGATCAGCAGGTGCGCCAGCCGGTTGGTCCGGCTGTCCAGCTCGGCGTACGAGAGGGTGCCGACCCCGGACACCAGGGCGGGCGCCCTCGGGGCCCGCTCGACCTGCCGGCGCAGCAGCTCGGGCAGGGTGCCGGCGGCGGGCGCCGGCGGTCCCGCGTGCCACCCCGCCGCCTCCGCCGACGCCGGGTCGGTGCCAGTGATGAGCCGTGCGTCCGGGGAAGCCGCCTCGTGCGACATGGTCGTGTCTCCTGCCCTTCGGTCTGCTCTGCCCGTTCAGCCGCCCGGCCGTCCGGTCCGACGACGGCTTCGGACTCCCGCGGGTCGCGGGAGTCCGGAACACGCTGGTTACTGCCGTGCGCCGCCGCTCACCACCGGGCCGCCAGGCGCCCGCCGACCTGCATGCGGTCGATCCGCCCGGTGTCCGGGTCCCGGTGGAAGCGGCCGGTGTAGCCGGTCCGCTCGGTGGTCAGCTCGACGACCGAGAACGCCAGGTCCGACCGGACGGCGAGCCGGGCGAACGGTCGGCCTCCCTGGTCGAGCCGCAGGCCGTCCGGGTCATGGACCAGGCGGTACTCGGTGGCGCCGTTGCGGTAGGTCCCCGCGCAGTCGGCGAGGAGGTGGTCGGGGGCCGGCGGCGCGTCGCCGCGCAGCCGGGTGAACGGGTGACTGCCGACCTCGATCCCGGCCTCGCCCAGTTCGGCCAGCAGGTCGTCCCAGAGCGCGAGTCCGGTGCCCGCGTTGGTGGTCAGCGCGACGACCGTGCCCTCCTGCGGGTCGACCCTCAGGTGGCAGGAGGTGCCGTCGCCGGTGCCGTCGTGACCGACCCAGGTCCGGCCGTCCGGGGCCAGGTAGTGCGCGAGGCCGAGGCCCCAAGCGTCGGCCAGGCCGAACGCGTCGGTGTTCGGCTCGATCCGGCGCATCGTCTCGGTGACCCGGGGCGGCGGCAGCAGCGGCCCTCGCGGGCGCACCGGTTCGTCCGCGAGCAGGGTGCCGAACCGCAGCAGGTCCGCGGCGGCGAGCGCGAGCGCGCCGGCCGGCGCCTCCACCGGCGGCAGCAGCTGGGCCACCGGGCGGGCGGTACCGTACGCCGGCTGCGCGGCGTGCCCGGGGACGTGCCCGGCGGCGGCGCCCGAGCCGGTGACGAAGGCCGCGCGGATGCCGAGCGGACGCAGCAGGACCGAGGTGACGGCCTCCTCCCACGGCATGCCGAGGGCCAGTTCGGCGACCCGGCCGGCCGCCACCAGCCCGACGTTGGAGTAGGAGAAGGCCGTGCCCGGCGGGCAGACCACGGCCGCCGCGGCCTCCCTGAGGTACTGGTCGCGGTCGGCCGGCGGCTGCTCGGCGGGGTGGCTCCCGGGCAGTCCGCCGGTGTGGGTGAGCAGGTGCCGCAGCGTCAGTTCGCTCCCGAGCGCCCCGGGCAGCGCCGCGAACTCGCGGAACTGCCCGCCGAGCGGGGCGTCCGGGTCCACCTCGCCCTCGTCCGCCAGGGTCGTCAGCAGCGCGGCGGTGAACGGCTTGGTGAGCGAGCCGACCGGGAACCGGGACTCCGCGGTGACCGGCCGACCGCTGTCGTAGCACTCCTCCCCGGCCGTCACGACCGAGGTCACGCCCTGGTGCAGGAGGGCGAGTTGGGCTCCGGGGACGGTGTGCCGGCGGATCAGTCGGTGCAGCAGCCGGCCGAGCCCGCCGGCGCTGGCCGGGTCGACGCTCCTGGTGGGGGGTGCCGAGGTGGTCGTCATGGTGTCGGGGTCACTCCAACTCGAAGACGACGGAGGCGGCGGGCGACTCGATCCGCTGCTCGCCGGCCAGCTTCCAGCCGGTCTCCTCGAAGACCCCGTACCACTCGTCCAGGGTGGGCACGTACACCCCCATCAGGTCGTGGGCGGACTCGAAGCCGAGGTTGAACAGCGGGATCCCGCGGTCCGGGTAGCCGACCGTGCGGGTGGTGTCGCCCAGCAGGAAGCGGCGCACGTTGGGGAACCGCTCGCGCAGGGTGCGCATCGACTTGACGGCGTTCTCGCGGGGCCAGAAGTCGTGGCCCATCATGAAGCAGGTGAGCAGCTCGACCTCCGCGAAGACGGGATGCGGGGCCAGGTCGCGAGCGTCCGCCTGGAGAGCGGTGATGCGGTCGGACAGGCCGGCCCTGGCCACCTCACGGGTGGTCATCTCGACGGCCGGGAGGCCGATGTCGAGGCCGAGGCCGCGGGTGCCCGGGTAGCGGTTGGCGATCTGGATGAGCCGCTCGCCGCTGCCGCAGCCGAGGTCGGCGGCGACCTTGAAGTCGAACGGCAGCCGGTCCATCGCGGCCCAGAACGCCGGGTCGAACGAGAACGAGGACAGCTCGCGGCAGGCGTAGCCGATGGCCGCGCCGTCCCGGTGGTAGAAGGAGCCGACCCGGTTCTCTTTTCGGAGCACCGAGGGCATTTCGGTGTAAAGACCGGAGCAGCCCCGGCTGAGCCAGTGGAAGTACGACCGGTAGGTGTTCACCTCGTCGAAGATCGGGCCGGGGCTGATCGTGCCGCCATCACGGGTGACGACTCCGACCGAGGCGAGCGCCTGGAACATCCCGCGGGACGCGACCGGATCCAGCCCGAGCTTTTCCGCCAGTTCCTCCGCATCCAGAGAGGCGGCGCCGTTCAGCTCGTCGAGCGCGCCCACCTCCCAGGCTGCGGCAATTGCCCAGGATGCCACCGCCGAGTTGTAGATGTCGGCCGATGTCAGTTTTGCTCCGGGTATCGCCACTTCAGTGATCGACATGGATGCCTCCTGTTCGGTTTCCGGCAGGTGACATCAGTTTCGACCGGAACCAACAGCAGGCTCCAGCTCCTTAAGCAGGGCACGATAACCGCAGGTCAGCGCGATTTACCGGTCCGCCGCAGGCATTCGGCGAAGCGAAGTCGGAGGGTCCGTTTTCCGATTTAAGGCCTGGCTTAACGAGCTTGTCAGCACGCCGAACCGCTTCCCAGCATGAGCGGTGCCAGTGCCGGCCCCACACCAGTTCAGGGAGAGACGAATGGGAAACCCGTTCGAGAATGCCGAAGGCACCTTCCGGGTTTTGGTCAACCAGGCGAACCAGCACAGCCTCTGGCCGGATTTCCTCGACGTTCCAGACGGTTGGTCGTCGACGTACGGACCGGACTCCAGGGAGGACTGCCTGCATTACATCGAGAGCAACTGGAACGATCTCCGCCCACGCTCCACCGCGTCCTGACCGGAAACCCCCAGGGCGCACCGACGCGAAAGAAAGGAAAGCGGTGTCCACGCTGCGGTTGCACGATGAAGAGCGCGACGAGATCGCGGTTCTCGCCGATGAATTCCTGGAGTCCCTGAACGGCGACCAGGACCCCTCGCGGATGTCCGCGGCTGCCACCGGCGCCGCCCAGCGGCTGCCGGAGCGGCTGCGGACCTTCCTCGCCGCGACCCGCACCGGCGGGGAGGCCATCACCGTGGTCTCCAACCTTCCGGTCCGGGCCGACCTGGAGCCCACCCCGCTCGGCTGGGAACCGGCCGCCAAGCTCGGCGCGGGCTGGCACGAGGAAGGCGTGCTGGCCCTGGTCGGCGCCGGGCTCGCCGAGCCGTTCGGCTGGACCAGCCAGCAGGCCGGCCGGCTGGTCCACGACGTCTGCCCCACCCCCGAGGACGACAACTCGCTGACCAGCGCCAGCAGCACCAGGGAACTCAACTTCCACACCGAGGACGTCTTCCACCCCTGCCGCAGCGACTACGTGGCCCTGCTGTGCCTGCGCAACCCCACCCAGGTGGGCACCACCTACGTCCGCGCCGAGGCACTCGACCTGCCTCAGAACGTCCGCGAGGTGCTGTTCCAGGAGCGCTTCCTGTTCCTCCCGGACGACTCCCACAACCTCGGCTCGCTGCCCGACAGCGCCGGCGACGGCTCGCAGCTCGGCGCCGTGCTGTTCGGCCCCCCGAACGCCCCCTACCTGCGCTTCGACATCGACTTCATGCGCCCGCTGCCCGGCGACGACGCGGCCGCCGAAGCCGTGGAGACCGTCCAGGCCGTCCTCGGCGAGCACGTGGAGCGGATCTCGCTCGCCCCCGGCGACCTGGTCTTCGTCGACAACTTCCGGGTGGTGCACGGCCGGGAGTCCTTCCGCTGCCGCTTCGACGGCACCGACCGCTGGCTCAAGCGGGTCAATCTCACCCGCGACGCCCGGCGAATCAGCGCCGTCACCGGAAAGCGGACCGTGCTGATCTGAGGTCGGAGCCGACGGCCCGCGACAACCGCTTCCGAACACCCCTTCCCCGCCCGCCCGGCACGGCCTTCACCGGCCCGTGCCGGGCGGGCGCTCTTTCCCCGGGGAATTCGTATAGTGAACCCCCGGTCCACCCCCGTCCGTTCATCCGTGCCGCCCCGGCCGAAAGAACGAGAGCGCGTCCTCGGCCAAAGGAACGAGACGCCCCGCCGATCTCTCCCGAAAGGCGGATGTCGCCGCCCCGGCCCCGCCGGGAGCATGACGGGTATGAAAATGTCGACCGCCAAGCTGGCCTGGGTGGCCCCGATCTCCGCACTGGCCATCGCACTCACGGGCTGCGGTGTGAGCGACGACCTGGACGCCCAACCCCGCAACGATTCCAAGGACTTCGGCTTCCAGGGCACGCACCTCACCGTGGACACCGACAAGGATGTGACCCTGGTGCCCGCCGACGGCACCACCCTCAGGGCCGACCGCAGGCTCGCCGGCCAGGCCGCGAAGGACGGCAACGCCGCCTGGACGCTGGAGGGCGAGACCCTCAAGCTGTCCGGCAAGTGCAGCGGCATCGTCCTCAACTGCAAGGCCCAGTACACCGTGCACGTCCCCAAGGGCGTGGCCGTGACCGTCCAGGGCAGCGGATCGGCCGGCATCACCGCCAAGGGCATCGACGGCAAGCTCGACGTGAAGACCGAGCAGGGCTCGGTGGACCTCGACGGCCTCGCCGCGCCGCTCACCGTCCGCACCGACAAGGGCAAGGTCGACGCGAGCGGCCTCTCCTCCGCCGACGTGGACGTCGCCAACGAGAACGGCAGCGTGAAGCTGACCTTCGTCAAGGCGCCCGACAAGGTCAAGGCCGAGTCCGACACCGGCAGCATCACCGTGCGGGTCCCCGAGGACGGCACCCGCTACCACGTCGAGGCCAAGGCCGGCTCGTCCAACCCCCACGTGGAGGTCGGCGAGGACCCGAACTCCGCCCACGCCATCACCGTCGCCTCCAAGGTCGGTGTCGTCCGCGTCAACACGAAGGACTGAGCGATGGAACTCCAGATCACCGATCTGACCAAGGAGTACCGCGGCGGCAAGCGAGCGGTGGACTCCTTCTCGCTGACCCTGCGCCCCGGCGTGCTCGGCCTGCTCGGCTCCAACGGCGCCGGCAAGTCCAGCCTGATGCGGATCCTGGCCACCGTCACCAAGCCGACCTCCGGCCGGGTGTTCTGGAACGGCACCGACATCGCCGAGAACCCCGGCCCGCTGCGCCGCACCATCGGCTACCTGCCACAGGACTTCGGCGTCTACCCGCAGCTGACCGCCCGCGAGTTCCTCTCCTACCTGGCCTCGGCCAAGGGGCTGCAGGGCCGTTCCGCGAACGCCCGGATCACCGAGCTGCTCGACCTGGTCAACCTCTCCGGAGCCGCCAAGCAGCGGCTCGGTTCGATGTCCGGCGGCATGCGCCAGCGGGTCGGCATCGCCCAGGCGCTGCTCAACGACCCCCAGCTGCTGATCGTCGACGAGCCGACCGTCGGCCTCGACCCGGAGGAACGGATGCGGTTCAGCAACCTGCTCACCGGCCTCGGCTCCGAGCGGATCGTGATCCTCTCCACCCACATCGTCTCCGACGTGGCGGCCACCGCCGACCGGATCGCCATCATGGGCAAGGGCCGGCTGATCCACCACGGCACCCCGGAGGAGCTCCTGCGGCTCGCCGAGGGCTCGGTCTGGGAGCTCACCGTGGCCTCCGACCAGATCCCGGCCCTGCGCTCGCGGTTCGTCCTCGGTGGCACCACGCGCACCCCGCAGGGCGTCCGCGCCCGGGTGATCTCCCCGCACGCGCCCGCCCAGCACGCCGAACCGGTCCCGCCGGGGCTCGACGACGCCTACCTGCTGCTGACCTCCGCCCCGGCTCCGGCCGTCCCGCAGGCGGTGGTGCGCTGATGGCGGGCACCGTCACCGCGCTCGCCCTCGCCGACTTCCGGGAGCGCCGACGCCGTCCCGCCTACCTGGTGGTCCTGCTCGGCACGCTCGCCCTGGGCCTGCTGGCCGCCCCGGTCGGCTCCTCGACCTGGCAGGTCTTCCAGATCAGCGGCTACCGGGGCCTGTACACCAGCGGCTACGTCGGCACCGTCACCGCGCTCGGCGGCGCTGTCTGGTTGGCGCTGGCCGGCTTCAACATCACCCGCGGCACCGTCCCCAAGGACGAGCGCAACGGCGTCGGCCAGATCCTCGCGGCCACGCCGATGACCCGCCCCTCGTACCTGTTCGGCAAGTTCTGCAGCAACCTGCTGGTGCTCGGCTCGATGCTGCTCGCCCTCGCGGTGACCGCGTTCGGCGTGCAGCTGGTCAAGGGCGAGTCGTACCACGTCGACGTCGTGCGCCTGCTGCTGCCCTTCGTCCTGATCACGCTCCCGCTGCTGGCCCTCGTCGCGGCCTGCGCGGTGCTCTTCGACACCCTGCCGGGCCTGCGCGGCGGCGTCGGCGCGCTGATCTGGTTCGTGGTCTGGCTGGTCGGCATCATGGCTTCCCAGGCCTCCGGCGCGTACGACCTGCTGAGCATGGAACGGATCAGCGAGTCGATGCGCCGGGCGATCTCGGCGGCCGGGCACCCGGCCGAGGCGGTGCGCTTCGGCGTCGGCCTCACCTCCGACGACAAGACCCCGGTCACCTTCGACTGGCAGGGCCTCGGTCTCGGCGATCTGGGCGGCGGCCTGCTGGCCAACGCCGCGTTGCTGGTGGCCGGTTCGCTGGTGGCCGCGCTGCTGTCGGTGCTCTGGTTCCGCCGCTTCGACCCGTCCGCCGCCATCGGCGCGGTCGGCGCGCTGGTCCCGGGCGCCAAGGGCGCGGCCGACCGGACCGGTGCCGAGCACGCCGACCACGCCGAGGAGCCGGCC
The DNA here is from genome assembly GCF_056435365.1 of Kitasatospora sp. NPDC043949. Taxonomy (NCBI): domain Bacteria; kingdom Bacillati; phylum Actinomycetota; class Actinomycetes; order Kitasatosporales; family Streptomycetaceae; genus Kitasatospora; species Kitasatospora sp. NPDC043949. Next base: position 156,407 of record NZ_JBWKEQ010000009.1, on the reverse strand, counting down.
GCCGGCGCGGGCACCTCCTTCGGCCTCGACCCGTCCCTGTTGACGCCGCCCCGGATGGGCTCGTCCTTCCTGCCCACACTGGTCGGCGAGGTACGCGTCCTGCTCCAGGGCATGCGCTGGTGGTGGCTGGGCACGCTGGCCCTGGCCGTGCTCGCCGCGTTCGTCCCGAGCGGGAACGTCCTCCACCCGGTGCTGCCGCTCACCGTGCTCTGGCCGGTGCTCATCTGGTCCCGGATGGGCAACCACGCCGGCGCCGGGAGCATCGACGACCTGCTCGCCGCCTGCCCGGCCGCAGGCCGCCGGCTGCTGGCAGGACTGCTCGCCGGGATCGCCGTGGCACTGGCCGTCACCGCGGTGCCGATCGTCCGGCTGATCGCCTCCGGCGACACCGGCGCGGCGGTCGCCGCCCTGGTCGGCGCCCTGGTGGTGCCCGCCCTGGCGATGCTCTGCGGGATCGTCAGCCGCGGTCCCCGGCTGTTCCAGGCGCTCTACCCGCTGCTCTGGTACGCGATGTTCAACCGCATCCCCGAGGTCGACTTCCTCGGCGTGGCGGAGGGCAAGGGCCCGGGCACGGCCGCGGTGGCCGCCGCCGCGGTGCTACTGGCCGCCCTGGCCCTCGGCGTGGACTCCGTACGGCGCGCCAACCGCTGAACCACCGCCCTCCGGGACAGGCCCGGCCAGCCCCGGCCCCAGGCCCGAGCGGCGCCCGGCACCCCCGTCCGGGCGCCGCTCCGACCGTCCCCGTCCAGCCGACGGCACCGACCGCCCGACCTACCCGCTCCCCCGCGACCTTCCGGCCTCCCGTTCCCTGATCGACCGTCCGACTCCACCGACCCGAAAGGCCGGCCCGTGCGGCTCCCCAGCCTCCGAGACCTCCTCGCCCAACCGGCCCCGGACCAGGCGTCCCCGGCGACGCCGGTGTCCACCCTGCCGCGCGCCGCCCGGGCCGCCCTGGCGGTCGGGTTCGGCGTGCTGTGGCTGCTGGACCTGGCCATGAGTCTGGACACCGCCGGACCACTGCTGCCGCTCGCCGGGCTGGTCCCGGCCGCCCTGGTGCTGTTCGGCCCGCGAGGCCGGCCCGAGCTGCGCGCCGGGGCGGCCGCGCTCTGGTCGCTGGTCTGGTCCGCCGTGGGCTTCGTCCGCGGCACCGAGCAGGACTCCCCCGGGCTGATGGAGCTGCTCGCGCTCAGCCTCCTGCTGATCACCACCGCCCGGCACATCCGCGCCCGCGCCGCCGTCATCGGCACCTGCGCCGCCCTGGTGATCGCCCTGCTGGGGCTGGCCGCACGGGTCTCCCGCAGCGCGTCCGGGACGGTGCTGACCGTCGTGCTGCTGGCCATCGTCGCCGGCGTCGCGATCGCCCTCGGCTGCTACCTGCGCGCGGCCGACACCCGCCGGCTCCGGGCCGTGGAACAGGTTCGCCGCGACGAACTGATCGACCTCGCCAACGACCTCAACGACTTCGTCGCCCACCACGTCACCGGCATCATCGTGCTGGCTCAGGCCGGCCGGGCGATCTGGCAGACCGCGCCGCAGGAAGTCGTCCCGATCTTCGACGACATCGAGCAGGCCGGCAGCGAATCCCTGGAGTCGATGCGGCAGTTGGTCACCATGTTGCGGGAGGGCACCGACCTGGCCGCCGCCTCGCCGCTCTCGGGGCAGGGCATCGCGCACATACCCGTCATGGTGGAGTCCTTCCGCCGGGGCGGCGCCTCGGTGGACCTGCAACTGGACGAGGCCGCGCTCACCGCCCGGCTCGCCCCCGAGATCGCCACCACCGCGCACCGGGTGATCACCGAGGGCCTGAGCAACGTGCGCCGGCACGCCCCGGACGCCACCGGGGTCACCGTACGGATAGGCCTCGGCCCGTCCACCCTGGAGGCCACCGTGCGCAGCGGACCGCCGCGCGGGGGAACGGCCCGCAAGGGTCTGCGTGTCCCCCACCTCGGACAGCAGGACCTCGGCCTCCTCGGGCTCCAGGAGCGCGTCCGGGCGGTCGGAGGAACGCTCACCGAGCGCCCGGACGATGCGGGAGGATGGGAGCTGACGGCCCTGCTCCCCGTGAGGAACACGGACCCCAGCACTCGGAGGATGCCGGCATGACCATCAAGGTGCTCATCGCGGACGACCAGGACATGGTCCGCACCGGCTTCCGGCTGATCCTCGACAGCCAGCCCGACATCGAGGTGCTCGGCGAGGCCGCCGACGGCGCCACCTGCGTCGAACTCGCCCGCCGGCTGAGGCCCGACGTCTGCCTGGTCGACATCAGCATGCCCCGGCTGAACGGCCTGCAGGTCACCCGGCTGCTGGCCGGCCCCGGGGTGAGCGACCCGCTGCGGGTGGTCGTGGTCACCACCTTCGACCTGGACGAGTACGTCTACGGCGCGCTGCGCGGCGGCGCCCAGGGCTTCCTGCTCAAGGACAGCGGATCGACCCTGCTGATCGAGGCGGTCCGCGCGGTCGCCGCCGGCGACGCGATGGTCTCCCCCGCCGTCACCGTGCGGCTGCTCAAGCGGCTCTCCGCCGCCGGGCCCGGGGCGGCCCAGGCCGCCGCGACGACGCTCTCCCCGACCGTCCTGACCGACCGGGAACTGGACGTGGCACGGCTGGTCGCCCGCGGCCGCACCAACCAGGAGATCGGCGAGACGCTGGCCATCTCCCTCTCCACCGTCAAGTCCCATCTGGCCAGCGTCCAGACGAAGTTGAAGGTTCGCAACCGGGTCGAGATCGCCGCCTGGGCCTGGGAGGGCGGCACCATGCAGCGGGGTGAGGGATAGGAACGACACCCAGGTAGAACACCCTCTGTTCGCCGCACCTCCACCGCCCCCACCCTTCCTGTCACCGAGTGCGACCCCCTGGCCCGATCCTGCGGATCTCCCGAACGGGGGATACCCCGGCGCGCCGGCGAACGGCGATGATTGCCCCCAGTCGAATGAGGGGGAACTTCGGCCGAACGTCCGCGTGGCCGAGTTCTCTTCGGGGGAAGGGGAACACGTTCGTGAGCCGCATCGTCTTTTCCATGGAGGACCTCGTCCGCGTCCGGGTCGCCGGACCACCGACAGCCGAGGCCGAGGCGGCGTTCGCCTTGGACAACTGGTCGAAGAACTCGGGTGGTTACTTCCGAAGATGGCATCAGACAGTCACCAACAGCGTACGGAGCCGAGAAGAGCTCCAGCGTCTGATACACCGCTTCGACCTTTCCGGACGGACCATCTGGGATCTACTCGGCGCTCCGCCACCGCAGGTGGACGATCCGTCCGACCCGTTACCGCGGCTTCCGGAACGAACCACCGGTGAGGACCTCCCCTCCGGACCGGACGGCCTGGTCCAGGAGTTCGGCACGATCGCCGTCCTCCCGTACTGGCAGGCCATCCACGCCCGGCTGGTCCGCGACACCGACGCCTACCGGCAGATCATGAGCGCCTCCGGAGTCGAGACGCTGCTCCAGGCCCTGCACCCGCGCGTCCACTGGCGGGCACCGGTTCTGGAGGTCGAGGACGACCGGGACGAGACCATCGAGCTCAGCGGCCGCGGCCTGCTCATCACGCCGTCGCTGTTCCTGACCGCGCCCGCCCTGGTCCCGCCGCACGCCACCGTGGTCAAGGCCGAACCGGCCCCGGCCCTGGTCTTCCCGATACGCCCGGACTCCCGCGGGGACGCCGTGCTCGGCACCCGTGAGGCCGAGCGGCCGCTCGACCCCGCCCAGGGCGAGGCCCTCGCCAGCCTCGTCGGCAAGACCCGGGCCGCCCTGCTGGAGGCCCTGCTCAACGGCAGCACCAACGGCGAACTCGCCGACCGCGTCGGCGTCTCCAACGCCGCCGTCAGCCAGCACACCTCGGTCCTGCGGGCGGCCGGCCTGATCGCCACCCGTCGCACCCGCAACCTCGTCCTGCACACCGTGACTCCCCTGGGCCGTTCCCTGCTGAACGGCGGCACCCGTCTCCTGGCCCACCCCCCGGGCACGGCGCCGCACCGGAACGCGCCCCACGGCCGGTCCGTCCTGGCCGGCCGGTAGCCCTCGGCCCACCGCCGGGTCCGCGGCCCCACCGCGGCCCCGGCCCCGCGTTCGCCAGACGTTTTCGGGCCTCTCTTAATCGCCTGTCCCCGGCAGCGGCCAGGCGGCGAAGATGACAGCGTTCCCGATCCCCGACACCACCGCACAGACGAGGTGAGCCGCCGTGACGAGATCGCGTACGGACCTTGAAGTGTCCTTCCTCGAAGAGAGCGGGACGGTGCAGCCCGTCGCCACCGTTCCCGACCGGACGGAGCGCGGCGAGTGGCTGCTCGCCCACCGCCCCGAACTACGCCGACTGACCCTGCGCCACGGCTCGCTGAGGCTCATCGGCGCCGCAGTCGCCTCCACCGACGAGCTGGCCGGCGTGGCCGCCGTCCTCGGCGGCGGCGCCCTGGAGTACACCGAGCGCTCCACCCCGCGCTCGCGGGTCGCCGGCAGCGTCTACACCTCCACCGAGTACCCGGCCGACCAGCGCATCCCCCAGCACAACGAGAGCTCCTACTCCTCGCGCTGGCCGGACCACCTCTTCTTCCTCGCCACCCGCACCCCGAGCACCGGCGGCCAGACCCCGGTCGCGGACAGCCGCACCGTCCTCACCGAGCTCCCGGCCGAGCTGGTCGAGAAGTTCTCCGCCCTCGGCGTGCGCTACACCCGTGCCTACCACGACGGCATCGGCCTCTCCTGGCAGGAGGCCTTCCAGACCGAGGACCGCGGGCACATCGAGGCCTACTGCCGCGACAACGGCATCGCCTGGGAGTGGGAGGGCGACCTACTGCGCACCAGCCAGGTCCGCCCGGCGCTCACCCGGCACCCGGTGACCGGCGAGACCGTCTGGTTCAACCAGGCCCACCTCTTCCACATCGGCTCACTGCCCGCGAAGACCACCGAGGCCCTCCTCGCCGTCTTCCCCGAGCAGAACCTGCCGCGCAACGCCTACTTCGGCGACGGCAGCCCCATCGACGCCGACACCCTGGCCGAGATCCACGCCGCCTTCGACCGCACCACCCTCGCCCCCGACTGGACACAGGGCGACGTCATGGTCGTCGACAACATCCTCGCCAGCCACGGTCGAGCCCCCTACAAGGGCGACCGCACCGTCCTGGTCACCATGACCTCCGCCACCTGGGCCGACTGGCCCGCCCCCTGATCCCCGCCCCACTCCACCCCACGCACGCAAAAGCCCCAGGTCACGGCGAGTGAGTCCTGGGGCTTCTACAGAGCCGCCTGCGGGATTCGAACCCGCGACCTACGCATTACGAGTGCGTTGCTCTGGCCAGCTGAGCTAAGGCGGCGCCGTTGTCACGCGTGGTGGCAACGCGGGCCAGTCTACACAGGTTTCGCGGGTGATCCACACCCGGTTGGCGGGGGTGGGGGTCAGGCGGAGGAGACGGCGAGTTTGGCGGCGAAGCCGGCGAAGAGGACGGCGACGCCGCTGGTGAGGGTGGCGGAGAGGCGACGGCGGCGGCGGAAGGCGGTGGCGAGGGTGGTGCCGGCGAAGATCAGCAGGGAGAGGTAGAGCACGCTGAAGGTCTGCAGGATGCCGCCGAGCAGGCCGAAGGAGAGGGCCGGCTGTCCGTAGGCCGGGTCGACGAACTGGGTGAAGAAGGAGAGCAGGAAGAGGATCGCCTTCGGGTTCAGCAGGCTGATCACCAGGGCGCGGCGGAACGGGCGCTCGACGGGTTCGGCGGCCGGTTCGGCGGTGGCGGCGGGGTTGTCGGGGTTGTCGGCGGTCCGGCGTTCGCGCCAGAGCTGGCGGGCGGCGCGGAGCATGCCGTAGCCGATCCAGAGCAGGTAGGCGGCGCCGCCGAGCTTGACCACGGCGAAGACGGCCGGGTTGGCCTTGAGGAGGGAGGCGGCGCCCAGCGAGGTGAGGCTGATCAGGGTGAGGTCGCCGACGAAGACGCCGGCGGCGGCCTGGTAGCCGGTCCGGATGCCCTTGCGGGCGGCGACGGACAGCACGTACAGGGAGTTGGGGCCGGGCAGTAGGACGATGACGAGGGCGCCGAGGACGTACGTCGCCAGGTCGTTGACTCCGAGCACGGTGCGCTCCGGGGAGGGGAGGGGATGAGGGCGGGGGGCGCTCATCGTAACGTCGCACCGGCGGTCGGTTGAAGCGGAAACCATCCCGCCTACCGGGTGCAGCGCGCGCCCGGCTCCGGTGCCTCGCCCGCCAGCAGGTAGCGGTTGACCGCGCCGTCCACGCAGGCGTCGTGGTGCGCGTACGCGGTGTGGCCGTCCCCGTCGTAGGTGAGCAGGCGTCCGGACTCCAGTTGCCCGGCCAGCGCCTGGGCCCACGCGTACGGGGTGGCCGGGTCGCGGGTGGTGCCGACGACGACGATGGGGGCGGCGCCGGCGGCCCGGATGGTGTGCGCCGTGCCGGTGGCCCGGACCGGCCAGTAGGTGCAGGCCAGCGCCATCCACGCCATGTCGCGGCCGAAGTGCGGCGAGGCCTGTTCGAAGTCCGGCACGGCGCGCTGGACGTCCTCCGGCCCGGCGAACGGGGCGGGCAGGTCGAGGCAGTTCACCGCCGTGTTGGCGAACATCAGGTTGGGGTACGAGCCGTCCGCCTCGCGCCCGTAGTAGGAGTCGGAGAGCCTCAGCAGGCTGGTGCCGTCGCCGGCCTTGGCGTCGGTGAGCGCGGTGCGCAGTTTGGGCCAGAGGAAGTCGGCGTACATGGCCTGGATGACGCCGGTGGTCGCCTGGGCCTCGGTGAGTCGCCGGCCGTGGTCGGTGCTGGGCAGCGGGTTGGCCTGGACGGTGACGAGCAGGGCGGTGAGCTGCTCGCCGATCTGCTGTTCGGTGCGGCCGAGCGGGCAGTCCTCGTGCTTGGCGCAGTCCTTGGCGAAGGCGGCCCAGGCCGTCTCGAAGCCGCCGGCCTGGGTGCGGTTGCCGGTGACCGAGTCGAGCGACGGGTCCACCGCGCCGTCCAGCACCAGCCGCCCGACCCGGCCGGGGAAGAGCCCGGCGTAGGTGGCGCCGAGGAAGGTGCCGTAGGACTTGCCGACGTAGTTCAGCCGCTCGTCGCCGAGCAGGGCGCGCAGCACGTCCATGTCGCGGGCGGCCTCGACGGTGCCGAGGTGGCCGAGCGCCGCCCCGGCGCGCTGGCGGCAGCCCTCGGCGAACTCCTTGTCGGCGGCGACCAGGGCGTCGATTCCGTGCTGGTCGCCGGGGGTGAGGTCGACGGCGGTGTAGGCGTCCATCCGGTCGCCGCTCAGGCAGGTGACCGGGTTGCTGCGGCCGACCCCGCGCGGGTCGAGGCCGACCAGGTCGTACCGGGCGCGCACGCCGCTGTCGTACGTCCGCGCGGTGGCCTCCAGGTACTCGACCGCCGAGCCGCCGGGCCCGCCGGGGTTGAGCAGCAGCGAGCCGAGCCGGCCTCCCCCGGCCCCCTCCTCGGAGCCCGAGCCCGAGCCCGAGCCCGCCGGGACGGCGGTGGCGCGGGCCGCCACCAGGGTGAGGTCACCGTCGCCGGGGCGGTCGTAGTCCAGCGGCACCCGGAAGGCGGTGCACTCGAATCCGCCGTCGCACGGCTGCCAGTCGAGCCGCTGCGCGTAGTACGGGGCCAGCCCGGCCGGGACGGCGGCGGGCAGCGGCTCCAGCGGCGTGACCCCGGGCGCGGCCGGGCTGGACGGCCCGGCGCCCCCCGCCCCGGACGAACCCGCTGAACCCTCTGAACCCTCTGAACCCGAGGAACCCGAGGAACCCGAGGAACCCGACGAGCTCGTCGAACCAGACGAACTCGAGGAACCCGCACCGCACCCGCCCGCCAGCAGCCCGACGGCGAGCGCCGCCGCCAGTACCCGCCCGGTGGCCCTCATCCGACCCCTCGCGATCATCCGAGCCCTCTCGATCGTCACCCAGGGTCGTCGCCCGGCGACCCGACTCGCATTGCACCACAGCACGCCGCCCGGCACCCGCTACGGGCACCGGGCGGCGACGCCCCGTCCGGGACGGCGGCTCAGGACGCCTTGGCCAGCGCGTCGGCCAGGTACTGCGCCGCCTGCCGGACGAGCCGCATCCGCTCCCGGTCGGGGGTGTAGTCCTGCACGTTGTCGGAGATCTTCACCTCGGCCTTGGCCGCCGGTCCGGCCCCGGCCGTGAGCGCGGCCTGGAGCTTGCGGGCCGCGTCCAGCCCGGCCGTGTCGGCCTTGGCGGCGGCCAGCAGGAGCTTCGCCGCGCTGCCGGCCGGGGCCTCGGCGCCGGCCTGGGTGAGCGCGGCGGCGTCGTAGCGGCCGGACACCGCGGCGGCGGCGCCGTACAGGTCGGGGCGGGACAGCACGGCGGCGGCGGCGCACGGCGCACCGCCCTCGACGCCGAGGGTGCCCCAGGAGGCCGGGCCGGGCGCCAGGATGCGGAACGAGGCGGCGATGGCGGCGCGCAGCGTCTCGTCGTCGGCGACGGCGGCCGGCGCGGCGGCGACCAGGTCGCAGGGGTGCGCGGTGCCGTTCGGCGCCTCGGGGGCGACCAGGATGAAGGGGCGGGCGCGGCCGGTCTGCAGGGCTGCGGTGAGGCCCTCGAAGACGTCCGGGACCTCGGCGTCGGCGGTCTTGCGCGGGGTGGCCGCCTGCATCACGACGACGGGGAAGCGCGCGTTCGGCTCCTTGGCGTACTGCGGCGGGAGCCAGACCCGGACGGTGCGCGGCTGCCCGTCCGGGCCGGGCACGGCGGACTGCAGCAGCTCGCCGCCGCCCGGCTGGCCGACACCGTCGAAGTGGTTCACGGCGGCGGAGGCCGCGGCCGGCTCCGCCACGACGGGCGGCGCCGGCTGCTGCCGGACCGCCGGTCCCCCGCCCTGGCCCGCACCCGCCGCGTCGACCACCGGCTCGGCCCGGTCCGATTCCTGGCCGCGGGGGGTCAGGCCGCCGAACGCCCCGAGCGCCGTGAGCAGCGTCAATGCGGTGACGCAGACCCCGCAGATCATCGCTCCGGCCGCCCGCACCAGCATCGGCCAGCGTTCACCGGCCAGTTCGTACGTCGCGGCGGCGCGCAGGTCGCGCCAGCGCTGGAGCGCGCCGCGGGCCAGCCAGATCCCGCCCAGCGCGGCCATCAGCAGAGGGATGACGAGGAGCGAACGAACCATGGGACGCACCGCCTCGGGAGGAGGGCCGGCGCCGGACGGGACCCGGTGCCGTACGGGGGCGACGGCCCCGGCACCGGGGCACAGTCGGCCCCCAGCGTGCACAACGGGCGGACGGTCACACGCGGGTGTGCCCGGCGCGTATCGATCATTCACTCGAAGGTGGGACAACGGGACGGCTCCGGGAGGCCTACGCCGGGCGTTCAGCCCGACGGGCCCACCCCGGAACGGCCCGGCGGCGCGGCAGCGCGGCAGCGCGGTTCAGCTCAGCCCGCGCGCAGCGCCACCGTCATCGCCTCGACGGCGAGCAGCGGATCCACGTTGCGGTCCAACGCCTGCCGACAGGCGAGCACCGCCTCGATCCGGCGCAGCGTGCTCTCCGGCGGGCCCTCCTGCGCGACCCGGTTCAGGGCCTGCCGCTGGTCCTCGTTGGCGAGGGTGCCGCTGGAGCCGAGCTGCAGCGCGAGCACGTCCCGGTAGAAGCCGAGCAGGTCGAGCAGTGCGACGCCGAGGGTCTCCCGGCGGGTGCGGGTGGCCCGGCTCTTCTGCCGCTTCTCCAGTTCCTTGACCGCCCCGGCCATGCCGCGCGGCGCCTTGCTGCCCTCGGTGGCGCCGTAGGCGGCCTTCAGGTCGTCGGTCTCCTTGGCGTCCTGGGTCTCGGCGAGCGCCTCGGCGTCGGCCTTGGCGGTGTCGACGAGGCGCTGGGCGGCGGCCAGGCAGCCGCCGATGTCGGCGACCTCCAGCGGGATCCGCAGCACCTCGGCGCGGCGGGTGCGGGCCTGGTCGTCGACGGCGAGGCGGCGCGCGCGCCCGACGTCGCCCTGCCCGGCGAGCGCGGCCAGCCGGGCCGTCTCCGGGTCGACGCCGTCGCGGCGGACCAGCATGTCGGCGACGGCCTCGGCGGTGGGCGTGCGCAGGACGAGCAGGCGGCAGCGCGAACGGATGGTCGGCAGCACGTCCTGGACGGAGGGGGCGCAGAGCAGCCAGACGGTGCGCGGGGAGGGCTCCTCCACGCCCTTGAGCAGCGCGTTCGCGGCGGCCTCGGTGAGCCGGTGGGCGGCGTCGACCAGGATCACCGACCAGCGGCCGCCGGTCGGGTAGCTGGAGGCGCGCAGCACGAGCTCGCGCATGTCGCCGACGCCGATGGACAGGCCGTCGGTCCGGACGTACTTGACGTCGGCGTGGCTGCCGGCCAGCACGGTGTGGCAGCCGTCGCAGAACCCGCAGCCGGGCGTACCGCCGAGCGCGAGGTCCGGGCTGGTGCACTGGAGGGCCGCGGCGAACGCGCGCGCAGCGGTGACCTGCCCGGCCCCGGGCGGGCCGGTGAACAGCCAGGCGTGCGTCATCAGGGAGGCGTTCCCGCCCGGCTGCGGGCCGGCTCCGCGGCCGGCCGCGATCGTCGCCCCGGCCGACCGGGCGGCGGCGGTCAGCTGCTCGACCACCCGCTCCTGGCCCACCAGGTCGTCCCAGACGGCCACTGCTGCTCCCAAGCTCCGTACGGCAGCGCTCCCGGCGCCTCTTCCCCGCCGTCGAGCATACGTGTCCGCTCCGACAGCCACGGCGCCCTCCGGGGTGCCCACCACCGAAGGAGGCGCCCCGACGCCGAAGGCGACGGGCGGCGCCGCCGGAGCTCTCCACCCCGACGACGCCGCCCGTCGTCCGTACCGCTGTCCTGCCGGCGTCCGTACCGCCGCAGCCCGAGGTCAGCCCCGACGGCCCCAGCGACGGCCCTTGCCCTTGCCGCCGCCCTCGCCCTGGTCGCCCCCGGGGGCGGGCCGGTCCTGGCCGCCACGCGGGTCCTGCGGGGCTGGGCCGCCGTGATTCCAGCGCGACCACTCGTCACGCGAGCCGAGCAGGGTGTCGGTGAGGCTCGGCAGGTCGTCCATCGGCGTCTCCTCGGCCCACTCCGGCCGGGGTCGCTCGGCGGTGGCCTGCGACTCGTCGGCGGGCTGCGGCTCGTCGCCGACCACCGGCAGCTCGCGGGTGCTGTCCACCGGCTCCTCGCGCCACAGCCCCGGCGGCACCCGGTCCTCGGTACGGCCCGCCTGGGTACGACCCGCCCCCGCACGGCCCGGCTCCACCCGGCCCGGTGCCGGGCGCTCCGGGGCAGAACGCTCCGACACAGGACGCTCCGACACAGGACGCTCCGGCGCCGGACGCCCCGGCTCGATCCGCGGCAGCACAGCGGCCCGGTCCGCCTCCTCCGTGATCTTCGGCAGCACGGCCGTCTCGTCCACGGCGGTCGACGGGACGACCGGCAGCTGGGCGGTCTCGTCGGCGGCCTCCGCCGCCCGGACGGCCGCCCGGCTGTCCCGCAGCGACAGCTCCCGCGTCGCCTCGTCGGTCCCACCGGGCCCGGGAGTGCCCACGGACCCCGCCCCCGGGACGTCCCGGACGGCCCGCAGCTCGGTGGTCACGGCATCACCAGGAGCCGAACCAGCAGCCTGACCAGCAGCCGAGCCTGAGGCCGGACCGGCCGGACCGGCCGAACCCGCCAGGCCCGCCGAACCCGCCGCCGCCCGATCCGCCGTCGTCTGCGCCGCCGCAGCCGCGGCCGCGAGCGCGGCGGCCTGCGCCAGCCGGGCCTCCTCGGCCCGCTGCAGCGCCTCCTCCGCCCGGCGGCGCTGCTCCTCGCGCTGGAGTTCGCGCTGCCGCTGGAGCTCCGCCTGGGCGGCCGCCTCGTCGGCGAGGCGCTTGCGCTCGGCGGCCTCCGCCGCCAGCCGGGCGTCCTCCTCGGCCTTCCGCTTGGCCTCCTCCTCGGCGCGGCGGCGGGCTTCCTCCTCCGCCCGGCGGCGGGCCTCCTCCTCGGCCTTGCGCCGGGCCTCGGCGGCGGCCCGCTCGGCCTCCTCCTTGGCCAGCCGCTCCTGCTCGGCCTGTTCGGCCCGCAGCTGCGCCAGCACTTCCTGCCGCTTGCGCTCGGCGGCCTCGGCCTCGGCCTTCTTGCGGGCCTCCTCGGCGGCGCGGCGCTCGGCCTCTTCGCGGGCGAGCCGCTCCTGCTCCGCGCGGGCGGCCTTCTCCTGCTCGGAGAGCGGCAGCTCGCGGTCGAGCCGGTGCCGGATCGCGGTGGTGACGAAGCCGGGGGCCTGACTGCCGTCGACGACCAGGTAGCGCGCCGGGTCGGCGGCCGCGAGGGCGAGGAAGCCGGCCCGGACCCGCTGGTGGAACTCGGTGGGCTCGGACTCCAGCCGGTCGAGCGCCTCGGTGAAGCGCTCCCGGGCCCTGGTCGGGTCGACGTCCAGGACGACGGTCAGGTCGGGCAGCAGCCCGCCGGTCGCCCAGCGGGAGATCCTGGCGACCTCGGTGGCGGCCAGGTCGCGCCCGGCGCCCTGGTAGGCGATGGAGGAGTCCATGTACCGGTCGGTGATCACCACGGCGCCGCGGGCGAGGGCCGGCCGGATGACGTTCTCGACGTGCTCGGCCCGGTCGGCGGCGTAGATCAGCGCCTCGGCGCGGTGCGACAGGCCGGTGTTGCCGACGTCCAGGACGAGGCCGCGCAGCCGCTGGCCGACCGGGCTGCCGCCGGGCTCGCGGGTGAGCACGACCTCGTGCCCCTTGCCGCGGATCCACTCGGCGAGCGCCTGGGCCTGGGTGGACTTGCCGGCGCCGTCGCCGCCCTCCAGGGCGATGAAGAAGCCGGTGCCGGCGCCCTGGCGCGGGGCCGGGCCGACGGCGCCGCGCACCGCGTCGACCAGGTCCCGGCCGAAGGGCGCGGTGCCGCGCCGGTCGTCGGTCCGCAGCAGGACGACGGCGGCGAGGACGAGCGTGAGCAGCCCCGAGGTGGCGACGGCGAGAGCCGCGCCGCCGTGGATGAAGGTGAACGAGCCGGGCTCGACCGTGCCGTACTCGACGTCCCCGTACGCCGCGGCGATCAGCGGGACGACGACCAGCGCGGCGCCGACCACGACCCGCAGCACCGCGTACAGGTGCTCGGTGACCTTCGGCAGCCGGGCCTCCTCGACCTCCTGGCCGAGCAGGGTGCGCCCGGCGGAGACGACGATCCCGGCGGTGAGGCCGGCCAGCACGGTGAGGGCCAGGACGAGGACGAAGTCCAGCACCAGCCCGGCCAGGATCAGCGCCACGCCCTCGGTGAGCAGCGCCAGCGCGAGCAGGCGGCGGCGCGAGAGCGCGGGCAGCGTGGCCCGGGTGAGCCGGGAGCCGAGGGCGGGCGCCGCGGTGGCGGCGAGGACCAGCAGGCCGTAGCCGATCGGCCCGGCCCGGTGCTCGGCGGCGGTGAGCAGCGCGAGCGCGGCGACGCCGGCCATCGAGGCGTACCCGGCGGCGACGGCGAAGGTGAAGTACGGGGCGCTGCCGGTTCGGCCCTTGCTCAGCGCGGGGCCGGGGGTGGCGTCGGTGGGGGCGCGCAGGCCCTGCAGCGGCGAGTGCGGGGCGACGGCCACCGGGCCGACGGGCAGCTGCTGGAGGTAGTCGCGGGCGGCCGAGGCGGCGAACAGGCCGGCCGCGCCGAGCGCGGCGAGGGTGAGCTGGTGGGCCCGGAGCCAGTCCGAGCCGAGCGCCGCGCCGATGTTGTTCAGCAGGGTGAGGGCGACCAGGCCGGCGGCCGCGAGCGGCAGGGTGGCCCAGCCGGTGAAGCGGTCGATGCTCCGGACGGTGTCCAGGTGGGCGGCGGCGGGCCGCTGCTCGGCGGCGGGGGCGTACGGATCGGCGGGCGGCAGCAGGCCCGGGACGGCGGCGGCCTTGGCGATCCCCCGGACCCGCTCGGCGGCACCGGTGACGAACACCGTGGCGAGCAGGACGTAGGCGGCGCCGACGGAGGGCTTCGGGCCGGAGCCCAGCCAGACGGTCCACCAGGGTGCGAGGCCGATCAGCAGGGCGCACAGCGCGTCGGCGCCGAACAGCGTCCAGCGCCGGTCCAGCCGGCCGGCGACCAGCCGGTGCACCGGCCCGAGCAGCGCGACGCCGACCAGCCCGGTGGCCGCCAGCCGGACGGCGAGGACCGCCGTGACGGCGAAGGCGAGGCTGCGCGGCAGGTCGCCGAACCGGCCGCCGAGGGCGACGGCGATCACGGTGAGCGCGAGCATCACCAGCAGGCCGAGCCGGTCGGCGGTGCCGCCGATCAGCTGGGTGGTCCACAGGCGCCGGTAGGGGCGCGTCCGCAGCAGCGCGCGAGCCCGGTCGACCGGGGTCCCGGCTGGCGCGACCTCGGGCAGCCCGGACGTGGCGTCGCGGGCGGCCGGGGCGGCGCTGGGGGTGGGCTGCTCCTCGCTCGTCATACGGTCAGCGTAGCGGGCTGAGGTTGACCGGAATGAGATGAACGGGGTTCCGGATCCCGCTCATCACCGGGTTGTGACGTTCCGCGCACACCGTCCGACCGGCCTCGGGCCCGCGTCCCCGGGGTGGGGTCGCGGGCCCGTGAGCACTGGCAGGCACTGGCAGGCACTGGCGGAGACGCCGGCGAAGGCGCTGGCAACGGCACCGACGGCGCCCCTGTCGGAGGATCCGGAGGAGATCAGCCCTCGTCGGTGGCCGCGGCCTTCCCGACGGCGGTCTTCTTGGCCGCCGTCTTCTTCGCCGCGGTCGCCTTCGTCGCCGTTGCCTTCGTCGCGGTCTTCTTGGCGGCGGTCTTCTTCGCGGTCGCGGTCTTGGTGGCCGCGGTCTTGGTCGCCGTCGCCTTCTTGGCGGTCGTCTTCTTGGCCGGGGCCTTCTTCGCCGTCTTCTTCACCGGCCCGCGCGCCCGCTTCTCGGCGAGCAGCTCGTAGCCGCGCTCCGGCGTGATGGTCTCGACCTCGTCGTCCTTGCGGAGCGTGGCGTTGGTCTCGCCGTCGGTCACGTACGGTCCGAAGCGGCCGTCCTTGACAACGACGGGGCGCTCGCTGACCGGGTCGGTGCCCAGCTCCTTGAGCGGCGGGGCGGCGGCGGCCCGGCCGCGCTGCTTGGGCTGGGCGTAGATGGCCAGGGCCTCCTCCAGGGTGACCGTGAACATCTGCTCCTCACTGGTGAGCGAGCGGGAGTCGGTGCCGCGCTTGAGGTACGGACCGTAGCGGCCGTTCTGCGCGGTGATCTCCACGCCCTCGGCGTCGGCGCCGACCACACGCGGCAGCGAGAGCAGCCGCAGCGCGTCCTCCAGGGTGACGGCGTCCAGCGACATCGTCTTCAGCAGCGAGGCGGTGCGCGGCTTGACCGCGTTCTTGCCGGTCTTGGGCGTGCCCTCGGGCAGGATCTCGGTCACGTAGGGCCCGTAGCGGCCGTCCTTGGCGACCAGCATGTTGCCGCTGACCGGGTCCGGGCCGAGCTCGAAGTCGCCGCTGGGCTTGGCCAGCAGTTCCTCGGCCAGCTCGACGGTGAGCTCGTCCGGCGGCAGGTCGTCGGGGATGTCGGCGCGCTGGCCGGGCTCGCCCTCGACGTCGGAGGCGCGCTCGACGTACGGGCCGTAGCGGCCGACCCGCAGGGTGATGCCGTCGCCGATCCGGAACGAGCTGATCTCCCGGGCGTCGATCGCGCCGAGGTCGGTGACCAGTTCCTTCAGGCCGCCCAGGTGGTCGCCGTCGCCGTTGCCGGCCTCGGCGGCGCCGCCGGTCGCGTGGCCGTCGCCCTCGCCGAAGTAGAAGCGCTTCAGCCACGGCACGGACTTGGCCTCGCCGGCCGCGATCCGGTCGAGGTCGTCCTCCATCTTGGCGGTGAAGTCGTAGTCGACCAGCCGGCCGAAGTGCTTCTCCAGGAGGTTGACCACGGCGAAGGAGAGGAAGGACGGGACGAGCGCCGTCCCCTTCTTGAACACGTACCGGCGCTGGATGATCGTGTCGATGATCGACGCGTAGGTGGAGGGGCGACCGATCTCCCGGTCCTCCAGCTCCTTGACCAGCGAGGCCTCGGTGTAGCGCGCCGGCGGCTTGGTGGCGTGGCCCTCGGGGGTGAGCTGCTCGGCGGCCAGCGGGTCGCCCTCGACGACCTGCGGCAGCCGGCGCTCGCGGTCGTCCAGCTCGGCGTTCGGGTCGTCCGCGCCCTCGACGTAGGCCTTGAGGAAGCCGTGGAAGGTGATGATCTTGCCGGAGGCGGAGAACTCGACGTCACGGCCGTCCGCGGACGCGCCGCCGACTTTGACGGTCACCGACTGGCCGACCGCGTCCTTCATCTGGGAGGCGACGGTGCGCATCCAGATCAGCTCGTAGAGCCGGAAGTCGTCGCCGGTCAGGCCGGTCTCGGCGGGGGTACGGAAGCGGTCGCCGGAGGGGCGGACGGCCTCGTGCGCCTCCTGCGCGTTCTTGACCTTGCTGGCGTAGGTGCGCGGGGCGTCCGGCAGGTAGTCGGCGCCGTACAGCTGGGTGACCTGCGCGCGGGCGGCGGAGATCGCGGTCTCCGACAGCGTGGTGGAGTCGGTGCGCATATAGGTGATGAAGCCGTTCTCGTACAGCTTCTGGGCCACCTGCATGGTCCGCTTGGCGCCGAAGCCCAGCTTGCGGCTGGCCTCCTGCTGGAGCGTGGTGGTGCGGAACGGCGCGTACGGCGAGCGGCGGTAGGGCTTGGACTCGACGCTGCGGACGCTGAACGCGGTCTGCTCCAGGGCGGCGGCCAGCTGCCGGGCGGCCTGCTCGTCCAGGTGCAGCGTGTTGGCGCTGCCGGCCTTCAGCCGGCCGTCCGAGCCGAAGTCGCGGCCGGTGGCGATCCGCTTGCCGTCCACCGAGGAGAGCCGGGCGCCGAGGGTCTCCGGGTTGGCCGCGTCGGCCGGGGTGCGGCCGGTGCCGAAGGTGCCGACCAGGTCCCAGTACGAGGCGGTGCGGAAGGCGATCCGCTCGCGCTCGCGCTCGACCACCAGCCGGGTCGCGACGGACTGCACCCGGCCCGCCGACAGCTTCGGCATGACCTTCTTCCACAGCACCGGCGAGACCTCGAAGCCGTAGAGGCGGTCGAGGATGCGGCGGGTCTCCTGGGCGTCGACCAGGCGCTGGTTGAGCTCGCGCGGGTTGGCCACCGCCTCCTGGATCGCCGTCTTGGTGATCTCGTGGAAGACCATCCGGTGCACCGGCACCTTGGGCTTGAGCACCTGCTGGAGGTGCCACGCGATGGCCTCGCCCTCGCGGTCCTCATCGGTGGCGAGGAAGAGCTCGTCGGACTCCGCGAGCAGCGACTTCAACTTGCTGACCTGGGACTTCTTGTCCGCGTTGACCACGTAGATGGGGGCGAAGTCGTGGTCGACGTCCACCCCGAGGCGGCGCACCTCGCCGGTGTACTTGTCCGGGACCTCCGCCGCGGTGCTGGGGAGGTCGCGGATGTGCCCGACGCTCGCCTCGACGATGTAGCCGGGGCCCAGGTAGCCCTTGATCGTCTTCGCCTTGGCCGGCGACTCGACAATGACGAGTCGCTGTCCGTGCGCGGTCTCGCTGCTCGGGGACACCTTCGCTCTTCTCTCCCGGTCCTTATGTGGGCTGGTCGGCGCCGGCAGCACGGGCTGCGCTCCGCCCGACCCCTCCACCGTCCCGGGGCTGCCGCTGTACGACGACCCCACCAGCGGAGTGTGACCGTACCCCGGCCACCCTTGTCAAACGGAAGGATCCCGCGTTTTCACTTTGCCGGGCTCACCGACGCCACTCGAACGGTAACCCGATGACGGAGGTTCGCGCCCCGTGGAGGGGGGCTTCGGCGGGTTCCGGAGGATGGAATGACGGATTTCAAAATCTGTCAACGGAATATCGACGGCCCTGCGGAGGGCCGCGGCGGGGCCTCCCCAGAGCGCTGGCCACCGGTTCCCGGCGAGCCCGACCGGGGTCGGGCGTACGCCCCGGATTCAGCCGTTGACCACCGCGAGCAGCCCGGCGCCCGCCGCCAGACAGCCCATGCCGAGCACGCTCCACAGCAGGTCGGCGACGGCGGCCCGGCGGACCTCCCCGGCCGCCAGCACCACCCGGCTCGGGCGGCGCGGGTCGTAGCAGATCCGCACCGGGGCGCCCGGAGTGAAGCGGTCCGGACGGCGCAGCGGGGTGTGTCCGCGCGGACGGGTGAGCACCAGTTCGGCGATCCGGCCCGCCCCGGCTCCTTCGACCGGGGGCAGGACGGAGAAGGAGAGCAGCGGGGCGCTGTCGAGCTGGCCGTGCGCCTCGTCCTCGGCCACGACCGTGGCCACCGCCGACGCCCCCGAACGGCGGACCCGGTGGCGCAGGCGCACCTCGGCGGCGCACCAGAGCAGCAGCACGCCACCGAAGAGGGCGAGCACCACCCCGCCCACCGTCGCCGTCGTCGTGTCCACTCCTGGCCCCCGGCTCCCCAGCTCTGTCCACAGCCTGTGGACAGAGACTCGCAGCAGGGGGCCAACGCGCGGCGGCCGACCGGAGACCGCCGGACGAACCGGGGGGCACGGGAAGGTGAACCGGCGCCGACCGCCCCCGCCAGGTGCGCCGGGTCAGGTGCACCACCCCGAGGGCGCCGGGTCAGGTGCGCCGGGTCAGGTGCGCCGGGTCAGGTGCGCCGGGTCAGGTGCGCCGGGTCAGGTGCGCCGGGTCAGGTGCGCCGGGTCAGCCTGCCGGGCGGATGAACCCCTGCTCGGTCAGCAGCCGCAGCGACTCGGGCACCCGATCCCGCAGGACCACCCGGTCCTCGCCGAGCAACTGCGCGATGGCGTCCACGATCTCGCCCGCCGACAGCGAACCGTCACAGACCCCGACGAAACCGGCACCCACCGTGTCCACCTTGGTGGCCCGCCGCATGCCCCGGTTGTGACGCAGGATCACGTGCTCCGGGTCCTCCGCGCCCGGCTCGCCGACCTGCTCCTGGACCACCTCGTCGGCCAGCACGTAACGGGTCGCGAGCAGGCCCGCGTCGTCGTGCGAACGCAGGAAGTCCTGCCGGTCGAACCACTCCTCGATGTGCGGGCCCAGCGGCTGCTCCACCGGGTGCGGCCACTCCTCCACCCGGACGGTCGGACGCTCCGCGCCGCTCGCCCGCAGGGTGATCCAGCCCATGCCGATGCCCTCGACCCGGCCCGCCTCGAAGGCGTCCAGCCACTCGCCGTACCGGGCCTGGTAGTCGCCGCCCGGACCGCGGTGATCGCCGCCGTCCCGCAGCCACAACTCGGCGTACTGGGCGACGTCCTGGACCTCCCGCTGGACGATCCAGGCGTCCAGCCCGGTGCCCGCCACCCAGCCGGCCAGCCGCTCGTGCCAGTCCTCGCCCTTGACGTGCTGCCAGTTGGCGAGCAACTGGCAGTAGCCGCCCGGCTCCAGGTGGTCGGCGGCCGAGCGGACCAGGCTGCGGCACAGGTCGTCGCCGGCCATGCCGCCGTCGCGGTAGGTGAACCGGCCGGCCGGCGAGATCACGAACGGCGGGTTGGAGACGATCAGGTCGAACCGGCGCTCCCCGACCGGCTCGAAGAGGCTGCCGGCGAGCGCCTCCCGCCGCTCGAAACCGGACAGTGCGAGGGTCAGCTCGGAGAAGCGCAGCGCGCGAGGGTTCAGGTCGGTGGCGGTCACCTGCCCGGCGTGCCGGGCCGCGTGCAGCGCCTGCACGCCGGAACCCGAACCGAGGTCCAGCGCGGACCGGACCGGACGGCGCACGGTGATGTTGGCCAGCGTCGTCGACGCGCCGCCGACCCCGAGCACCAGGTCCTTGCGGGCCACCCCGTGCGCGGTCTCGCCGGATCCGATGCCGCCCGCGCCACCCACCGCGCAGCCCAGGTCGGACACCACCCAGGCGTCCGAACTGTCCATCCCGGCCACTTCGTTGGCGTACGGCCGGACGTCCACCGTCGCCCTTACCAGTTCACCGTCGGAGCGCAGCCAGCCGTCGGCCAGGCAGTCCTCGACCGGCAGCGCGGCCGCGGCCGCCCGGTACGGCACCGGCTGCTGGAGCAGGAACAGCCGGACCAGCGTCTCCAGCGGGCTGCCGCCCCTGGTCGCCCGCAGCGCCGGCACGGCCTCGCTACGGGCCAACGCCGCATAGCCGGTGGGCCCGAGCAGGTCGAGGCAGCCATCGGCGGTGAACGAGGCGGCGAGCAGCGCCTCACGCAACTTGGCGAGGCGGGTCTGGTCGAGAACGGGGCTACTGATCACCCCGCCATTGTCCCCCGCCCCGGACCGGGCGGCCGCCGGGTCCGGGGCGGGTCGAGGGGGTCGGGGGCGGGTCCGGGGCGGGTCGGGGGCGGGGTCGGGCACCCTCCGGACCGGCGTCGGAGGGTCCGGCCCGACGGGCCCCGGGCTCAGCTCGTGCTGGGCACGGGGGTGGTCGGGGTGGTCGGCGGGGCGGCGGGCGGGCTCGCCGGGGTGGTGTCGGTGCCCGCGGAGGGGGCGGTCGACGGGCTCGCGCCGTCCGTCGCGCCGGGCGCGGGCGTCCCGCCGGGCGCCCCGGCGCTCGGGGTGGCGGACGCGCCGCCCGGGGCCGCGGCGGCGGGCTTGCAACCGTCCTGCTTGGCCATGGCCGCACCGAGGTCGCCGCGCTGCAGCTTGCCCTGCGCCTGCGTGGACAGCGAGGCCAGCTGCTGGATCTGGTCCGAGATGCTGCGCAGGCCGTCCGCGAACTTCGACTGGTCGGTGTTGGTCACGGCGTCCAGCTTCTTCTGGATGTCCTGATAGCCGTCGGCCGCCTTGGTCAACTCGGCGACGGCGTCCTTCTGCAGGTTCGCGCCGTCCTTCACCTTGGGCACCCCGGCCGCGGTGATGGCCGCCGCGATGTCCTGGTTGGTCTTGGCCAGCCGCCCGATGTCCGTCGAGAGCCGCTTCTGCAGCTCGGTCGGGGTCTCGCCGGTCTTCACCTGGGCGGTGTCGGCGAGCGCGGCCTGCGCCTGGACGATCGGGTCCTTGGCCGAGCCGCAGACGTTCGACGCCCAGGACTCCAGCTGCTTGCCGTTGTCGTCGCCGCAGCCGACGGCACCGAACGCGAGCAGCGCGCCGAGGACGGGTACGGCCAGCAGTCGCTTGTTCACCGGGAGAGGCCTTTCGGTTTCGGTCGTCTTCGGTCGTCGAACCTACACGGCCGATGTCCGCCGACTGGCGCCCGGTTCCCGGACCTCGGGTTGTCCCCACCGGGTGCCCGGCCCCGCTCAGGCGCGCTCGACGCGGATCGGGCGGTTCGGATAGCCGGGCCGGGCCGGGCCGGACGGCGCGCGGCACGCTGACCGGCGTGCCGAAGCAGACCTCTTCGCCCCAGGTGCTCACCGAGGAGCTGATCGGCAGCTTGGCCCGGAGCGCCTTCCTTGTCACGACAGGTCCGATCACCGATCGGACCCGGTCGTGCCGGAAGCAACGAACCGCCAGGTTCAACAACGTGTCAACGCGTCCCGGAGGACTGGACCGACACCCGGACCACCCGGGGCGCACGAGGCACCCCGAAGGTCGGGGCCCTCAGACCACCACGGACTCGACCGAGACCGGCCAGCTCATCCGGATCAGGCCGCCGTCCGTGCCGTTGGTGACCTCCAGGTCCTCGACCAGGCCGGTGATCACCGCGAGGCCGAGGGTGTCCTCGTCCGGGTCCGCCTCCTCGGCGGCGCCGGGGGTCGGGACGGCGGCAGGGCCGGCCTCGTCCTCGACCTCGATGAGGAAACGCTTCTCCTGGTCGGTCAACGCGACCCGGACCGTGCCGCCGATGCCGCCGCGCTGGTGCAGGCCGACCGCGCGGGAGCAGGCCTCACCGACCGCGAGCCGTACCTCGTCGAGCACCGACTCGTCGACCCCGGCCCGTCTCGCGACGGCCGCGGCGACCAGCCGGGCCGTTCGCACGTGCTCCGGAAGCGCGCTGAATCGAAGTTCGACGGTTGCCATCTCTCCCCTTCGGGGTGCTCCGACCGGGGCCGACGATGCGGCCCCTGCGGGCCGGCGGAACCGGCCCCGGGGCGGCCGGGGAAGCACCGGGGCCCGCAGGCCCCGGCACCCCGGACGCGTGGGACGAACGGGCCGGCCTCCACGGGCACGGGCCGGCCCGGCCGCGTCAGTCGGTCGCGTTGACCGCGTCGTCCACCGAGGTGTGGATCGGGAAGACCTTGGTCAGGCCGGTGATGCGGAAAATCTTCAGGATGCGCTCCTGGTTGCAGACCAGGCGCAGCGAGCCCTCGTGGGCACGCACCCGCTTCAGACCGCCCACCAGCACACCGAGGCCGGTCGAGTCGAGGAAGTCAACGCCTTCCATGTCGACGACGAGGTGGTACTTGCCGTCGTTGACGAGCTCGACCAGCTGCTCCCGCAGCTTCGGGGCGGTGTACACATCGATCTCGCCGCCAACCTCGACGACCGTACGATCGCCGACTGAACGGGTCGACAGGGACAGGTCCACGGAACCTCCAGCACCTTGCCTTGCTACGTCATGTGCGATCCTCGGCCGGCCGGCCGCCACCGCATGGTCGCGAGCCCGGGCGCGCCCAGCCACACGTGGCAAGCCTCGGCGCTGCGACCCACGGCCATCCGGCCGTCACGGCCACATTCAACCACCTGCGACCATGCCCGCACGATGGCTTACGACGATTCTCCGTCACGCCGGTGACACACTGGGTCCTCATGCCGCCCCGACACAGCCTGCCCGAGGCACTGCTCACGACCCTGTCCACCAGCCGGGGGCGGTCCGACCGGCTCACCCATACGGAGCACCTTCCCGCCCGACCTGCACGTTATGCGCCGTGGCCCGAGTCGATCCGGCCCGAGATCGTGGCCGCCGCGCTCGCCGTCGGCGTGGAGCAGCCCTGGGCGCACCAGGCAGAAGCGATGAAACTGGCCAAAAGCGGTCAGACTGTGGTGATCGCCACAGGGACCGCCTCGGGCAAGTCGCTCGGCTACCTGGCCCCGGTCCTCAGCGACCTGCTGGAGGGCACCGAGGCCCGCAACGGCCGCGGCGCCACCGCGCTCTACCTCGCCCCGACCAAGGCGCTCGCCGCCGACCAGCGCCGCCGGGCCGCCGAACTAGCCCCGCCCCGGGTCCGACCCGCCCTCTACGACGGCGACACCCCGCCCGAGGAACGCGAGTGGGTCCGCCAGTACGCCTCGTACGTGCTCACCAACCCGGACATGCTGCACCGCGGCATCCTGCCCGCCCACGCCCGCTGGGCCTCCTTCCTCAAGGTGCTGCGCTACGTGGTCGTCGACGAGTGCCACAGCTACCGGGGCGTGTTCGGCTCACACGTCGCCCAGGTCCTCCGGCGGCTGCGCCGCGTCTGCGCCCGATACGGTTCGTCACCCACCTTCCTGCTCGCCTCCGCCACCACCGCCGACCCGGCCGCCACCGCCGAGCGTCTGACCGGCCTGCCCGCCCGGGCGGTCACCGAGGACGCCTCGCCGCGCGGGCCGATGGTCTTCGGCCTCTGGGAGCCGCCGCTGACCGAGAACGTCGGCGAACACGGCGCGCCCGTCCGCCGCACGGCCACCGCCGAGGCCGCGCACCTGCTGACCGACCTGGTCGAGCGCCAGACCCGCACCGTCGTCTTCGTCCGCTCCCGCCGGGCCGCCGAACTCGTCGCCCTCCAGACCCAGGACCAGCTCGGCCGACCGCTCGCCGACCGGGTGGCCGCCTACCGCGGCGGATACCTCGCCGACGAACGCCGGGCCCTGGAACGCGCGCTGCACACCGGCCGACTGCTCGGACTCGCCTCCACCTCCGCCCTCGAACTCGGCGTCGACGTCTCCGGCCTCGACGCCGTCCTGATGGCCGGCTACCCCGGCACCCGGGCCTCGCTCTGGCAGCAGGCCGGGCGGGCGGGCCGCGAGGCCCAGGGCGCGCTGGCCATCCTGATCGCCCGGGACGACCCGCTGGACACCTACCTGGTGCACCACCCGGAGGCGCTGTTCGCGGCGCCCGTCGAAGCCACCGTGCTCGACCCGGACAACCCCCACGTGCTCGCGCCGCACCTGTGCGCGGCAGCCGCCGAACTCCCGCTCACCGACGCCGACCTGGAGCTGTTCGGCCCCTCCACCGCACCGCTGCTGCTCGTCCTGGAACGGCGCGGCCTGCTGCGCCGGCGCAGCGACGGCTCCTGGTACTGGACCCGCCGCGAACGCGCGGCCGACGCCGTCGACCTGCGCGGCAGCGGCGGCAGCCCGGTGCAGATCGTCGAGGCCGACACCGGCCGACTGCTCGGCACGGTGGACGCCGCGGCCGCCCACACCACCGTCCACACCGGGGCCGTCCACCTGCACCAGGGCCGCACCTTCCTGGTCCGGGAACTCGACCTGGAGAACTCGGTCGCCCTGGTCGAGCCGGCCGACCCGCCGTACACCACGGCCGCCCGCGACATCACCTCCATCTCCGTGCTCGACACCGACACCACCGTTGCCTGGGGCGAGGGCCGGCTCAGCTTCGGTTCGGTGGAGGTGGTCAACCAGGTGGTCGGCTACCTCCGGAAGCGGATCTCCACCGGGGAGGTCATGGGCGAGAGCAAGCTCGACCTGCCGCCCCGCACGCTGCGCACCCGCGCGGTCTGGTGGTCCGTCACCGAGGACCAGCTGCTGGACGCGGACCTTCCGCTCGACCAGTTGCCCGGCGCCGCCCACGCCGCCGAACACGCCTCTATCGGCCTGCTGCCGCTGTTCGCCACCTGCGACCGCTGGGACATCGGCGGCGTCTCCGTCCCGCTACACCCCGACACCAAACTGCCCACCGTGTTCGTCTACGACGGCCACCCGGGCGGGGCCGGCTTCGCCGAACGCGGCTTCCAGCGGGCCGTCGAGTGGCTGACGGCCACGCGCGAGGCGATCGCCTCCTGCGAGTGCGAGCGCGGCTGCCCGTCCTGCGTCCAGTCACCCAAGTGCGGCAACGGGAACGAACCGCTGGACAAGGCCGCGGCCGTCCAACTGCTGGACGTCCTGCTGGACGGCGCCCCCAGGACGGCAGGCTCCGGGGAAGCAGGCTCCGGGACGGCAGGCTCCGGGACGGCGGACCCCTCAGCAGGCCCCTCCACAGGCCCCTCAGCGAGCTCCGAAGCGGACCACGGGACGGACTCCGAGAAGGACTAGGAGACGAACTCCGGGGCGAAGCCCGAGCCGAGCGCGGACGCTGGGCCGCCGACCGGCTCATGAGCCCGCCGCCGACCCGCCGGTCGGCCCGCCGAGGCCGTCCTCGGCGGCGGTGACCGCGGCCCGCACCGGCCCGGCCCGCGCCCTCGCCCGCGCCGGACCGACCGGCAGACGCGCCGGCAGCCCACTGACCGTCACCTCGGCCACCACCTCGACGGCGTCCCCCGTCCGGTCCACCGTGCAGGACACCAGGCCGGCGCCCTGCGCGGCGGCGATCCCCTCGGCCCGCCCGCACCCGCCGTCCGGGTCCAGCAGCAGCCGGTCCGCAGCCGCGAGCGCCGCCAGGTCGGCGGCCGACTCGGCCCGGTGCCGCGCGGCGACCACCGCTCCGACCGCGATCGTCCCGGCGAAGACCGCCGTGCCGAGCATCGCCAGGGCGAGCAGCCAGACCGTCGCCGAACCGGCGTCCGGCCCGCGCCCGCCGACGGCGGCCACCCGGGCGGTACGCGTTCTCGCCCACCGCCGCGCCCTTGACCGCACCCCGGTCAGGCCGGCCATGAACCACCACCTCCCGCGATTCCCACGAGGGTGTCCTCCCGCGCCGCCACCGCGGTCGCGCCCAGCCGTACCGCGAACAGCCCGCCGAGCCTGCCCGGCGCCCCGCACGGCGCGTCCACCTCCACCCGCACCACCTCTGCCGCCATCACCACCCGTACCTGAGCCCCCGGCGGCGCGGCCGCGCGGGCGAGTTCGGCGGCGTCCGCCTCCCCGCGTGCGGCCGCCCTGGCCCCGACCCGGGCCGCGTCCACACAGCGGATCTGCGCGGCCGCCGCCAGCACGCCCCAGATCAGCATCGCCGCGAGCAGGACGAGCGCTGGCAGGGCCACCGCGGTCTCCGCCGTGACGAAGCCCGCATCGCCGCGCCGGCCCGGCCGCAGCGACCACGCCCGCCCACCACCACGTGCCGCCGCCAGGCCGGGGTGAGCCCTCGGCCTCACGCCATCCGCCCGGAGGCGGTGCGCGGCGGCGTCGGGGTGCGTGCACCGAACGGCGGCGGAGGGGCAGGACGCGGTGGGGGCACATCCCGGCCGAAGGCCGGGGGCCGCCGGGCGGCCTACGGCAACGCGACGAGACCCGCTCCCCAACGCCGCCGCGCAGGCGGGAGTTCGTGGACGGTCGCTAGGTCGCATGAAGCGCCCGTTCCAGTGAATCGGTCAGCGCCCCCATGATGGTCGCGCTGGTCACCACCTTGTACAGCCCGGCCGCGAGGGCACACGCGGCCAAGGTGCCGACGGCATATTCCGCCGTGGTCATCCCGGCGTCCGACCGGCCCCGGCTCCGGGCCATCCCGCGCATCCGGCGGGCCGCCCAGCGGCTCCTGCGCCGCCATACCCCGGGCGCGTGCCGGAGCGCGAGCCCGCTGCCGGGCCTCGTTGCGATCACTGCGGTCATGAATCTCTCCTGTCTCCGAAATACGAAATACCGATGCCCCCGCCGTACCGATGCCCCCGGTGCCGTCTACGCGGCTGCCGCCGACGCCGCTGCCCACGGATCCGCCGCCGATCCGCTTGGCGCGGCCCTCGTTCACCCGCCCTGGGCGAAGCGGGTGGTGAGGCCGATGACGACCGGCACCACGCCGATCAGGACGAAGGCCGGGAGGAAGCAGAGTCCGAGCGGAGCGGTGGCGAGCACCCCCGCCCGGCGGACCCGGGCGTGGGCCGCCCGGGCTGCCGCCGTCCGCCGCCCCTGCGCGAGCCCGATCAAGGGCCCGGCCGCCGGAGCCCCGCCGAGGCTCGTCCGGACCAGGCAGCGCGCCAGCGGGGCCAGCGACGGGTGCTGCTCGCCCAGACGGCTCCAGCACAGTTCCGGCGGTGCGCCCAGGGCCAGTTCGGCACCGATCGCGACCAGCCGGGGCCCCATCGGTGCCCCCACGCTCCGGCCGACCGCCGACACCGCTGCCGAGGGTGAGGCCGCCGAACCGAGGCAGGCCGCCAACAGCTCCGCACTCAGCGGGAGTTGCCTGGTCAGCAGTTCCTCCTCCAGGACCGCCCGCCGCTCCGTCGGGGACCGCACCCGGGCCGACCACCGGTGCACACCCGCCGCAAGCAGCGCCCCGACGACCACCCCGACGGCGCCGCCGAGCAGCACCGCCGCGCCGGCCCCGGAGCCCACCGCCAGGGCCACGGGCCGCCACCGCCCGCCACCGCCGCCGCCACCACCACCACCACCACCACCACCACCACCACCAGAAGCCGACGCCCCCACCCCCGCCCCCGGCGACACCCGCGCCAACACCCGGCCGAGCGCCCGCCGCTGTCGCGCCCACCCGCACACCAGCACCACGCCGGCCACCACCACCGGAGCCCCGACGACCACCCACCCGACTCCCCGATTCACCCCGACACCACCTCCGCCCGTGTCCGCACCCGCGCCCGTACCCGTGAGAGCCCGCAGCTCCCGCCGCCACCAGTGCCCCGCACCCCGGCAGCCCGCCGGGGCGCCTCCAAGGCGCCCTGGGCCGCCGCCCGGACGATGCGCGCTGTCCAGAGCACGCCCAGCCCCTCCAGTGCCGCCCCCGCAGCGAGGCACCCCAGCCCGGCCGGCGTGTGCAGCAGGACGCCCACCGGCCGGGCCCCGAGCGCCGCCCCCAGCAGCAACCCGGCGGCCGGCAGAGCGGCCAGGACGGCGATCGTGGTCCGCGGGCCCGCCAGCTCCCCAGCGATCTCCTCCGCCAGCGCCCGCTCGCCGCGCAACGCCTCCGCCACCCGGTCCAGCGCGACGGCCAGCCCCGACCCGCTGTCGGACGCGACCCGCCAGCAGGCCGCGATCGCCGACGCGCCGCTCCCGCCCGGCAGTTCGGCGAGCAGGTGCAGCGCGGCGGGCACGTCCCCGCCGTACCGGCCCGCCGCGAGCCGCGCCACCGGCTCCTCGCCGAGCCTGCGCAGCCCGTCCGGGTCGGCCGCGAGGCGGGCCGTGACCAGGTGCAACGCCTGCTCCGGCGTCGCCCCGCTGCGCAACTCCCCTGCCAGCCCTGCGCAGAGCTCCACCACGGAGGCCGCCCGCCGCCCGGCCTCCACCGTCACGCGCCGCCGCAGCCGCCACCGCCGCAGCGGCAGTACGGCCAGCCCGGCGGCGAGCACCGGCAGCGGCGAGGAGGTCGCTTGCCCGACGGCCAACCCCGCGGGCAGGAGCAACAGTTCGGTCGCCCGCCAGTCGGACGGTCGCGACCGAGCGCGCCCCGCAGTCACCGCCGGCGGGCCCGGCACCGGAACGGGCGGGGGCCCGCTGCCGGCCAGCACCAGCCTGTACCGCCGCCCACCCGGCAGCTGCTCCTGCACCGCACGCCACGCAGCGAGGGCCACCAGGCACAGCACCAATGCCCAGCAGAAAGAACTCTGATCACCCATCACGTCAGGAACCTCCCGGTCGTCGGTCTTTCCTGTTCCACGCCCCGAGCAGCGTCAGGGCGCCCGCCGCACACCCGCCCAGCAGCAGGACGAACGCAAGTTCCACCGCCCGCGCCCCCGCACCCGCCAACCCGGCCACCGCCGCCGTCACGTCGGCCCCGCCGCGAGCGACACCCCGCGCACCGCCAGCAGCCCGACCAGTCGCTCCCAGCCCGCCCCGGGGACCAGACCGCCCACCACCGGGAACTCCACCGCCGGGGTGGTGACGGCCAGCCCGTCACGGCCGGCGGCCAGCGTGTGGATCTCCGCCACCCGGCGGCGCCCCGAGCCCGGCTCCCTGACCAGGTGCACCACCAGGTCGAGCGCGGCCCGGAGTTGGCTGTGCAGCGCGGGCCGGTCGAGCCCGGCGAGCGAGCCCAACGCCTCCAGCCGGACCGGCACGTCCGCCGCCGTGTTGGCGTGCACCGTGCCGCAGCCGCCTTCGTGCCCGGTGTTCAGCGCGGCCAGCAGGTCCGACACCTCGGCCCCGCGGACCTCTCCGATCACCAGCCGGTCCGGACGCATCCGTAGCGCCTGCCGGACGAGGTCCCGCAGCGTGAGCTCACCCAGCCCCTCCTGGTTGGGCGGTCTGCTCTGCAACCGGACCACGTGCGGATGGGCCGGCCGCAGTTCGGCGGAGTCCTCCACGATGACGATCCGCTCCTCCGGCCCGACCAGGCCGAGCAGGGCCGCGAGCAACGTGGTCTTGCCCGTGCCCGCCCCGCCGGACACCAGCAGCGACAGCCTGGCCCGCAGGATGCCGGCCAGCAGGCCGGCGCCCTCCGGCGGCAGCGCCCCGCCCGCCACCAGTTCGTCGAGCGTGAACGGCTGGGGCCGGCAGACCCGCAGCGAGATGTGCGTGCAGCCGGCCGCGATCGGCGGCAGCACGGCGTGCAGGCGGGTGCCGTCCGGCAGCCGGGCGTCCACCCAGGGCCGCGCGTCGTCCAGCCGCCGCCCGGCCGCGGTGGCCAGCCGGTGGGCCAGCCGCCGTACCGCCTCGGCGTCGGCGAACCGGATTCCGGTGGCCCGGTGCAGGCCGCCGCCACGGTCGACCCACACCTCGTCCGGACCGTTCACCAGGACGTCCGTGACGTCGGGCGCCGCCAGCAGCCGCTCCAGCGGGCCCGCACCCACCAGTTCGGCACGCAGCGAGCGCACGGTGTCCAGGACTTCGTCCCCGCCGAGCGGCGGCCGGGTGGCCCGCAGCACCGCCGCGACCGACCCCGCCGTCGGGGCGGCACCCGACTCGGCCAGCCGCAGCCGGACCGCGTCCACCAGCTCCGCCGTCCGCTCCTCCCGGGCGGTGCGCCCGTACGGGCAGGGGTGGCGCGGCGCTTCGGGTGACCCGCCGGGCGGCGGCACGCTCCTGAGCGGCCGGTGCTCCCGCGCACCCTCGCCCCGGCTCTTCGGACCGCCCCCCGCCCGCACGGTGGGGCCTGTTCTGCGCAGACGGACCATCAGTACACACCTCCTCCGACCGCCGGCACCGGCGGCAGCACCTCGTCCAGGAAGGTCTCGCAGAAGCGCGCGAGCGGGCCGCCGTCCCGGATTCCGGGCGGGACGCCCTTCTCGACGTCCTCCGCCAGGCCGGGTTCCGGCTCCAACTCCCCCGCGAGCTCCAGCCGCAGCCCGCGGGCGATCCGGTGGGCCGGGAGTCCGAAGGTGCGCGGCGACCGCACCACCGCCCGGACGTCCCCGAGCCGCATCCGGGTGGCCGCCGCGACCCGGTCGGCGGCGGCCACCGCGCGCAGTTCGGCCGGCACCACCAGCAGCGCCAGGTCGGACTGCTCCAGAGCCTGCCCGGCGGCCGCGTCGAGATGGCGCGGCACGTCGACGACGACCAGCCCACCGCGCCGCCGGGAGGCGGCCAGCACGCTGCGCATGGCCTCCGGCGGCACGGTCAGGGTGTCGCCGCGATCCCAGGACAGGCAGGAGAGCGCGGAGAGCCGTTTGAGCACCGGTAGCGCCCTGGCCAGTTCGACCCCGCTGACCCGCCCGCGCGAGCCGGCCAGATCGGGCCAGCGCAGCCCGCGGGCCGCCTCGCCGCCGAGCAGGATGTCGAGGCCGCCGCCCAGCGGATCTCCGTCGATGAGCATCGTCCGCCGCCCCGCCCGCGCGGCCGTGACCGCGAGGGCGCAGGCCAGGGTCGAGGCTCCGGCCCCGCCCCGGCCGCCGAGCACGGCGACGGTGAGCGCCGGGGAGCCGGCGCCCTCGGCCGCGTCGGCGATCCGGTCGAGCAGCCAGGCCTCGGCGTCGGGGAGGAACAGCACGTGTTCGGCGCCGAGTTGGACGGCTCTGACCCACACCCCGGCGTCGTCGAGGTCCAGCCCGAGCAGCAGCACCCCGCCGCGCCGGCCGAGCCCGGCGCACCGGGCGGCCTGGTCGTCCCCGATGAGCACCAGTGAGGCGCCCTCCCAGAGCTCGCGCGGCGGTGGTGCGCCCCGGATCAGCCTCGGTTCGGTGCCGGCGGCCGCGCAGAGCCGCAGCAGGTGCTCGGCCAGGCCCTCGTCCTCGGTGACGACGAGCGGGCCGCTGGCCCCGGGCCCTTCGGTGGTGGCGTGGTCGGCGATCGGCGTCGACATGGTGGGCTCCCCTCTGCGCCCCCGGCCGCCAGGGGCGGTCCGGGGCGCACGTCGGACGGTTCCGGCGAACGGCCGCCCGGCAGACCTCGTGGGAGAGAGGGAGGTGAGATCCGCCCGGCGACCGCCGCCGACCATCACGGTGGGGGGAGATCGGGATTCCGTCATCCACGATGCGAATACCTGTGGATAACTCGTGGGCTGTGGAGGAAAACGTTCACCCGGGCGAGGGATTTATCGTCAAAGAATTGACGATCGGGGATCACGGATGTGAACCGGAAGCCCGTCGCACCCTCGCCGGCCACCCGACGGACCCTCCCGGCCGCCCCCTCGGGCACCCCGCCGCAGCAGCTCTGCCCACCGATCGGAACCAGCCGAAGAGCCACGGGCAGCCATGAGCAAACAGCGACGCAGAGTGACGAAAGGTGGTCAGTGGACCAGGGTGTCGACACCCCCCGTACACCGTCGGCAGGGCGGCCGCGGCGCTCGCCGCGAGGGGCCTTCAGGGCCCAAAAATGGCCCCGGACGTGCGACGACCCCCGCCGGGGGGGAGAGCGGGGGTCGTCTATCCACGGCCCGACTCGGGGGGGAGGAGCCGGACCGGGTTAGCACGGTCGCGAACGATCCGTGACTTCCATGGTGTACCCGAGCGGCCAGAAACACAAACCCGCACGCCCACGAGTACACCGAATGGCGGCCTGTTTTGCGGCTCCCTCTATCCTCGGTTCCCGTGGACACCACCGAGAACGCCGACGACCACGCCGACGAGTCCCCGGGCGAGGCCACCGGGCCCGCGCAGACCCGCTCACCCGTTCGCCCCGGGCCGGGCGGGCCGCGCACGGCGGCCTTCTTCGACCTGGACAAGACCATCATCGCCAAGTCGAGCGCGCTGGCCTTCAGCCGCCCGTTCTACCAGGGCGGTCTGATCAACCGTCGGGCCGTACTGCGCAGCGCGTACGCCCAGTTCGTCTTCCTGGTCGGCGGCGCGGACCACGACCAGATGGAGAAGATGCGCGAGTACCTCTCCTCGCTCACCCGGGGCTGGAACGTCCAGCAGGTCCGCGAGATCGTCGCGGAGACGCTGCACAACCTGATCGACCCGATCATCTACGACGAGGCCGCCTCACTGATCGAGCAGCACCACGCGGCCGGTCGGGACGTGGTGATCGTCAGCAGTTCGGGCTCCGAGGTGGTCGAGCCGATCGGCGCGCTGCTCGGCGCGGACCACGTGATCGCCACCCGGCTCAAGGTCGAGGACGGCTGCTACACCGGCGAGATCGAGTACTACGCCTACGCCGAGAACAAGGCTGCCGCCATCCGGGAGTTGGCCGAGTCCGAGGGCTACGACCTGGCCGCGTCCTACGCCTACAGCGACTCCTCCACCGACCTGCCACTACTGGAGGCCGTCGGCCACCCGTCGGCGGTCAACCCCGACCGCGCGCTGCGGAAGGAGGCGCAGGCCCGGGAGTGGCCGGTGCTGGTCTTCGACCGGCCGGTGGAACTGCGGCGGCGGCTCCCGGAGTTCTCCGCGCCGAGCGGCTCGGTGCTGACGGCCGTGGCGATCGGGACGGCGGCCGTGACCGCCGGGGTCATCTGGTACCTGGCCCACCGGCGCCGCCCGGAGGCCTGAACCGCCCGCCTCGGGCCCCGCAACGCGGGCAACCGCAGGCCCCGCAGCGCAGGGCAAATCAGACAATCAGCACAGAGTTCTCTTTTCGGGTTCCCCTTTCGCCCGAAACGCGATACAAATGAAGCACGGCCCGCGAGACCCGGTCAGGACCCGAAGAGGTCAAACCGACAACGCAGTTAAGGCCCCACGGACCGCGTGTTCAGGTATCCGAGCACCCACATGCAGCCGACCCGCTGTCGGGCCGCTGGACCAGACGAACGGGCAGGATCCCCGTCTGATCAGCACTTCCGGTGCATGCATGGTCACCCGGTATCTGCACCAGCGGCGGCACCAGGCAGGATCGGGTGCCGCCGCATCTTCGTGCCGGAAGCGCCAGAAGCGCCCGCGGTCCCCGCCCGCGCCGCCCCCGCGGCCCCCGCCCGCTCAGACCATCCCGCGCTGCATCGCCTCGCAGACCGCCGTACTCTCCCGCACCCCGAGCCGCAGCGCCCGCCCGCAGTGCGCGATCCAGGCCGCCATCCCCTCGGGCGCGCCCGCCAGATAGCCGGCCAGGGCCCGCCGGTAGGCGTCGGTGCCGAGTTCCGCCAGCCCGACCTCGGCCGGGCAGATCGACTTCGGGTCGAGCCCCTCGGCGAGCAGCACGATCCGCTGGGCGGCCCGCGCGATCACGCCGTTGTACGCGCCGAACGGCCGCAGCGCGAGCAGTTCGCCGTGCACCACGGAGGCGACCACCAGGGCCGGCGTCCCCACGCCCTGGCCCTCGGCGCGCGCCACCAGCAGTCGGGAGAGCTGGTCGAGCCGGGCCGCGACCTCCTCGGCACCCGGGGCGGGCGGCAGCGCGGGCAGCGGTTCGTCCACCTGGACGACCTCGACGCTCTCCACCGGCTCGAGCCCCAGCGGGAACAGGTCCTCGACGCCTTCGCCCGCGCGGCGGGGCCGCCCGGCGGACGGCTCGCCGTCGCCGACGGCGAGCAGGTGCAGCCGGGCCAGCACCTGGAGCGGCGAGTGCCGCCAGATGCTGAGCAGCTGGCCGGCCTCGGCGGCGATCCGCAGGGCCGCGCCGACCGTCCGGGCCCCGGGGTCCGCGCTGAAGTCGCTGCGGCGCCGGACCTCCTCCAGCGGCCAGTCGGCCCCGGCCAGCGCCGCCGACGCGCGGGCGCCGCGCAGCGCGGACTCGGAGGTGACCTCGGCCGCGCGGCGGCGCATCACCCGGTGGCCGTAGAGCCGGTCGACGGCCTTGCGGACCTCGGCCACGGCGTCGGGCACCCCGGGGAGCTGGGCCAGCGGGGCGAGGGGATCTGTTCCAGTGCTC
Source organism: Kitasatospora sp. NPDC043949 (assembly GCF_056435365.1). Classification (NCBI taxonomy): domain Bacteria; kingdom Bacillati; phylum Actinomycetota; class Actinomycetes; order Kitasatosporales; family Streptomycetaceae; genus Kitasatospora; species Kitasatospora sp. NPDC043949. The sequence goes on along the minus strand of NZ_JBWKEQ010000009.1, from coordinate 122,470 downwards.
ACCTACCCGAGAGTAATGAACAGCCGCCCCCTCCCGGAACAGCAACCCCGGATCACCCATTAGAGGCAATCCTCTCTTCCCTCCGCCGAGGAGGCCCAAACCCCGGCTAGCATGGCCGCTATCGGAGACGATAACTATTTCCACTTAGGGCGCCTCGGCATGTGCGGCCCCTGAGCAGGTGGCCCCCCGAGCGCGGGCCCAGAGCGAGAGCCGGAGTCCCAGATGAAGATCGCCTTCGTCGGCAAGGGCGGCAGCGGGAAGACCACGCTGTCCGCACTGTTCATCCGCCATCTGGCCGCCGCGGGCCGGCCGGTCATCGCCGTCGACGCCGACATCAACCAGCACCTGGGCCCGGCCCTGGGTCTGACGGATGCACAGGCCGCGGAGCTGCCCTCGCTCGGCGCGCACCTGCCGGAGATCAAGGAGTACCTGCGCGGCAGCAACCCGCTGATCCGCTCGGCCGACGAGATGATCAAGACCACTCCGCCCGGCCGGGGTTCGCGCCTGCTGCGGATCGTCGAGGAGAACCCGGTCTACGCCGCCTGCGCCCGCCCGATCGCCCTGGACGAGGGATCGGTCCGACTGCTGGCGACCGGCGCCTTCACCGAGGAGGACCTCGGGGTGGCCTGCTACCACTCCAAGGTCGGCGCGGTGGAACTGCTGCTCAACCACCTGCTGGACGGCCCCGACGAGTACCTGGTCACCGACATGACGGCGGGCTCGGACTCCTTCGCCTCCGGCCTGTTCACCCGCTTCGACCTGACCTTCCTGGTGGCCGAACCGACCCGCAAGGGCGTCTCCGTCTACCGCCAGTACAAGGACTACGCCCGCGACTTCGGCGTCCGGCTGCGGGTGATCGGCAACAAGGTGCAGGGCCCGGACGACCTGGCGTTCCTGCGCCGGGAGGTCGGCGACGACCTGCTCACCACCTTCGGGCACTCGGACTGGGTGCGCCGTCTGGAGCAGGGCGCCGAGCCGCCGCTGAAGTCGCTGGAGCCGACCAACCGGGCCGTCCTGGAGGAGCTGCGGGCCGAGGCCGAGTCCGCGTACGGGCAGCGGGACGTGCGCCGCTACACCGAGCAGGCCGTGCTCTTCCACGTGCGCAACGCGGAGAGTTGGGCCAACGCCAAGGTCGGCGTCGACCTCGCGACCCAGGTGGACGAGGCCTTCGTGCTGGGCGGGGTCGGCGGCGAGCGGCCCGCCCCGGCGGGTGCGCGCGCCTGACGCCGCTCCGCCCGAACGGGCCGTGGCCCTCCCCCCTTCCCCGGGGAGGGCCACGGCCCGTTCCGCACGTCCGGACCGCCCGGCGCCACCGAACGCCCGGCCGTCCCCGGCTCCGCCAGCAGATTCCCAGCGGTTCGAACACCACCCAATGGGGTGAATCGGGGGGTTTTCCCCTTCCCTCCCGGAATGACGCTGTGCAAAGCTTTCATTACCCTCGGTTTACCGAGTCTTGATGGTCCGTCCCGACGGCCCTCGGCGAGACGTCCCGCACCTCGCCCAGGTCCCTGGCGGGCCCTGATGGTCGAGGTCCGGCCGGTGACACCCGCACTCCCCGCCGCGCCCACGCCATCCCGCCACACCGTCGCGACCCACGACAGCCGATCCGCCCCGGAGCCCCACCCCGGACTCACCGCCGGACCTGACTGCGTTCGTTCCCCCGGACAGACGGGAAGACAATGACCCTCGACATCTCCAGCGCCCCCATCGCCTCCGACACCACCGACCACGCGCCACCGGGCCCCGGCACCAAGGCCCGCTGGGCCCAGGACCTCTCAGCCTCCCTGGTGGTCTTCCTGATCGCCGTGCCGTTCTCCCTCGGCATCGCACTCGCCACCGGCGCCCCGCTCACCGCCGGCCTCGCCGCCGCGGCCGTCGGCGGCATCGTCGTCGGGCTGTTCGGCGGCACCCCGCTCCAGGTCAGCGGCCCCTCCGCCGCGCTGACCGTGATCACCGCCGGACTGATCGTCCAGTACGGGTGGCGGGCCACCTGCGCCATCACCCTGGCCGCCGGGCTGCTCCAACTCCTGCTCGGCGTGCGCCGGGTGGCCCGGACCGCGCTCGCCGTCTCGCCCGCCATCGTGCACGGCATGCTGGCCGGGGTCGGGCTCACCATCGCCATCGCGCAGCTGCACGTCGTCCTCGGCGGCTCCCCGCAGAGCTCCGCGATCGCCAACCTCCTCGCGCTGCCAGGCCAGTTGGCCGGGCCGCACCCGCCCGCGCTGCTGGCCGGATCGGTGACCGCGGCCGTCCTGCTGGGCTGGCCCCGACTCGGCCGACTCCCCGGCCGCGCGGGCGAGTTCGGCGCCAGGCTGGCCAAGGTGCCGGGCCCGCTGGCCGCCGTCGCCACCGCGACCGCGCTCGCCCTGGCCCTGGACCTGCGGCTCGCCCACATCGGGCTGCCCGCCTGGCAGCCGCACGCCCTCGTGCCCGCGCTGCCGCACGGCCCGCTGGCCGGAGTGCTGGCCGCTGTCCTGACCGTCACCGCCGTCGCCAGCGTGGAGTCGCTGCTGTCCGCCGTCGCGGTCGACCGGATGTCCCGCCGCACCGGCGACCTCGACCGCGAACTGCGCGGCCAGGGCCTGGCCAACATCGTCAGCGGGCTGGTCGGCGGGCTGCCCGTCGCCGGCGGCGCCGTCCGCAGCACCGCCAACGTGCGGGCCGGCGGCCAGAGCAGGTGGTCCTCGGTGCTGCACGGCGTCTGGGTGCTCGCCGCCGCACTGGCGCTGACCGGCGGGCTGCGCCGGATCCCGCTGGCCGCGCTGGCCGCGCTGGTGCTGGTGGTCGGGCTGCAGATGGTGAGCTTCGCGCACATCCGCAACGTGCACCGGCACCGCGAGTTCCCGGTCTACCTGACCACCGTGCTCGCCGTGGTGGCGCTCGGCGTGCTGTGGGGCGTCGCGCTCGGCGCCGGCACCGCCGTGCTGCTCGCGCTCTACCGGCTGACCCGCGCCCACGTGGACGTGCTGGCCGGCCCGGCGGGCGCGGTCACCGTCCAGACGCACGGGCCGCTCACCTTCACCGCCGTGCCCCGGCTAAGCCGGGCGCTGGCCGGGATCCCCTCCGGCTCCGAGGTCACCGTGGTCCACGACGGCTCCTTCCTGGACCACGCCGCGTACGAGACGCTGCACAGTTGGCGGACGGGCCACCAGGCCGCGGGCGGCCGGGTCTCGATGGTGACGCGCCGCAGGGACGACGAGGTGCTCGACCCCGACGGCACCGTCCGGGCGGGGAGTTCACCCGGTCCGCACCGCTGCCGGGCCTGGACGCCCTGGGTCGGCCACCACTGCATCGAGCAGCAGGAGGATCCGCACGGCCGACTGCTGGACGGCGTCCGGGTGTTCCAGCAGCACACCGCCCCGCTGATCCGGCCCGAACTCGCCCGGCTGGCCCGGGAGGGGCAGACGCCCTCCCAGCTCTTCCTGACCTGCGCGGACTCCCGGATGGTCACCAGCATGATCACCAACAGCGGCCCGGGAGACCTGTTCACCGTCCGCAACGTCGGCAATCTGGTGCCGGCCCCGTACGAGCCCGGCGCGGCCGACGACTCGGTGGCGGCCGCGGTGCAGTACGCGGTCGAGGTCCTGGAGGTCGGCTCGATCACGGTCTGCGGCCACTCCGGCTGCGGCGCGATGAAGGCCCTGCTGGACGGCGTGCACGAGCGCCCCGGGCCGCCCACCCCGCTGGCCCGCTGGCTGCGCAACGGCCGCGGCTCGCTGGACCGGCTCCGCCGGGTCCCCGCCGGGTTCGACGCGCGGCCGGTGGTGGACCTGGTGGAGCAGCTCTGCATCACCAACGTGGTCCAGCAGCTGGACCAGCTGCTGGCCAACCCGGCCGTGGAGCGCCGGGTGGAGGAGGGCACCCTGCGACTGGTCGGGATGTACTTCGACTTCGCGACCGCCCAGGCCTACGTGCTCGACCGGGCCGAGGGGACGTTCAGTCCGATCGAGGCGCGCATCGGGACGGCAGCGGCCGGAACCACGGCCGGCCGGGCAGCGCCAGGGGCACCGCCGACCGGGTCGCCGGCGGGCGACACGCCCGAACGGGTGAATGAAGATGGCCGGGTTCCCGCCGACGGCGCCGAGGACGGCCCCCGGCTGGCCGCCTGAGAGCCGGGCCCGCGTCCCCGCCGGGCGGGCCGGGGCGCGGGCCCTCCGGCCGTCGTACGGCGCACCGCCCAGAGGCGGTACGCCGTACGATGGTCCGTTCGACTGCCGGTCAAAGGTCTACACCAATTACCCGGAGGCTCTTGTCAAGTGCCCCATTCGCCTGGTGAGCTGTGCGCTGGGACACACGGGACAATCCCCACGCACGGGATCGTCTCCGATCATGACTCGATGAGGAGTGCGCGTTGAGCAACGAGAGCCTGGCCAACCTGCTCAAGGAGGAGCGGCGATTCGCCCCGCCGGCAGAGCTCGCCGCCGCCGCCAACGTCACCGCGGCCGCGTACGCGCAGGCCTCCGAGGACCGTCTGGGCTTCTGGGCCGAGCAGGCCCGCCGCCTCAGCTGGGCCGTCGAGCCGACCGAGACGCTGGACTGGTCCAACCCGCCCTTCGCCAAGTGGTTCGCCGACGGCAAGCTCAACGTGGCCTACAACTGCGTCGACCGCCACGTCGAGGCCGGACTCGGCGACCGGGTCGCGATCCACTTCGAGGGTGAGCCCGGCGACAGCCGCTCGATCACCTACGCCCAGCTCAAGGACGAGGTCTCGCAGGCCGCCAACGCGCTGCTGGAGCTCGGCGTCCGCAAGGGCGACCGGGTCGCGGTCTACCTGCCGATGATCGCCGAGGCGGTCGTCGCGATGCTCGCCTGTGCCCGGATCGGCGCCACCCACTCGGTGGTCTTCGGCGGCTTCTCCGCCGACGCCGTCGCCTCCCGCATCGAGGACGCCCAGGCCAAGCTCGTCATCACCGCCGACGGCGGCTACCGCCGCGGCAAGCCGTCCGCGCTCAAGCCGGCCATCGACGAGGCGCTCACCAAGGTCGACGGCGTCGAGCACGTCCTGGTGATCCGCCGCACCGGGCAGGACATCTCCTGGACCGAGGGCCGTGACGTCTGGTGGCACGAGATCACCGCGCGCCAGTCCACCGAGCACACCCCCGAGGCGCACGACGCCGAGCACCCGCTGTTCATCCTCTACACCTCGGGCACCACCGGTAAGCCCAAGGGCATCCTGCACACCTCGGGCGGCTACCTCACCCAGGCCAGCTACACCCACCACGCGGTCTTCGACCTCAAGCCGGAGACCGACGTCTACTGGTGCACCGCCGACATCGGCTGGGTCACCGGCCACTCGTACATCGTCTACGGCCCGCTCTCCAACGGCGCCACCCAGGTCATCTACGAGGGCACCCCGGACACCCCGCACCAGGGCCGGTTCTGGGAGATCGTCCAGAAGTACGGCGTGACGATCCTCTACACCGCGCCGACCGCGATCCGCACCTTCATGAAGTGGGGCGACGACATCCCCGCGAAGTTCGACCTGTCCTCGCTGCGGGTGCTGGGCAGCGTCGGCGAGCCGATCAACCCCGAGGCCTGGATCTGGTACCGCGAGCACATCGGCGCCGGCAAGACCCCGATCGTGGACACCTGGTGGCAGACCGAGACCGGCGCCATGATGATCAGCCCGCTGCCGGGCGTCACCGAGACCAAGCCGGGTTCGGCCCAGCGCGCCCTGCCGGGCATCGCGGCCACCGTGGTCGACGACGAGGCCAACGAGGTCCCGAACGGCTCCGGCGGCTACCTGGTGCTCACCGAGCCGTGGCCGTCCATGCTGCGCACCATCTGGGGCGACGACCAGCGCTACATCGACACCTACTGGTCGCGCTTCGCGGGCCGCTACTTCGCCGGTGACGGCGCCAAGAAGGACGAGGACGGCGACATCTGGCTGCTCGGCCGGGTCGACGACGTCATGCTCGTCTCGGGCCACAACATCTCCACCACCGAGGTCGAGTCGGCCCTGGTCGGCCACCCGTCGGTGGCCGAGTCCGCCGTGGTCGGCGCCGCGGACGCCACCACCGGCCAGGCCATCGTCGCCTTCGTGATCCTGCGCGGCGGCGCCACCGAGAGCCCGGAGCTGGTCGAGGAGCTGCGCGCGCACGTCGGCCGCACGCTCGGCCCGATCGCCAAGCCGAAGCAGGTCAAGGTGGTCGGCGAGCTGCCGAAGACCCGCTCCGGCAAGATCATGCGCCGTCTGCTGCGCGACATCGCCGAGGGCCGCGAGGTCGGTGACACCACCACCCTCGCCGACAGCACGGTGATGAGCCAGATCCAGGCCCAGCTGCCGCCGGCGGGTGGCAACGGCTGAGCCGGCCGACACGGTGAAGCGTGCCCCGGGCGGTGGTCACCGCCCGGGGCACAGCCATGCCGTGAGTCCGAAGCCCGCTTCCGGTCGGCCGCCGGAGTGTGCCAGCGGGGCGGCCGGGGCCGGGCGGCGCCTGCGACCGACGGCAAGGGCGACGGAGACCACAGGGACGACAGAGACGACAGAGACGGCAGGGACGGCAGGGCCGCGTTCACCCGTCTGCGAGCGGCCTAGGCCATTCGGGTGCCGTGCCACTGCTCCTCCGGAGTGCAGAACCACCCCGCAGGGCTTAAGTCCTTGAATAGGACAATCCGGATGTCACCCGAACGATCCCCTAGACTGTTAACGACGCATCAAGATCCCTGAACGGGAATCCGAGCGTCACAGGGCGCGCCGGGAAGTCTGGTCGGCAACTGCACCACACGTGCATCCGTTGCCGCTCCCAGCCCCTCAGGAGGTCCTCGTGACCGAACAGCCGCCCGTCCACGAGCCGACGACCCGCCGCCGGCAGCTGCTCGGCCGGCTGTCCCTGCCCGAGCGGACGTTCATCACCGACGCCCTGCGCACCGAGACCGTCGGCGGCATCCTGCTGCTGCTCGCCGCCGTGGTCGCACTGGTGTGGGCCAACGTCTGGCCGCACGCGTACGAGAGCGTCCTCGACTACACCGTCGGGCCGTCCGCCCCGCTGCACCTCGACCTCACCCTCGGCAACTGGGCCAAGGACGGCCTGCTGACGATCTTCTTCTTCGTGGCCGGGATCGAGCTCAAGCGCGAGTTCGTCGCGGGCGAGCTGCGCACCCCGAGCGCCGCGCTGCTCCCGGTGGTGGCCGCCGTCTGCGGGGTCGCGCTGCCGGCGATCCTGTTCGCCCTCGTCAACTCGGGCAGCGGCGGTCACCCCAGCGGTTGGGCCATCCCGACCGCCACCGACATCGCCTTCGCGCTCGGCGTGCTGGCCGTGGTCGGCAGCCACCTGCCGTCCGCCCTGCGTGCCTTCCTGCTCACCCTCGCCGTGGTGGACGACCTGATCGCGATCCTGATCATCGCGGTCTTCTACAGCTCCGGTATCAAGTTCTGGGCGCTCGGCCTGGCCTTCGCCGGCCTGGTGCTGTTCTGGTTCCTGCACCGGCGCGGGGTGCACGGCTGGTACCTGTTCGTGCCGCTGGCCGTCGTGAACTGGGCGCTGATGCACGAGAGCGGCATCCACGCCACGGTCGCGGGCGTCGCGATGGGTCTGATGCTGCGCTGCCACCGGGAGGGCGACGAGCAGCACTCCCCCGGCGAGCACATCGAGCACCTGGTCCGTCCGCTCTCGGCCGGCCTGGCCGTTCCGGTGTTCGCGCTGTTCGCCGCCGGGGTGACGATCTCCGGCCCGACGCTGCGCGAGGTGTTCACCCAGGCCACGCCGCTCGGCATCGTCATCGGCCTGCTGGTCGGCAAGACGGTGGGCATATTCGGCGGCACGTGGCTGGCCGCCCGGTTCACCCGGGCCGAGCTGAACCCGAAGCTCAAGTGGGCCGACATGTTCGCGGTCTCGGTGCTCGCGGGCATCGGCTTCACCGTCTCGCTGCTGATCAGCGAACTGGCGTTCCGCGACGACCTGGCCCTCGCCGACCTCTCCAAGACGGCCGTCCTGGTCGGCTCGCTGCTCTGCGCGACGGTGGCCACCGTGCTGCTCAAGCTCCGCAACCGGCACTACCGCGAGCTGTGCGAGGAGGAGGAGCGGGACGTGGACGGCGACGGCGTCCCGGACGTCTACCAGGAGGACGACCCGGCCTGGCGGGCCCGGGCCGCCGAACTCGCCCCTCGGCCCGACGGCGAGGGGCCGGAGAAGCCCCGCTGAGGCCCGCCGGCGGCCCGGCAGCGCCCGGACACGTCCCCCCGGCGGGGCCCCGGAGTGGTGTGCGACTGACCGGTAGGGGCATGATTCTGAGCTGTCGACAGTCCACTGACGCCTCCGGGCCCCTCCGGCCCCCCGAACCGCACCACGCGGCGGCGTCACGCCGCACAGCCGCAGAGGAGAACCGCTGATGCCCGCAGGAGCCGCAGACCCGTCCAGCAACGGCCGGGCGCCCTACGAGGGCGAGCGTTCGGTGGGGCAGCTGTTCGCGGCGGCCACCGCCGACCTGTCCGCACTGGTCCACGACGAGATCGCGCTCGCCAAGGCCGAGATCCGGGCGGACGTCAAGCGCGGCGTCTCCGGGGGCGTCTCGCTGGGCGTCGCCGCCGTGGTGGCGCTGGCCGCCGTCCCGATGCTGAGCGCCGCGGCGGCCTTCGGCATCCACGCGCTGGGCCTGTCGCTCGGTTGGTCGTTCCTCATCGTGGCCGGCGCCTACCTGCTGCTCGCGGTGCTGCTCGGGCTGATGGCCTGGCGCTCGTTCAAGCGGATCGAGAAGCCGCACCGCACCATCGAGGGCGCCCAGAAGACCGCCGACGTGCTGAAGAACGCCCGGCCGCGCCCGGCCACCAAGGAGGAGATCGACCGGGCCCTGGGCCGCATCCCGTAACGGCCCTTCCGGTGGCGGCGCACAGCCGCCCGCCCGGACCCGCCGGGAGCGAGTACCGGGCGCCGTCCGGCGCACGGATGTGACACGCTCTCGGTATGCCGCTTGACCAGAAGCCCGTGCCCGCGCAGCCGTCCGCCGACTCCGGACCCGACCTGGCACCCGGGGGGGAGCCCGCCGAGGAGACCCCCGACACCGCCCCCGACGGCGGCGCCGAGGCCTGGAGCGTCCGGCAGAGCGGCCCGTGGACGCACCGCGACCTCGCGGCCAACGGCGCCCGGTTCCACATCGCCGAGCTGGGCTCGGGCCCGCTGGTGCTGCTGGTGCACGGCTGGCCCGAGTACTGGTGGGCCTGGCGCCACCAGCTGACCGCGCTCGCCGAGGCCGGCTACCGGGCGGTGGCGCTCGACCTGCGGGGCATCGGCGGCAGCGACCGCACCCCGCGCGGGTACGACCCGGGCAACCTCGCCCTGGACATCACCGGGGTGATCCGCTCGCTCGGCGAACGCCGGGCGCACCTGGTCGGGCACGCCGCCGGCGGCACGCTGGCCTGGGTGGCGGCGGTGATGCGCCCGTCGGTGATCCAGAGCCTCACCGTGGTCTCCGCCGCGCACCCCCGGGACCTGCGCCGGGCCCTGCTGACCGACCGCCGCCAGGCGGCCGCCTTCGAGCACGTGCTGGGCTTCCAGCGGCCGTGGATACCGGAACGCCGCCTGGTGGCCGACGACGCCGCGCTGGTCGGCCGCTACCTGGACGCCTGGGCCGGTCCGAACCGGCTGGACGAGGAGGCGGTGCACGCGTACCGGCAGGCCATCCAGATCCCCAGCACGGCGCACTGCTCGATCGAGCCGTACCGCTGGCTGCTGCGCTCGATGGCGCGCCCGGACGGCATCCAGTTCGCCCGGCGGATGAAGAAGCCGATCACGGCGCCGACCCTGCACGTCCAGGGCGCGGCGGACCCGGTGCTGCTGTCGCACACCGCGCTGGGCGGCGGCGAGTACGTGGCGGCGCCGTACCGCTGGCGGCTGATGCCGGGAGTCGGGCACTTCCCGCACGAGGAGGCCCCGGAGCAGTTCACCGCGGAGTTGCTGGACTGGGTCGGCCGTCACAAGGAGTGACGGTGCAGGAGCGGCGAAGGGGCCGGGCGGGAAGGGCCCTTGGTCCCAACTCCCTTGATCTGACGCACATATGACAACCGCATAGGCCAATTTCGACGCGTGCCCGGCGGTTACCCCCACCGGCCCAGGGGCATCCATTCCGGTATGACCTGGATGCCCGATCGCGGCGGCGCCCCGCGCGCCCGACGCCACAACAGCTCCCAACGCTCCGCCCACCGCCCCGACTGGGCGGACGACCTCGGCTACGACGGCCCCGACCGCCGTCCGCGCCCGGCGCAGCGGCAGCTCGGCATCCCCCGCATCCTCGGCCGGCGCGCCCGCTGGGTCGGCGCACGACTGCGGCGCGAGACCTGAGGCCTCGCGCCGCGTCATCCGGCCGGTCGGTCCCGTCGGCCGGGTCGGCCGGGTCGGCCGGCCGATCGGTTCGGCCGGTCAGGCGGGACGGTCAGTTCACGATCGTCGGCGACACCGCGGTGAACCAGAGCAGGACGAAGGTCGCCACCGACATGATCGGCACCAGCACCTTGGTCTCGACGTTGTTGCCGCTGCGCTTGATCAGCACCACCTCGTAGCGCTCCTTGTGCGGCCAGAGCAGCGGCGCGCCCTTCTTGGTCAGGCAGTCGCCCAGCAGGTGCGCCAGGGTGCCCAGCGCCACCGCGTACGGCAGCCAGCCCGGCGAGTTCGGCATCCAGGTGTTCATCCCGAAGGTGCCGAGCGCGGACAGCCCGATGACGGTGATCCAGCTCTCCGGGCCGTCCCCCGGCGGGCAGAGCCGCAGCGCCCGGATCGCGAGCGCGATCAGGAAGAACGTCAGCACCAGGGTGAAGTTGCGGCCCAGGTAGGTGACGCCCGCCCAGGTGCCGGCGCCCATCAGCGCGACGAACAGCAGCGAGTGGGTGGCGTGCCGGTGCCCGCCGGAGGCCCAGGCCACGAAGCGGCAGAGCGCTTTGGAGATCGGCCCCAGGAAGTTGGCGATCGAGCCGTCGTGGTGGTCGAGGTCCGGCAGCAGGGCCGCCCCCGCGCACAGCACCGTGCCCATCAGTATGTCCGCCGGCTGCAGCGTGGTGTGCAGCAGCAGCGGGGGCAGGAACGGTGCGGAGGCGGCGTACAGCATCGCCCCACTGACCGCGTGCGAGTGACCCATCATCGGACTACCACGACCTCCCGTAAGACTCACTCCGGGACGGCGCCCGGTTGAGCCGAACGGGTGAGCGCGGCAGAGGCTACCAGGGCGGACTGACGGTGTGACGGATATCGGATCGTCGGATCCGGCGCGTCGGAGCGCCCCGGGGCCCGGTCAGAGCGCGCAGCCCTGGGTGTCCACCCGGGTGCTCGCGGTGCCGCCCTTCTCCGCGTCCTCCCGCACCTCGGCCGCGGTCAGCACGTACCCGGTGTCGGCGCTGTCCAGCGACTTGGCGAACACCACGCCGTAGACCTGGCCGTCCGGGGTGAGCAGCGGGCCGCCGCTGTTGCCCTGGCGGACCAGCGAGCGGACCGAGTAGACGTCGCGGACCACCTGGCCGCGGTGGTAGATGTCCGGGCCGTTGGCCTGGATCCGGCCGCGGATACGGGCCGGCTGGACGTTGAAGGCGCCGTTCTCCGGGAAGCCCGCCACGATCGCGCTGTCGTTGGTCTTCGCCTCGCCCGCGAACGACAGCGGGGGCGCGTTCAGCTTGGGCACGTCCAGGACGGCGATGTCGCGCTGCCAGTCGTAGCGGACCACCGTCGCGTCGTACAGCTGGCCGACCCCGCCGATCTGCACGGTCGGCTCGTCGACCCCGCCGACCACGTGGGCGTTGGTCATCACCCGGTGCGGGGCGAAGACGAAACCGCTGCCCTCCAGGGTCTTGCTGCAGGAGGTGGCGGTGCCCACCACCTTGACCAGGCTCTGCTTGGCCCGCGCCACCGCCGGGCTGCCGGCCAGCGCCGGGTCGGGGGTGTCGACCTGGGTGATCGGCTCGTGCTCGAAGGGGTTGAAGACCTGCGGGAAGCCGTTGCGGGCCAGCACCTTGGAGAAGTCCGAGAACCAGTTCGGCGCGTCGTCGGGCAGCGCGTTCTGCACGCCGCCGAGGATCGCCGAGGAGCGGACCTGCTTGGACACCGTCGGCAGCGACGCCCCGGCCAGCGCCGAGCCGATCAGCCAGGCCACCAGCAGCATCGAGACCACGTTCACGGCCGCGCCGCCGGTCGCGTCCAGCACCCGCGCCGGACGGCGGCCGATGTGGCCCCGGAGCTTCCAGCCGAAGTGCGCGGTGACCGCCTGGCCGATCGCGGCGCACACGATCACCACCACCACGGCCACCACCGAGGCCGTCGTGCCCGGGCTGAGGTGGTCGAGCAGCAGCGGCAGCAGTTGGACGGCCAGCAGGCCGCCGCCCAGGAAGCCGACCAGGGACAGGACACCCACGACGAAGCCCTGCCGGTAGCCCGACACGGCGAATGCCACGGCAGCGGCGATCAGCAGCACATCCAGGACGTTCACCCGGACACCCTCCCACGGCCCGCGGCCCGGCCGTGCAGACGGCCCCTCACGTGGGACCGGCGTCGCCGCCGGGCAGCGCCCGGGAGTGGTCGAGATCGCCCTGCACCAGGGCCAGCGCCTCGTCCGAGAGGTCGACGATCCGGGACGGGTCCCAGGGCAGCTCCAGCCCGCCGTGGTGCAGCACCCGGTCGATCACCCCGGCCGTGAACCCCCAGACCAGCCGCCCGGCCACCGCGAAGGCCGGCCCCACGTGCCCGGACGGGTGGCGCAGCCGCACCCGGTTCGCCGGGTCGGCCAGATCGGCGACCGGCACCCGGAACACCGCGCCGGTCTCGCCCTGGTCCACCGGCCGCACCGGCGACTCCTCGCGCCACCAGCCCAGCACCGGCGTCACCACGAACCGGCTGACCGGGATGTACAGCGCCGGCAGCACCGCGAACACCTGCACCCCGGCCGGGTCCAGCCCGGTCTCCTCCCAGGCCTCGCGCAGCGCCGCCGCGACCGGGCCAGGGCCGTCCGGGTCACCGTCCTCCGGATCCAGCGCGCCGCCCGGGAAGGACGGCTGCCCGGCGTGCGAGCGCAGCGAACGGGCCCGCTCGATCAGCAGCAGGTCCGGCCCGTCCGGGCCCTCGCCGAACAGCATCAGCACCGCCGCCGCCCGGCCGCCCTCCACCGGCGGCAGGAAGCGGCTCAGCTGCTCCGGCAGCACCCGCTCGGCCGCCTCCCGCACCGGCTCCAACCAGGCCGGCAGGCCGTCCGCCTCGACCGCCCGCACCGCCGACGGCTCCGGAGTCCGCCGTGCCTCGCGGGTCACTCGCCCACCGCCAGGTCCGCGATCCGCCCCTGGTGCTCGGCGGCGTCGGCCCGGGCGGCGGCCTCCCCCGGGAAGTCCCCCGGCGGCCTCAGCCGCTGCCCGGGCTGCCCGCCCAGCTCGTACTTGAGCAGCTTGCGCGCCTTCTCCGGGTCGGTCTCGCCCTCCCCGTACGACGGGCAGAGCGGCGCGACCGGGCAGGCGCCGCAGGCGGGCTTGCGGGAGTGGCAGATCCGGCGGCCGTGGAAGACCACCCGGTGCGACAGCATCGTCCACTCCGACTTCGGGAAGATCTCGGCGACGGCCGCCTCGACCTTCACCGGGTCCTCCTCCGCCGTCCAGCCGAACCGCCGGGCCAGCCGCCCGAAATGCGTGTCCACGGTGATCCCGGGCACCCCGAAGGCGTTGCCGAGGACCACGTTGGCGGTCTTGCGGCCCACGCCCGGCAGCGTCACCAGGTCGTCCAGGCGGCCCGGGACCTCGCCGCCGAAGTCGTCGCGCAGGGCGATCGAGAGGCCGATCAGCGACTTCGCCTTGTTCCGGAAGAACCCGGTCGGGCGGATGACCTCCTCCAGCTCCTCCGGGTTCGCGGCCGCCATGTCCTCCGGCGTCGGGTACTTCGCGAACAGCGCCGGCGTCGTCTGGTTCACCCGCAGGTCCGTCGTCTGCGCCGACAGCACGGTCGCCACCAGCAGCTGGAACGGGTTCTCGAAGTCCAGTTCCGGATGCGCGTACGGGTACAGCTCCGTCAACTCGCGGTTGATCCGCCGCGCCCGCCGCACCATCGCCAGGTGCGACTCCGGCTTCCCCGGCTTCACCCCCGGCACGGCCTTCGCCTTCGGTGCCGCCGCCGCCCGGACCTTGCTCTCTGCCATGCACGAAGGCTACGCCGAACGGCCGACGGCGGGCAGCGGATCACCGGAGCCCGCGGGAGCCGCGGACCGACCTTCGGATGGGCGCGGTCTGGTGGCTCGCGACGGCGGGCTGCCCCAGGCTGAGGGCTACGACGACGCGAGGTGCCCATGTTCGACGAGAGCTTCGCCTTTCCCAGCGGCCTGCTGCGCCCGGTGACCGGCGCCACCGGACGCGTCGCGGTGATCGGGGCCGGGGTGGCGGGCCTCGTCGCCGCCTACGAGCTCCAGCGCCGGGGCTTCGGCATCGTCCTGTACGAGCGGTCGAACCAACCCGGCGGACGGGTGCGCACGCACCGCTTCTGGGACGGCACGCACGCCGACCTGGGCGCCATGCGCATCCCCGGGAACCACCACTGCGTCCTCCACTACGTGTCCCAGTTCGGCCTGCGGACCAGGCCGTTCGTCAACTTCAACCCGGACGCCTACTACCACCTGCGCGGCCGTCGTGCCCGCGTCCAGGAGGTGCACGCGCTGCACCCGGCGTACGCGCTGCGCGCCGCCGAGAAGCAGGACCCGGTGCGGATCCTGGACCGGCTGCTGACGGCCGCCTGGGAGACGCTCACCCCCGACCAGCGCCGGCGGGTGCTGGACGGCCACTGGGACGACCCGGCGCTCGACCGGCTCGTCTCGGTGTCGCTGTGGCAGTACGTCCACGAGCACCTGTCACAGGACGCCTGGGACCTCCTCGGCCACGCCAGCGGCCTGGTCCACTACGAGCAGTCCTCCCTGCTGGAGGTCCTCGTCGACTACTTCGGCCTGTTCCACGCGGGCCAGGTGGAACTGGTCGACGGCACCGACCGCCTGGTGCACGCGTTCGTACGCCGGCTGCGGCCGAGGACCCTCCAGTTGTCCACCCAGATCGACGAACTCTCGCTGACCCGCCGGGGCGTCCGGGTGCACGGGCGGCGCCTCGGCGGCACGATCACCGAGGACGTCGACTTCGTCGTCTGCTGCGTCCCCGTCCCCGCCCTCGACCAGATCAGCTTCCGGCCCGGCCTGCCCCACCACCAGCGCCACGCGATCCGCGGCATCAGCTACGCCAGCAGCACGAAGACGCTCGTGCACACCAAGCGGCGCGGCTGGGAACTGGACGACCGGATCTTCGGCGGCGGCAGCTTCACCGACATGCCGATCCAGCAGTGCTGGTACCCGTCGGACAACGCCCGGCCCGTCGACGGCCGGACCAACGGGAGCACCGTCGGCAGGCGGCGCTGGGCCGCCCGGGACCCGCAGCGCTCCCACGAGCCCGCGGTGCTCGTCGGCGCCTACCTGTGGGGGGCCAACGCCCGCCGCTTCACCACCCTGCCGCCGGCCGACCGCGACCTGCTGGTCCTGAAGTGCCTGGAACGGCTGCACCCCGGCATCCTCCGCGACGCGGACGACATCGTGCACTGGAACTGGGACGACCAGGTCGGCATGGGCGGCGGCGCCTTCGCCCACCTCGCGCCCGGCGAGCACACCCGGTACCTGACCGGGCTCGGCGCCCCGCACCCGACCGACGACCCGAGGATCTTCTTCGCCGGAGAGCACCTGTCCGGAGCGCACGCCTGGATGCAGGGCGCCGCCCAGTCGGCCCTGGCCGTGGTCGGCCAGGTGATCGACCGGGGGCAGCACGCCGACGACACCGCCCGGCTGCGGGCCGGGTGAGCGCGGCACCGGCGCCCCGGCGCCGACCCGGCGAACAGAGCGGCGGCCCGGCGACGGGAGCGGCGCTGCGCCGCGACGACCTCGGACCGCTGCTCGCCCCGGCGGCGTCCGCGACCGAGCGGATCGGGCTGGAGATCGAGAACGGCATCGTCGACCCGGAGACCGGGCTGGCCGCCCCCTACGAGGGGAGGAACGGCGTCCGGGCCGTCCTGGAGGCCGTCCTCGCCGAATGGGGCGGCACGGACCGGCGCGACAACGGTCGACTGACCGGCGTGGACCTGGCGGACACCGCCCAGATCACGCTCGAACACGGCGGCCAGGTCGAGTACTCCTCCGCCCCGGCCGCCGACCTGGCCACGGCCGTGGACGACATGCGGGCCACGATGGAGCGCCTCGCGGAACTCGTCGGGCGCTTCGGCCTGGCCCTCCTGCCCGGCGGCAACCTCCCCTTCGACCGGCTCGACACCGTCTCCTGGGTGCCGATGCTCCGCGGTGCCGTCATGCGCGACTTCTTCGACCGGATCGGCGAGGCCGGCAGCGGGGCCCCGAAGATCATGTCGATGTCGCTGTCCACCCAGGTGCACCTGGACTACCTGTCCGACGAGGACTTCACCCAGAAGCTGCGGATGCTGACCGCCGCGTCCCCGGTGGTCGCCGCACTCCTCGTCAACTCGCCGCTCCAGGGCGGCCGATCGAACGGGCTGCTCTCGCACAGGTCGCAGAACTGGCTGCGGATGGACCCGCGCCGCTGCGGCGTCCTGCCGCCCGCGCTGCGGCCCGACGTGACCGCCGACGACGTCATCGACTGGGCGCTGGGGATCCCGATGATCTACTACCGCGACCCTGACGGACGGTACCGGCTCGCCCCCGACCGGCCGTTCGCCGAGATCCTGCGGCAGGGCTTCGACGACGGCACCATGCCGACCTTCGACCACTGGGTCTCCCACATGTCGCAGATCTGGACGGACGTCAGAGTCCGCCGGACCCTGGAACTGCGGGCCGGGGACGGCCCGCCGTACCCGCACATCCCGGCCGTACCGGCGCTGTGGGCGGGGCTCGCCTACCACCCCCCGTCGCGGACGGCGGCCTGGGAACTGCTGCGCCACCACGGCGTGGCGGAGCACCGCGCGGCGAAGGCCCGGCTCCCCGCCGACGGCCTGGACACCCTGCTCGGCGGCGACCGGGTCCGTGAACTCGCGGCGGAACTCGTCCGGCTCGCCCGGGCAGGCCTGCGGGCCCGGGTTCGCGCCGGCCTGGAACAGCCGAAGGTGCTGGACTACCTCGACCCGCTCGACGAGGTGCTGCGCACCGGGCAGACCTTCGCGGAGCAGTGCACGGCCCGCTGGGACACCGACCTCCGCCGCGACCCCCACCGCTACGTCGCGGCCTTCCGCGTCTGAACCCCCGTCCGACACGGTCGTCCGACACGGTCGTCCGGCACGGCCGCCCGGGTGCGCGGGTGCGCGGGTGCGCGGGTGCGCGGCGACGCAGCCCACCGCGCCCGAGCCGGTGCAGTTCTCCGGCCGAAGGGCCTTCCTCGCCCGAACCGTCGCGGGTTAGCGTGACCGGCGGCGGCCGGCCGCCGCCTGCCCACCGAAGAACGAGGAAGCATGGACCAGGACTTCAAGGACATCCCCACCACCACCCTGGCCGACGTGCTCGGGCGCGCCCAGGTCATGGACATCGGCATCCGTCCGCTGTGGGCGGGGGCGCCGCGGGTGGCCGGCCCGGCGTTCACCGTGCAGTGCCCGCCCGGCGACAACCTGATGCTGCACGCGGCGATCCACCGGGCCGAGCCGGGCACCGTGATCGTCGTCGAGTCGGGAGACCTGGACTACGCGCTGGCCGGCGGCAACGTGTGCGCCGTCGCGCAGCGCCGGGGCGTCGTGGCGTTCGTCGCCGACGGCCTGATCCGGGATCTGGGCGAGGTGCGGGAGCTGGGCTTCCCGGTCTTCGCCCGCGGCGTGATCCCGATCCCGGGGGCCAAGCGGGAGCTCGGCACGCACGGCGCCCGGGTGCGTTGCGGCGGCGTGCTGGTGGCGGCCGGTGACATCGTGGTGGCCGACGAGGAGGGGGTCGTGGTGGTGCCCGCCGACCGACGTGCCGAGGCCCTGGAGGCGGCCCGCGCCAAGCTGGCCAAGGAGGCCGCCGAGACGCTGGACGACTGGGAGGCGGCGCACCGCACCCGGATCGAGAAGACCCTCGGCGAACTGGGCTTCACCGGCTGACCCCCTGCCCGGCGAGCCCGGCCCGGGTGAACAGGGCGGGTGAACAGGGCGGGTGAACGGGCCGGGTGAACGGGCCGGGTGAACGGGGCCGAGCGGCCGTGCTCCCGGCGGGCCCGTGGTCAGCCCCGGTACAGCCCGTTCAGCTCGCCGAAGCCGAGCGCGCCGTCCAGCTCCGCCAGCGTCCCGGCGCCGAGCAGTTCGGCGGCCGCGCGGCGCGCCGCGGTGTACGCGAGCTGGGCGAGCCCGGTGCCGACGCTGACACGCCGCACCCCCGTGGCGGCGAGTTCGGCGACGGTCGGCCCGCCCGCGACGGCCATGGCGTTCACCGGCAGCGGGGAGCGCTCGCACAGCTCGGCGAGGGCGTCGAGGTCCAGCAGCCCGGGGACGAACAGACCGTCGGCGCCCGCCTCGGCGTAGGCCTCGGCCCGGGCCAACACGTCGTCGAGACCGCCCAGCCCGAACAGGAGGACGTCGGTGCGGGCGTTGACCACCAGCTCGGGCAGCCCGGCCGCGGCCGCCGCCGTCCGGGCCGCCCGCAGCCGGTCGGCCTGCTCGGCCACCGGGAACAGCGGGCCGCCGACGGCCGTCGAGTCCTCCAGGTTGACGCCGACGGCACCCGCCCCGACCAGTGCCGCCACGGTCGCGGCCACGTCGGCGGGCGTCGGCCCGTAGCCGCCCTCGGCGTCGACGGTGACCGGCACGTCCACGGCCGCGACGATCCGGCGGGCCGCCTCGACGGCCTGCGCCCGGTCCAGCCGGTGGCCGTCGCCGTGGCCGAGCGACCAGGAGACGCCGCCGCTGGTGGTGGCGATCGCCGGGGCGCCGGCCGAGGCGATGACGGCGGCGCTGCCCGCGTCCCAGGCGTTGGGCAGGACGAGCGGGCCGTCCACGACGAGCTCCCGCAGCCGCAGCGCCCGCTCGCGCGGCGTGGGGGTGGGGGTGGGGGCCTGAGGGGGAATGGACATGCGGGGTCACCGTTCTTCCGTGCCGTCGGGTGCTGCCTCGGTTCCCCCGCATCGTGCGGCCCGGCCCGGGCGGGTCACCACTGATTAAGCTGGGCCCGAATCTTCTGGGAGGGGCCCGGCATGCGGACGGCACTGCACTTCTCCGCGAACGACCTGGCGCTGACCCGTTTCGCCCTCTCCCCCCTGCAGGAGGTGGTGACCAGCCTCCGCGCCCTCGCCCACTCCCCCGTCCCCGCGCTGCACCGCCGCTGGGCCGACCAGGTGCGCGACCGGCTGGCCGCCACCGGACTCGACCGCGGCCGGCTGGCCGTCATGGTCCCGGCCGTCGGCCACCTGCCCGACTTCCTCAACCCCGCACCGGCGGGCTTCTCCCCCGCCCTCGCCGACGAACTGGCCGCGATCGCCGCCACCGGCGCCGGGCAGGTCCGCGCCGACCTGGACATCCTCGCCGCCGAGGCCGGCGGCCGCCTGCCGCCCGTCCTGGAGCCGCTGTACCGCGACCCGGCGGCGCAGCTGCCCCGGCTCACCGCCGAGATCGAGGCGTACTGGCAGCTCGCGCTCGCCCCGTACTGGGCCCGGATCCGCGCCCTGCTGGAGGCGGACGTGTTCCACCGCTCCCGGCAGGCCGCCGAGCACGGCACCGCGCGGATGCTGGACGACCTGCACGAGACGGTCCGCTGGGACGGCGCGGCGCTGCGTCTGGAGCGGCGGCACTGCGCGGTCGCCCGGCTGAGCGCCGGGGCCGGGCTGCTGCTCCTGCCGTCCGCCTTCGCCTGGCCGCGGGTGCTGACCCGGGTGCTACCGCCGGACCCGCCGCAACTGAGCTACCCGGCGCGCGGCGCGGCCACCCTGTGGGAGCCGCGCCCGAACGGGCGCCCGGACGCGCTGGCCGCCGTCCTGGGCCGGTCCCGGGCCCGGCTGCTGGCCGAGTTGGACTCCCCGGCCTCGACCACCGAGCTGGCCCGCCGCACCGGTCTGTCCGCCGCCGGCGTATCGCAGCACCTGACCGCCCTGCGCGCGGCGGGTCTGACCAGCGCCCACCGGGCCGGTCACAGCGTCCTCTACGCCCGTACGGCGGTGGGCGATTCACTGTTCGAACCGTCCGATGACGCGTTCGACCCGGTGCCGCCCCCGCGACGCCCCACCCGGTGACCCGCCGGTACGAATGGCCCCGCACCGCACACCTCGGCACACCCCCTCCTCATATGATCGGAGCGACATGCGCCATGCTTGGTGATGCAGAGCACGGTACGGAACTTGCGCCGGACGGCCCACCCGCCGAACGGCCGAGAAGGAGGAAGCACGTGGACGACGTTCTGCGGCGCGCCGCACTCTTCGCGGCACTCGACGACGAACAGGCCGGCGAGCTGCGCGCTTCCATGACCGAGGTGACCCTCGCCCGTGGTGAGTCGCTGTTCCACGAGGGCGACCCGGGCGACCGGCTGTACGTCGTCGCCGAGGGCAAGGTCAAGCTGCACCGCGCCTCGCCGGACGGACGCGAGAACATGCTCGCCGTCCTCGGCCCCAGCGAGATGATCGGCGAGCTGTCGCTGTTCGACCCGGGCCCGCGCACCGCGACCGCCAGCGCGCTGACCGAGGTCAAGCTGCTCGGCCTGGGCCACGGCGACCTGCAGCCCTGGCTGCACGCCCGCCCCGAGGTCTCCATCGCGCTGCTGCGGGCCATCGCCCGCCGCCTGCGCCGGACCAACGACGTGATGTCCGACCTGGTCTTCTCCGACGTGCCCGGCCGCGTCGCCAAGGCCCTGCTGGACCTCTCCCGCCGGTTCGGCGTGCAGTCCGAGGAGGGCATCCACGTCGCCCACGACCTCACCCAGGAGGAGCTGGCCCAGCTGGTCGGCGCCTCCCGCGAGACGGTCAACAAGGCGCTCGCCGACTTCGCCGGCCGCGGCTGGCTGAAGCTGGAGGCGCGCGCGGTGGTGCTGATGGACGTCGAGCGGCTGTCGCGCCGCTCGCGCTGACCTCGGCGCGCACGTCTTCACGCCTTCACGCCGTAAACGCCGAAGGGCCCGTCCGCTCGGACGGGCCCTTCGGCGTTCCCCTTCGGCATTCCCCTTCGGCGTTCCGTTGCCCGCCCCGCGCGCGACGGGATCAGTCGAGGCCCGGGATCAGCCCGTGCTCCTCCAGGTACTCCAGCTGCGCCCGGACCGAGAGCTCGGCGGCCGGCCAGAGCGCCCGGTCGACGTCGGCGTAGACCCGGGCCACCACCTCGTCCGCGGTCCGGCAGCCGGCCTCGACCGCGGTCTCCACCTGGGCGAGCCGGTTGGCCCGGTGGGCGAGGTAGTAGTCGACGGCGCCGAGCGCGTCCGCGAGCGCCGGACCGTGGCCGGGCAGCACCGTCCGCACACCGTGCGCGGAGGCCATCGTGTGCAGGTGGCGCAGCGAGTCCAGGTAGTCGCCGAGCCGACCGTCGGGGTGGGCGACCATCGTGGTGCCACGGCCGAGGACGGTGTCGCCGGTGAGGATCGCGGCGTCGGCGGGCAGGTGGAAGGTCAGCGAGTCCGAGGTGTGGCCGGGGGTGGCGACCACCCGCAGGTCGAGGCCGCCGACGTCCAGCCGCTGGCCGTTGACCAGGCCCTCGGAGCCCAGCCGGTGCGCCGGGTCCAGCGCGCGCACCTCGGTGCCGGTGAGTTCGGCGAAGCGGGCCGCGCCCTCGGAGTGGTCGGCGTGGCCGTGGGTGAGCAGGGTCAGCGCGACGCGTTTGCCCTGCTGTTCCGCGAGGTCGACCACCCGGCGCAGGTGGCCCTCGTGCAGCGGGCCGGGGTCGACCACCACGGCGAGGTCCGAGCCGGGCTCGGAGAGCAGCCAGGTGTTGGTGCCGTCCAGCGTCATCGGCGACGGGTTGGGCGCCAGCACGCACAGCGCCCGGGCCGTGGCCTCGCCGTCGATGGTGGCGGCCGGGTCGCCCGGCAGGAGCCCGCTCACCGGTTGTCCCCGCCGGGCCGGTGCAGGGCCCTGAGCGGCAGGACCCGGACGAGCGGCCGCTGGGCCTCGACGAACGGGACCGGACTCTCGCAGGCCGGGGTACGGGGGATCAGGCGGCGGGCGGGCAGCTCGGGTGCCGTCCGGCGAGCCACGGCGTTGTGGGTCATCGGGCGTCGGTCCTCTCTGTTTCGAGTCTGTTCGGCGGCGTCGTCGGCGTCGTCGGCGTCGTCGGCGTCGTCGGGCGACAGTGCCGACGAGGGCGGCGCCGGTCGGTCAGGCGTCCTCGGGGAAGTCCCCGTCGATGGTCAGTTCGTCGTACCCGGGCCAGCGGACCGTCATCCGGTCGCCCCGGACCTCGGCCCGGCCCAGCACCGGCTCCAGCGACCGCCCGGAGGCCGCGGTCAGCGCCTCCGCGGCGGTGCGCACCGGCGCCAGCTCGCGCAGCACCGTCACGGTCGGCGGCAGCATCCCGAACCGGCCCTCCCGGTAGCCGAGAACGGCCTCGGCGGGCGTCAGCCAGGCCACCCGGTCGGCCTCGCCGACCTCCAGGGCCGCGCTCTGCCCGGCCGGCAGCACCGCGACGAAGAACCACGTGTCGTAGCGGCGCTCCTCGAACTCCGGGGTGACCCAGCGGGCCCAGCCGCCCAGCAGGTCGCTGCGCAGCACCAGAGCGTGGTCGCGGAGGAACTCGGCGAAGGACAGCTCGTGCGCCTCCAGCGCCGCCCGCTCGGCGCTCCAGTCGCGCGGCGCGGCGACGCTGTCCGCGTCCGGGCCGGCCAGCAGGACGCCGGCTTCCTCGAAGGTCTCGCGGACGGCCGCGCAGACCACCGCCCGTGCCGTCCGGGCGTCCACCCCGAGCCGTCGCGCCCACTCCTCGGGTGCCGGTCCGGCCCAGCCCGTCTCCACCTCGGCGTCGCGCGGATCCACCCCGCCGCCCGGGTAGGCGTACATGCCGGCCGCGAAGGCCATCGAGGTGCGCCGGCGCAGCAGGTACGCCTGCGGCCCGGCGGCCGCGTCGCGCAGCAGCACGACCGTCGCGGCGAGCCTGGGCACCGGCGGGGTCAGCACGCCGGAGTCGACCGCCCGGATCCGGGCGGGCCAACCGGGCGGCATCGGGAGCGTCGTCGCTCGATGGTCCATGCCCGGATGCTAAGCGCACGAAGGCGGGGTTGGACAGGCCCAACCCCGCCTTTCGCGATCACGCTCAGCTGCTCTTGACGCGCACCTGGAGCTCGACCTCGACCGGGGCGTCCAGCGGCAGCACCGCGACGCCGACCGCACTGCGGGCGTGCACCCCGGCCTCGCCCAGCACCTTGCCCAGCAGCTCGCTGGCACCGTTGATCACGCCCGGCTGACCGGTGAAGTCGGGGGCGGAGGCGACGAAGCCGACCACCTTCACGACCCGCTCGATCTGGTCCAGGTCACCGATCACCGACTTGATCGCGGCCAGCGCGTTCAGCGCGCAGGTCTGCGCGAGCTCCTTGGCCTCCTCCGGGGAGACCTCGGCGCCGACCTTGCCGGTGCTCGGCAGCTTGCCGCCGACGACCGGCAGCTGGCCGGAGGTGAACACGAACTCGCCCGAGCGCAGGGCCGGCACGTACGCGGCGACCGGAGCGGCCACCGGCGGCAGGGTCAGACCCAGGTCGGCGAGCTTGGCCTCGACCTTGCTCATGCGTTCTTCTCCCGCTTGAAGTAGGCCACCAGCTGCTCCGGGTTCGGGCCCGGCACGACCTGGACGAGCTCCCAGCCGTCCTCGCCGAAGTTGTCCAGGATCTGCTTGGTGGCGTGTACGAGCAGAGGCGCCGTCATGTATTCCCACTTGGTCATGGCCAGACTCTAGACGAGCGGCCACGGCGATCGGCGCCGCCCACGGACCGGCGTGTGAGGTGGCCCACAAAGGGGGCATGATTCAGGCCCGGCCCCCTGGTGCTCCGGGCATCCGGCGCGCTCCCTGGTTACCCTCGCGAGAGGGCACCGGTAGTTCGGGCCGGCCGACGGAGCGGCCCCGGCCCACGAGACGGACGGAGACGGAGCGTGGCACGCACCCCCGGCCAGGCGGCCCGGCGCGACCCCGACTGGGAGGGCGTCCGGCTGCACGTGGTCAGCGGCAAGGGCGGCACCGGGAAGACCACGCTGGCCGCCGCGCTGGCGCTGGCGCTCGCCGCCGACGGCGGCCGGGTGCTGCTGATCGAGGTCGAGGGGCGCCAGGGCATCGCCGAGCTGTTCGGCATCGCCGCCCTCCCGTACGAGGAGCGCCGGATCGCCGCGGTCTCCCGCGCCCAGCTGGGCCTGCCCCCCGACGACGGGGGCGGCGGAGGCGGCGGCGAGGTGCTCGCGCTGGCCATCGACCCCGAGCAGGCGCTGCTCGAGTACCTGGAGATGTTCTACAAGCTCGGCCGGGCCGGCAAGGCGCTGCAGAAGGTCGGCTTCGTCGACTTCGCGACCACCATCGCGCCCGGCGTCCGGGACGTCCTGCTCACCGGCAAGGCCTGCGAGGCGGCCCGGCGCAAGGGCCCGGACGGCCGCCGCCGCTACGACGCGGTCGTGATGGACGCGCCGCCGACCGGGCGGCTCACCCGGTTCCTGAACGTGAACGCCGAGGTCGCCGGGCTGGCCCGGATCGGGCCGATACACACCCAGGCACAGGCCGTGATGCGGGTGCTGAAGTCGCCGGAGACCGCGGTGCACCTGGTCACCCTGCTGGAGGAGATGCCGGTGCAGGAGACGGTCGACGGCTTCGCCGAGCTGCGCGAGGCCAGGCTCCCGGTGGGCGGGGTGATGGTCAACATGGTCCGGCCGCCGGTGCTGGACGCCGCGGCGGTGGCCGCGGTGGACGGGAACCACCGCGAGGAGGTCGCCCTGGCCCTCGGCGAGGCCGGGCTCGGCGGGCGCTCGCGCAAGCCGGAGACGGTCCGGGCGGCGGTGGAGCCGCTGCTCGACCCGCTGCTGGAGCAGGCCAGGGAGCACGCCGAGCGGGTCGAGCTGGAGCGCGAGCAGCGCGCCGACCTCCAGCAGCTGCGGCTCCCCACGTACGAACTGCCACTGCTGGGCGAGGGCGTGGACCTCGGCGGGCTGTACCGGCTGGCGGGCCAACTGAAGCGGCAGGGGGCGGCGTGACCACCAACGGAACCAACGTAACCAGCGGGAACGGCGGGGCCGGCCGGGCCCACGGCGGCGGTAGCAGCGGTGGGGTCGGCGACGGCGGCAGCGGTGTCCGGGCCGCCGGCAGCCGGCTCGCCGTCGACGGGCTGATCGACGACCCGAGGACCAGGATCATCGTCTGCTGCGGCTCCGGCGGCGTCGGCAAGACCACCACCGCCGCGGCGATCGGCCTGCGGGCCGCCGAACGCGGCCGCAAGGTCGTCGTTCTGACCATCGACCCGGCCCGCCGGCTCGCCCAGTCGATGGGCCTGACCGAGCTGGACAACACCCCCCGGGTCGTCAAGGGGGTCACCGGCAACGGCGAGCTGCAGGCCATGATGCTCGACATGAAGCGGACCTTCGACGAGGTCGTGCTCGCCCACGCCGAGCCCGAACGGGCCAAGGCGATCATGGAGAACCCGTTCTACCAGTCCCTGTCGGCCGGCTTCGCGGGCACGCAGGAGTACATGGCGATGGAGAAGCTCGGGCAGCTGCGCGATGCCGAGGAATGGGACCTGATCGTCGTCGACACCCCGCCGTCCCGCTCCGCACTGGACTTCCTGGACGCGCCCAACCGGCTCGGCTCCTTCCTCGACGGCCGGGTGATCCGGATCCTGACCGCCCCGGCCAAGGTCGGCGGCCGCAGTGCGATGAGGTTCCTCAACGCCGGCATGGGCCTGATCACCGGCACCCTGGGCAAGATCTTCGGCGCCCAGCTGCTCACCGACGTGCAGACCTTCGTCAGCGCGATGGACTCGATGTTCGGCGGCTTCCGCGAGCGCGCCGACCGCACGTACCAGCTGCTCAAGGCGCCGGGCACGGCGTTCCTGGTGGTGGCCGCGCCGGAGCGGGACGCGCTGCGCGAGGCGGCGTACTTCGTCGACCGGCTCGCCGCGGACCGGATGCCGCTGGCCGGTCTGGTGCTCAACCGGGTGCACGGCTCGGGCGCGCCGCAGCTCACCGCGGAACGGGCGCTGGCGGCCGCCGAGGCGCTGGAGGAGAACGGCTCGGAGCACGCCTCGCCCGAGGCCGAACTGCTCGCGGCCGGGCTGCTGAGGCTGCACGCCGAACGGATGCAGATCATGGGGCGGGAGCGCCGAACCCGCGACCGCTTCGTCTCCGTGTACCCGGACGTGCCGATCGTGGAGGTCGCCGCGCTGCCGGGCGACGTGCACGACCTGGACGGGCTGCGCGCCATCGGGGACCGGCTCAGCGGCACCGCGTAGGCACCGGCCCGGCCCGGGCGCCCAACACCGGTGCGCCCGGCGCGAACGTCGTCGGCACGGATGTCCTCAGCCCGAACGTCCTCGGCGCGAACGTCCTCGGCGCGGGTGCGCCGGACACGGGTGCGCTGGGCACCGATGTCCTCAGCCCGATGGCCCCCCGGCACCGGTCTGCCACGGCGCGGGTCCGCACCGCGCCGGTGTGCTCAGCCCGCCTGGGCGTAGTCCGTCAGTATCACGCCGGTCGCGAGGGACTCCTCGTACTCGGTGCGGGCCGTCTCCAGCAGTCTCCGCCACGAGATGACCGTCGGGCGGCGGCGCAGCAGCGCCCGGCGCTCGCGCTCCGTCATCCCGCCCCAGACCCCGAACTCGACCCGGTTGTCCAGTGCGTCCGCCAGGCACTCCGTGCGGACGGGGCAACCGCTGCACACCGCCTTGGCGCGATTCTGCGCCGCCCCCTGGACGAACAACTCGTCCGGATCACTCGTGCGGCAGGCGGCCTGCGCACTCCAGTCGTCAACCCAGCCCATCCCGGCGCCGTCCTCTCCCGTATCGAGGCTCCCCCACGGCGGCAACGGCATATTCACCGTTGCCAGTTGAGGACGTTACGGAAGAACGACAGCGAGCAACAGCCCCTCCGGGCTCAATCTCGAATGACCCGATTGGACTATGGGTACCGGTCAGCTCACTCGTTGGAGTGATCGCAGGTCGCAAGCCTTGTCAATCGCGACGCGGCAACTCTCGCCACGCGTGTCATCACGGAGCGCTACCGTTCACACGGGTACAGCAGGCCACAGCTGCCTCAAAAACCCTCTAATATCGGGCAATTCGGGCAAGTCTCTGCACTCACAAGAGTGAATGGTGTTGACGCACCGAAGCTGTCGCAAGCTTGTGACAAGCGTAGGGGAACACCTGCCCCTGTGGGCGGGATTCCGCGACGTAGGGTTCTCCTCATGGCACCGAAGCGCCCCCAGGCATCCCAGCCCCCAGGCAACACCGGAGCTCCGCGCGATAAGCGCCGCGAGTCGCCGCTCGACATCGCGGGACACGGAGTGAAGTTCCTGGGCGTCAGCGTGCTCTCCGGAGTCCTGCTGGCAGGCCTCGCCCTGCCCGCCGTCGGCGCCATCGGGCTGACCGCCAAGGACACGGCGGAGAGCTTCTCCAACATCTCCGACGACTTCAAGACCCCGCCGCTCACCCAGGCGACGCAGATCTTCGACGCCAAGGGCGGCCTGATCGCCAAGGTGTACGAGCGCGACCGCACCGTCCTCACCGCCGACCAGATGTCACCGTTCATGCGGCACGCCCAGGTCGACATCGAGGACGCCCGCTTCTACGAGCACGGCGCCGTCGACCTCAAGGGCGTGCTCCGCGCCATCGGCAAGAACGCCGAGAGCGGCACCACCTCGCAGGGCGCCTCGACGCTGACCCAGCAGTACGTGAAGAACGTCAACGTCGAGAAGGCCGGCGACGACCAGGCCGCGGTGCTGGAGGCGCAGCGCAAGACCCTGGGTCGCAAGATCCAGGAGCTCAAGGTCGCGATCAAGCTGGAAGAGGACCTGTCGAAGGACCAGATCCTCACCAACTACCTCAACATCACCTTCTACGGCCACCAGGCCTACGGCATCGAAGCCGCCTCCCAGCGCTACTTCAGCAAGAGCAACAAGGACCTGACCGTCGCCGAGGCCGCCACCCTGGCCGGCATGGTGCAGAACCCGTCGTCCTACGACCCGGTGCGCTACCCCGACAACACGGTCAAGCGCCGCAACGTCGTGATCGACAAGATGCTCGAGAACAAGCACATCACCCCGGACCAGGCCAAGGAGGCCAAGGCCGCCCCGCTGGGCCTGAAGTTCAAGGACCCGCAGAACGGCTGCATCACCGCCCAGGCCGGCATGGGCTTCTTCTGCGACTACGTGCGCCACGTGGTCAAGCAGGACCCGGCGTTCGGCAAGAGCGCCGCCGACCGCAAGAAGCTGTGGGACACCGGCGGCCTCAACATCTACACCACGCTGGACCCGGACAAGCAGGCCGCCGCCCAGAACGCCGTCACCAAGAAGGTCAACGTGACGGACACGGTCTCGGCCGCCGCGACCATGATGGAGCCCGGCACCGGCAAGATCCTGGCCATGGCCCAGACCCGCCCGTACGGCCTGGACCCGAACAAGAACCAGACCGTCGTCAACCTCAACGTCGACTCCGCGATGGGCGGCGGCAACGGCTTCCAGACCGGCTCGACGTTCAAGCCGATCCTCGCTGCGGCGGCCCTGGAGTCGGGCCTGTCGCCCACCCAGCCGTTCCCCTCCGAGAACAAGATCGACTACCCGCAGATGACCACCTGCACGGGCACCTGGAGGAACACCGACAAGCCCAAGGCCACGGTGAAGAACGAGTCGGCCGGCGAGATCGGCCCGTACGAGCTCAAGCAGGCCATGGCCCTCTCGGTCAACACCTACTTCGTGCAGATGGAACAGCAGGTCGGCCTCTGCGCGATGAAGCAGATGGCCAACAAGCTGGGCATCACCCAGTCCGCCAAGGGCGACGCCTTCCAGGAGGTCCCCTCGATGGTCCTCGGCACCCTGGAGCTCAGCCCGCTGACCATGTCGAACGTCTACGCGACCTTCGCGGCCCGCGGCAAGTACTGCACCCCGATCGCGATCAACAAGATCAGCACGGTCGACGGCAAGGACGTCAAGGTCCCGCAGACCACCTGCAGCCAGGCCTTCTCCGAGCAGACCGCGGACGCCCTCAACACCGTCCTGCTCAACGTGACCGAGAAGGGCACCGCGGCCGCGCTCAAGCTCGACGACGGCCGGCAGATCGCCGGCAAGACCGGTACCACCGACGAGAAGAAGGCCGCCTGGTTCAGCGGCTACACCCCGTCGCTGGCCACCTCCGTCTGGCTCGGCGGCCCGGCCGGCGGCGTCAAGATGAAGAACATCAACATCGGCGGCAAGCACTTCGACGAGGTGTTCGGCGCCGACGGCCCCGGTCCGATCTGGCAGCTCGCGATGAACCAGGCCCTCAAGGGCTCGTCCCCGGAGCAGATCCAGACCATCAACATCCCGGACCCGGCGCCCAAGACCGACCCCAACGCCAACCAGACCGGCGGGGCCACGCCGCCGGCCGACCCCGCCCAGCAGCAGCCCGGCGGCAACCCGCCGCCCCAGGGCGGGAACCCGGGCGGCAACCCCGGTGGCAACCCGGGCGGGAACCCCGGCGGCGGCAACCCGGGCGGGGGCAACCCTGGCGGCGGCAGCAACAACGCCGGCGGGATGATCGGCGGCGGGTTCACCTTCCCGCCGGGCGTCATCGGCGGGAACAACGGCGGCAACGGCGGCAACGGCGGAAACGGCAACGGCGGCAAGCACGGCGGCAACAACGGCTGACCGGCCCCCGACCCGGGCACGACACGACGAAGGGGCGCCCTCCGAGATCACTCTCGGAGGGCGCCCCTTCGGGCTCCGCGGACGGTGCCATCCGGGCCCTGGCCGCTGGCGCCCTTCGGGCCTTGCGGCGGGGCTCAGCCCGTCAGCGCCGCCCTCACCGCGGCGGCCACCCGGCCGCCCTCCGCCAGGCCGTCCACCTTCGGCTTCACCAGCTTCATCACGGCGCCCATCGCCTGCGGACCGGCCGCCCCGCTCTCGGCGACGGCGTCCGCCACGATCGCGGTCAGCTCCTCGTCGGAGAGCTGCTTGGGCAGGTACCCCGCCAGCACCTCGCCCTCCTCGCGCTCCCGGGCCG
This sequence comes from Kitasatospora sp. NPDC043949, assembly GCF_056435365.1. Taxonomy (NCBI): domain Bacteria; kingdom Bacillati; phylum Actinomycetota; class Actinomycetes; order Kitasatosporales; family Streptomycetaceae; genus Kitasatospora; species Kitasatospora sp. NPDC043949. The sequence continues at coordinate 92,449 of NZ_JBWKEQ010000009.1, read as the reverse complement.
CCTGCTCCACCCGGCCGGCGGTGTCGAACGCCTCCGCCGCCTCCCGGCGCTTCTTCGCCTCGCGGCCGATCACCTTCAGCACCTCGTCATCGGACAGCTCGCGCTTCGCCTTACCCGCCACCTCCTCGCTGGTGACGGCGGCCAGCGTGAGCCGGATGGTGGACGAGCGCAGCTCGTCCCGGTCCCTGATCGCGGCCGTGAGGTCCTCGTGCAGCTTCGCCTTGAGCGTCGTCATGGCCCCGAGTCTCCCACCTGCGACGTTCGGTCGCTTGCCATTAACCGGCCCGGCGGCAGGCAACGGGCCCGCTGGCACGTAACGGACCCGCCTGCGGCCCCGTATCCGCGCACGGCCACCGGACGTTCACCGGCTGATCCACCGTCTGAGAGCATGGAGCGATGCGACCGCTGTACTCCGTTCCCCTCGGCTTCGCCGCCGCCGGCGCCGCCTGCCTCGCCTACTCCGTCGGGTACGAGGTCCGTTCCTTCCGGCTCCGCCGGGTCGAGGTCCCCGTCCTGCCCCACGGCGCCCGGCCCATCCGGGTACTGCAGGTCTCCGACATCCACATGGTGAGCGGGCAGGGCAAGAAGCAGCGCTGGCTGCAGAGCCTCGCCGGCCTGCGCCCCGACCTCGTCGTCAACACCGGCGACAACCTCTCCGACCCCCTCGGGGTCCCCGCCGCCCTGGACGCGCTCGGGCCCCTCATGGACTTCCCCGGCGTCTACGTCTTCGGCTCCAACGACTACTACGGCCCGGCCCGCAAGAACCCGGCCCGCTACCTCCAGGCGATGCGCAGCGGCGCCCACGGCCTCAACAACGCCGACGGCACCGGCCGCCGCGGCATCACCGGCGCCGTCCACAACCCGTGGGAGAAGCTCCGCGACGGCTTCGACGCGGCCGGCTGGCTCGACCTCACCAACACCCGCGGCCGGCTCACCATCGGCGGCCTCGACCTCGAATTCACCGGCCTCGACGACCCGCACATCCGCCGCGACCGCTACAGCGAGGTCGCCGGCGGCCCCTCCCCCGACGCCGACCTCTCCCTCGCCGTCGTCCACGCCCCCTACCTGCGCGTCCTCGACGCCTTCACCGCCGACCGCTACCCGCTGATCCTGGCCGGCCACACCCACGGCGGCCAGCTCTGCATCCCCTTCTACGGCGCCCTGGTCACCAACTGCGACCTCGACGCCCGACGGGTCAAGGGCCTCTCCACCCACCAGGCCGGCGGCCGCCGCTCCTACCTCCACGTCTCCGCCGGCTGCGGCACCAACCGCTACACCCCCGTCCGCTTCGCCTGCCCCCCCGAGGCAACCCTCCTCACCCTCACCCCGGCCCCCCGCTGACCTGCACCGGACGCCCGCCAAGAACCGGATTTCGTGTCTCGGCGAGCGTCCGGTAGAGTTCTACTCGTTGCGAAGGAGACGGAGCAACAAACCGCAGGACCGGGGTGTGGCGCAGCTTGGTAGCGCGCTTCGTTCGGGACGAAGAGGCCGTGGGTTCAAATCCCGCCACCCCGACCCAGTAACACCAGCTCAGGGCCGGTGACCCGCAAGGGTTACCGGCCCTGACTGCTTTCCCCAGGGCCCCCGGAGACTTTCCGGAGAAAGCCCTCAGACAGCTGGCCCCTCGGCCCAGGGCTGACCGGGCTTCAGGCGGTGGAACCGTAGCGAGCCTGTACGCGTTGCGCGAATATAGATCGCTTGGCGGATCGATCGAGGACCCGATGTCGGAGACGAGTCGGGTAAACGCCCGCTGCGCGGCAGTGGCTGTCTTGCGCGTCGACGAGTCTCCGGCCAGCCAGGTCAGCAGCAGACCGTCGACGCCTTGGTGAACCGTTTCTTTAGCGCTGAGAGGACCGACAGCTTTGCGGATAAACACCCTTCTCACTGTCCCCACCGGCTTTGACGGCTTCGGGTCGATACCGGGGATAGCGGCCGGACGCGTCTTCGTGAATCGGCGGGCTCTGAGCGAGGCAGGCGTGCACCGGCCGCTGCAGGCAGGCATCTGTGGCACCAAGAAGCTCGGTGCGGAGTCGATTGTCGTGTCTGGCGGCTATGAGGACGACCTGGACCACGGCAACGTCATCGTCTACACCGGACAAGGGGGCCGTGATGCCGACACAGGCCAGCAGGTGGGCGACCAGACGCTCACCCGCGGAAACGCTGCGCTGGCGACCAGCATGGCTACTGGCATCCCGGTGCGAGTCGTACGCGGCTCACAAGGCGATCCTCAGCACTCGCCCACCACTGGCTACCGCTACGACGGGCTCTTTCGTGTCGAAGACTTCTGGCGCGAGACCGGTCAGTCCAGCTTCGCGATCTGGCGCTACCGGCTCGCAAAGATCGCTTCTGAGGAAACCGTGAGCGAGGGTCCCACGCTTCAGGAGCCGGTCGGCAGGGAGACGCCGACGCGATTGGAAGCGACGATTCAGCGGATCGTCCGCAGTACCAAGGTGGCGAACTTCGTGAAGCGCGTCCATGACTTCACCTGCCAGGTGTGCGGCACCCGACTTGCCACGCCCACGAGTGCCTACGCAGAGGCTGCTCACATCCGGGCCCTGGGGCAGCCGCACAACGGGCCTGATCTCGCGGGCAACGTGCTGTGTCTGTGCCCCAACCACCACACGCTGTTCGACTTCGGCATGCTGTCCATCGCGGATGACCTGACGATTACCGACCGCGCCACAGGTGCCGGCCTTGGGAGGCTGCGCGAGGCTGATGGCCATCGGATCGACCAGTCGCACCTGGCGTATCACCGAGAGCACCACTCCCAGGGATGGAAGCATGCCCAGGACGGGGGCCTCGGCGACGAAGGTGGCATCGGGGCCAAGGAGTAGCGAACCGACGAGTGGAGAGCAGGGCCCTGCCGGAGGTGTTCGGGAGGGCCCTTTGGTGTGGGTGGGGTGTCAGAGGGTGGTGGGGAGGTCGGTGCGGGAGGTGATGTGGAGTTTGGGGTAGGCCTTGTAGAGGTGGTGGGCGACGGTGCGGGGGCTGAGGAAGAGTTGGGCGGCGATCTCGCGGTTGGTGAGGCCTTGGGCGGCCAGGCGGGCGATCTGGAGTTCCTGGGGGGTGAGGGGGGAGTCGGGGGTGCCGGTGGGGCTGGTGGTGGGGGCCGGGGTGCCGGTGGCGGTGAGTTCGGTGCGGGCGCGGGCGGCCCAGGGGTGGGCGGCGAGGCGTTCGAAGGTTTCGAGGGCGGCGCGCAGGTGGGGGCGGGCGTCGGTGCGGCGGCGGGAGCGGCGCAGCCATTCGCCGTAGAGGAGGGCGGTGCGGGCCTGCTCGAAGGGGCGGTGGGTGCCTTCGTGGAGGTCGAGGGCGGCGCGGTAGGCGGATTCGGCGAATTCGTCGGGGCCGAGCAGTGCCTGGCAGCGGAGTCGGAGCGCTTCGGTCCAGGGGCGGTCGGCGGCGGCGCTCCAGCGAGCGAAGCGTTCGTAGGGTTCGGCGGAGCGTTCGGGGGTGCCGAACCGGACGGCGGCTTCGACCAGGTCGGGGACGGCCCGGGTGGCGCTGACGTGGTGCCGGTGGGGGCCGGTGGTGAGGGTGTGCAGGCGGTCGGCGGCGTCGCCGGCGCGGCCGTGGCCGAGGTCGAGCAGGGCGAGTGCCCAGTGGGCCCAGGGGCGGCCGGCGGCGGGGGCGGCGGTCTGCGGGCCGGTGGTGGCGAGGGATTCGGCGGTGAGCCGGGTGCAGCGGTCGGTGTCACCGTCGAGGGCGGCCAGGTAGGCGAGGAGCGCGGTGAGTTGGCTGGTCCACTGGTGCTGGCCGGTGTCGCGGGCGAGGGCGAGGGCTTCGGTGGCGGTGACTTCGGCGTCGCGGTGGCGGCCGTGGAAGAGTTCGGCCTCGGCGAGGAAGAACTGGAGGGTGGGCATCACACCGATGGTGCCCTTGGCGCGGGCTTCGGTGACGAGTTCGCCGCCGAGTTCGGCGGTCTCGTCGTCGCGGCCGAGGATGAGGGTGGCGCCGCAGAGTTGGACGAGGTCGACGGGGGTTTCGGCGCCGGCCTTGCGGGCTGCCGCGGCGGTGTCGCGGGCGGCGGGCGGCTGTGGTGCGGGCCGGCCGAGGGCGGGGAGTACGGCGGCGGGCAGGTGGCGGGCGAGCGGGGCGAGCGGGGCGTCGTCGGCGAGCGGTAGCGCGGCCAGCCGGTCGAGGACGGCGATCACCGGTTCCTCGCCCGCGTACCAGGCGGTGTGGAAGGCCTGGAACAGCATCCGGGCGGCGTGTGGCGCCTCGATGGCGGTGCCGGCGGCGTCGAGCAGCAGCCGGTAGGCGGTCGGGTAGGAGCCGCGCCAGAAGTGCGCGGTGGCCCGGACCTGGTCGAGCAGTGCGTGTGCCAGGGGGTTGTCGGTGCGGGCCCCGGCCTCGTCGGCGAGCGTCTCGGCCCGCACCAACTTCCCTTCTTCGGTGGCGGCTTCGGCGGCCAGGACGAGGCGGCGGGTGGCGGCGTCGCGGTCCGGGGTGAGCCGGGCGGCCCGCTCGTACGCGGCGGCGGCGCCGCCGTGGGCGCCGCGGGCCTCGGCGCGGACGGCGGTGCGTTCCAGCGCGTCGGCGAGGGCGGCGTCGGGGGCGGTGGCGGCGTGGGCCTGGTGCCAGGTGCGGCGGTCGCCGTCCGGCAGTGCTCCAGCGATGGCCTGGTGAATCGCCAGCCGCTGGTGGTGCGGGGCGCGTTGCAGGATGGCAGCCCGCAGGAGCGGGTGGCGGAAGGCGATCCGGCGGTCGGGGGTGACGCTCGCCAGGCCCGATTCCTCGGCGGGGCCGAGGTGTTCGGCGGGGACGCCGAGGGCGGCCGCGGCGGGCAGGACGACGTCGAGTTCGCCGGTCTCCTCGGCGGCGGCGACCAGCAGGAGGGTCTGGGTGGCCGGGGGCAGGCCGGTGACCTGGCCGTGGAAGGCGATCAGCAGCCGGCTGGTGAGCGGCAGGCCACCGGGCGCGGGCGGCGGCGAGCCGTGGGTGTTCGCCTGCGTCCCGGCGGCGATGGGGAGTTCGGTGAGGGCGAGCGGGTTGCCGGCCGCCTCGACGAGCAGCCGCTCGCGGACGGCGGCGGGCAGGCCGGGGCCGGCCCGGTGGTCCAGGAGCCGGGCGGCGTCGGGCTCGGGCAGGCCGGTCAGCCGGAGCTCGGGGAAGCCCGTGGTCGGGAGTTCCGGTGCGCCGCCGCCGGTGCGGGCGGCGAGCAGCAGGGCGACTCCTTCGGCCTGGAGCCGGCGGGCGGCCAGCAGCAGGGCGTCGAGGGAGGCGTCGTCCAGCCACTGTGCGTCGTCGAGGACGCACAACAGGGGCTGTTCGGTGGCGAGTTCGGCGAGCAGTCCGAGGGTGGCGAGCCCGACCAGCAGCCGGTCGACCGGGGCGCTTTCCTCGGAGAGTCCAAACGCCGCCTCCAGGGCGCGCCGTTGCGGCCCGGGCAGGGCGTGCAGCCGGTCGAGGCCGGGCGCGAGCAGCAGGCTCAGCCCGGCGAAGGGCAGTTCCGCCTCGTACTCGACGCCCGCTGCCCGGATCACCCGGAACGCCTCGCCCGCCCGCCCGACGGCGTGGTCCAGCAGCGCGGTCTTGCCGATCCCGGGCTCGCCCCGGAGCAGCAGCACCCCGCTGCGGCCTTCGCGTGCCGCGTCCAACAGTCCCGCCACGACGGACTGTTCGTGTTCCCTCCCGTACAGCATGCCCCCGACCCTACCGAGGCCCTCCCGGCCGCAGGTGCGGGCGGGCCCGCCGAGCACACCTACGTACCCCCCCGCCGGACGCTACGTACCCCCATGCCGATACGTGACTGATTCGCCCGCGCCGGCCCGTCCCTACCTTGGTGAGCAGCGGGAACGAGCCGCTCAACCACCCACCGGGACACGGGAGAAGACCATGACCGAGATCACCACCACCGCCCTCCAGCAGCTCGCCGAGCGCTACCTCGCGGTCTGGAACGAGACCGACCCGGGCGCCCGCCGCAAGCTGATCGACGAGGTGTGGGCCGTGGACGGCCGGTACACCGACCCGCTGGCCGCCGTCGCCGGCCGGGACGCGATCGACGCGCTGATCGGCGCGGCCCAGGCCCAGTTCCCCGGGCTGGAGTTCACCCTCGGCCCGGTGGACGCGCACCACGACATCGCCCGGTTCACCTGGAACCTCGGGCCGGCCGGCGCCGAGCCGGTGGTGATCGGCTTCGACGTCCTGGTGGCCTCGCCGGACGGGCGGATCGGCTCGGTGTACGGCTTCCTGGACCGCGTCCCGGGCGCCTGACGGCAGGCCGGACGGGTCGGGGGCGACCCCCACCGCCCCCGACCCACTCCCCCCAACCCCACTGAGGAGAAGCCGAGATGAGCTCCGCCCTGACCGCCCGCCCATCGACCGCGACTGGCAATGCGCCCGACAATGCGCCCGGCACCGCGGGCACCGCCGCGAGCACCACCGCGCCCGGGGCCGAGGCGGCGGCCGGCGCCCCGCGCGGCCTGCTGGCGGTCGTCCTGACCGCCACCTTCATGACCGCCCTCGACTTCTTCGTCGTCAACGTCGCCGTCCCGTCCGTCCAGGCCGACCTGGGCGCCGGACCGGCCGCCGTCCAGTGGGTGATCGCCGGATTCAGCCTGGCCCTCGCGGCCGGCCTGGTCACCGCCGGCCGACTCGGCGACCGGTACGGCCGGCGCCGGGTGTTCGGGCTCGGCCTGGCCCTGTTCACCCTCGCCTCCGCGGGCTGCGGCCTCGCCCCCACCGCCGCCGCGCTGGTCGGCGCCCGGGTGGTGCAGGGTCTGGCGGCGGCGCTGATGGGCCCGCAGGTGCTGGCGATCCTGCGGACGGCGTTCAGCGGCGCGGCGCAGGCGCGGGCCTTCGCCCGGTACGGGCTGACCATGGGCGTCGGCGCGGTGTTCGGCCAGTTGATCGGCGGGCTGCTGATCCGGGCGGACCTCTTCGGCCTCGGCTGGCGCAGCTGCTTCCTGATCAACCTGCCGATCGGCCTGGCCGCTCTGGCCCTGGTCCGCCGCTGCCTGCCGGAGTCGCGCGCCCCGCAACGGCCGGGCCTGGACCCGGTGGGCGTGCTGCTGGTCACCACCGCGCTGACCGCCCTGGTGCTGCCGCTGATCCAGGGCCCCGCGCAGGGCTGGCCGCTGTGGACCTGGCTCTGCCTGGGCGGCGCGGTCGCCCTGCTGGCCGGCTTCGTGGCGCATCAGCACCGCACCCGGACCCGCGCCACCGCCCCCGGCTCCGCCCCCGACTCCGCCACCGCCCCCGACTCCGGCTCCGCCACCGACTCCGGCAGCGGCTCCGGCCCCGCCGCCCCGCTGGTCGACACCCGGCTGTTCCGGACCAGGGCCTTCGGCGCCGGTCTGCTCGCCCAGCTCGCCTTCTGGCTCGGCCAGGCGTCCTTCTTCCTGGTGCTCGCCCTGTACCTCCAGCTGGGCCGCGGCCTGGACGCGCTCGGCGCCGGGCTGGTGTTCACGGCGATCGGCCTCGGCTACCTGCTCACCTCCAACGCCACCCACCGCGTCGCCGCCCGGCTCGGCGGGGCCCGGACGATCGCCGTCGGCGGGCTGCTGATGGCCGTCGGGCTGGGCCTGCTCGCCCTCGCGGTGTACGGCGCGCCGGGCGGGAGCGTGTGGTGGCTGACGCCGGGGCTGTTCGTGGACGGCCTGGGAATGGGCCTGGTGATCGCCCCGGTGACCTCCGTGGTGCTGGCCGGGGTCGAGCCCCAGCTGGTCGGGTCGGCCGCCGGGGTGCTGGCCACCGTGCAGCAGGTCGGCGGGGCGCTGGGCATCGCACTGATCGGCCTGCTCTACTACGGCGGAGGCGACCCGGCGGCCGCGTTCGGCCGCAGCGTGACGGCGCTGGCGGCGCTGGAGCTGGTGCTGGTGGGCCTGGTCCGGCTGCTGCCGCGGAAGGGCTAGCGGGACCGAGCGGGCGCGCACGAGCGGACGGGCTCACAGGAGCGGACGGGATCCCGGGAACGGGGGTGGGAGGGACGGGGCGGGTGGGGGGGGGGGGGGGGGGGGGGGGGGCCCCCCCCCCCCCCCCCCCCCCCCCCCCCCCCCCCCCCCCCCCCCCCCCCCCCCGAGGAAGGGGGGGGGGGGCGGGGGGGGGGGCGGGTGTGGGT